>JBBSPX010000018.1:0-23708 GCA_038258395.1 Gemmatimonadales bacterium | reverse complement strand
GTTGGATGCACACCTCGAGCGGCGTCGACAACATCGACGAGTACCTCGAGACGGTCGAGCAGCGGGATGGACGATGGATGTACCGGCATGACGGTATCTGGCACCCGATGGCGAGGCGTGAGATTGCCGTCCCCTATCGGTCGGGTGATCAGATGGCGACACGCCGGTTCACGGCGTACTTCACGCAGCACGGTCCGGTGGTGCGGTCGACCGACGGCAAGTGGGTGACCACGGCACTGATGAACGATCCGATGCATGCGCTGATGCAGTCGTACGACCGGACCAAGGCGAAGAACCTCGCCGAGTACTTGAAGGTGATGGAGCTGCACACAAACTCGTCGAACAACACCCTGTTCGCCGATGCCGAGGGGAACATCGCCTACCTGCATTCAAACTTCATCCCGCGACGAGACACCACTTTCGACTGGAGTCGTCCGGTCGATGGCAGCGTGTCGGCGACTGATTGGCGCGGCGTGCTTTCGCTCGAGGAGACGCCCAACGCGATCAATCCGGCGTCGGGGTGGGCCTACAACGTCAATAACTGGCCCTGGTCCACGGCCGGTGCGGACAGTCCCGTCCGCTCGGCGTTTCCGAGCTATGTCGAACGTGGTGATGCCGAGAGCATGCGGGGCCTCCATCTACTCGGCCTGCTGCCCGACTTGGGCGGAGTCACGATGACCTCGCTCCGCAACACCGCGTTCGATAGTTACCTGCCGGCGTTCGGGATCATGATGCCGGCGCTGATCCGGGCCTATGACGGTCTTCCGGCCAGTGACCCGATGCGCGACAAGCTCGCCAGGCAGGTAGTGGCGCTGCGAGCGTGGGACTACCGTTGGTCGGCCGCGTCGGTCGCTACCTCACTCGCCATCTACTGGGGCACCGAATTGCAGCGGCGCCAGATGGGTGCGGCACGTCGCTTGGGGCTCGGCTTCGAGCAGTTCATCGCCGAACGCGCGAACGGTGCCGACCTTCTCGCTGCGCTGACAGCGGCGAGCGACGAGTTGACCGCCGACTTCGGAAAGTGGGCGACACCGTGGGGTGAGATCAACCGATTCCAGCGGCTCGATGACCAGATCGTGTCGCACTTCGATGACAGCAAGCCAAGTATCCCGGTGCCGTTTGCCTCCGCCACGTGGGGCTCACTGGCGTCGTATGGTGCTAGGCAATATCCCAACACCAAGCGGTGGTACGGTACCAGCGGCAACAGTTTCGTGGCCGTGGTCGAGTTCGGTCGCGACAGTGTCCGGGCACGTGCCGTGACGGCGGGTGGCGAGAGCGGCGATCCTTCGTCACCGCACTTCAACGATCAGGCCGCACGCTACACCAATGGCGAGCTCAGGCCGGTGTACTTCTATCCCGGGCAGCTGGTCGGACACACCGAACGGGTCTATCGGCCGGAGTGACCGCGGCAGTCCGGCCAGGGTCTCCCAGTGACAAGCCTTGGAGCGGAACGATGCGTACGACCCTTCGCAGTTCACGCCTAATTCCTTTCACCCTGCTGTTCGGCATGCTGGCCAGCGCGGGCTGTGCCTCATCGCCGGTGGGCCCCGGGCCAGGTGAACTCGCCCTCGGCACCTGGGGCGCGCACGAGGCCGCCGTCATGGTGACCGACTCCGTAGTGCACGTGCATGTGGGATGCACCTTCGGTGACATGCCGCCGGGCGTCACGCTCGACGCCGATGGCCGGTTCACCGTCGATGGCAGCTATGTGCTGCGCGCCTATCCCGTCCTCGTGGGTCCATCCCTGCCAGCGCAGTTCAGCGGTCAGGTGATCGGGCGTCGACTCACGCTTGCCATCGCAGTGAACGACACGGTAGAGAAGAAGATTGTGGCACTTGGGCCCGTGACCGTCACCTTGGGGGTCGAGCCGACCATGGCCAACTGCCCAATCTGCGCGGTTCCGCGGAATGACCTGCTCAGGTGATCTGTGCCATAGCGCAGGCCTACCGCTCGAGTGTCGACTCGCGGAACGTCATTGACTAGTCTGACTAGTCTGATTACCATCTATCATGCCTGACGAATACTCGATCTACGATGCCAAGGCCAAGTTGTCGGCCCTCGTCCGCCAGGTACGGGAGGGTCGCAGCTTCGTGATCACCGTTCATGGTGAGCCGGTTGCGGAACTGCGGCCGATCGAGACGGAGAAACTCAAGTCAACTCTGAAAGAGCGTCTGGCCAAACTGGTTGCGGATGGTGTCATCTCGCCAGCCGAGTGTGCGCCGAGCGACCCCCGAGCGTTCAGGCCTGGCAAAGCAGTGCCGGGGGCGTTGGAGCGGTTCCTGGCTGATCGCGAGTGAAGCTTGCCTATGTGGACAGCTCCGTGATCACTGCAATTGTCTTCTCTGAAGCCTCCGGAGCAGGGTGCACCACACAACTTCGCCCGTTCGACGCGGTACTTGCCTCGCCGCTCCTCGAGGCGGAAGTGCGCTCGGCCGCTCGCCGAGAGTCGGTTGAGGTCGGCCCGGACTGGTTTCTCGGCATACAATGGGTGCACACGACCCGTGGACTCGGGGCGGAGCTCAATCGGATTCTGGGACACGGCTACTTGCGGGGTGCCGATTCCTGGCATCTGGCGACGGCGTTGTCCGTCACGGACCAGCCTGCGGAGATGGAGTTCTTGACCCTCGATGTCCGCCAGCGCGAATTCGCGCGCATGCTCGGGTTCCGGGTAGAGTCGCTTGCCTTCTGATCCGCGTCCCATTTGCTGGAGGATTCGCATTCGCATGACGTCTCGACTCATGGCCCTCTTCGTTGCGACGGTTGTCGCTCCCCTGGCGCTCATCGCGCAGGACCGTCAACCCACCATCCCGCCACCGACCATCGTGCAGTACCATCCGAAGAGTCGCCTGGTGGTGCCCGAGCACCTCGTGCCACGTGCCAAGTATCCGGCGGTCGACGTGCATGGCCATCCGCCACGGCTCGACAATGCCGCCACGATTCGGACGGTGCTTGCTGCGATGGACTCGCTCAACATCGGTGTGATGGTCCAGGCCAATGGGACATCGGGTGAACGCCTCACCAGGCAGATCGCCGCGGTGAAGACGGCCGGTGTGAGTGATCGGTTCGTCTTCTTCACGACGCTTGATCTCGGCGTTGTGCAGAAGGGCGATGGTATCAAGCTCGCCGAGCAACTGAAGCGTGATGTCGCGGCCGGAGCGGTCGGCATCGGCGAGATCAACAAGGGATTCGGCCTCTCGGCGCGCGGTGCCGACGGCGTGCGGCTGCATCTCGACGACCCAGAGCTCGACATCGTCTGGGAGACCGCGGCCGACCTCGGGGTCCCGGTGTTCATTCACACGGCCGATCCGGCGGCGTTCTTCGAGCCGCTCGACTTCACCAATGAGCGCTGGCTCGAGATGGCGCTGTTCCCGAGCCGGCAATTCAACGACCGATCGCGCTTTCCGACTTTCGAGACGCTGATGGCGGAGCGGGAACGCATGATCGCGAAGCATCCGCGGACCACGTGGATTCTCGCGCACATGGGTTGGTATGCCGACGACTTGGCCAAGCTGGGTCGGTTGTTCGACAAGTATCCCAACGTGAACGCTGAAGTCGGCGCGATCCTGTACGATCTCGGCCGCCAACCGCGCAACGCGCACGACTTCTTCGTGAAATATCAGGACCGGATCCTGTTCGGGAAGGACTCGTTCCAACCGTCGGAATATCCGTACTACTGGCGCGTGTTCGAGACGGCCGACGAGTACTTCGACTACTATCGGGATTATCACGCATTCTGGAAACTGTATGGTATGGATCTGCCGGACGTGGTGCTTCGGAAGCTCTATCAGGGCAACGCCGAGCGGATCATTCCCAACCTGCCACACCGGTGAGCGGCCTGTACCAAGGACATCGCATGACCTACCCACTCCGGATGACCCTGGTGGCGTGTTTCGCACTGACGGCCCTCTCGGGCTGTGAACTCGCGCGGGTGCCACAGGCGCAGGGTGTCGTGGCGGGTGTCACAGCGGGCAGTGAGCTGACGGGTGCATGGCGCTCGAAGATCCAGTTCGACAAGGGTGTGCTGTCAGGGGTCACCGACCTCGAATTCTTGTATGCCTATAATGCTGGTGGCACGATGACGGAGTCGTCGAACTACGACGAGGCCGCGAATTCCTCTCCGCCGGCCTATGGCGTCTGGCGGAAGACTGGCCCTCGCGAGTTCGAGACCCGGTATCAGTTCTATCAGACGCGCGCGCCTGGCCCCGCCGACGGTGCTGGTGCGGTCGGTGGCTGGATGCCGGCGGGTCACGGCGTGCTCACGGAGCGCATCAGGCTCGCGGTGGATGGAAACAACTACACGTCGACCGTGCACTACGCTTCGTTTGACAAGGATGGTCAGCCGACCGATGGCGGTGGCGACGCCACAGGGGTAGGGACGAGGATCGCGTTCGATTCGCCGTGATGCGGGAGCTCAAGAGCCGCCCACAGGCTGAAGCCTGGGCTCGGCACAAATGGCGGGTAAACCCGCCTTGATCCGAGTGGAGGACTCCACCCTCGGGAGGCTTCAGCCTCTGCTGTGGCCGAGCCGTCGCTTGAGCGACGGGCCCACAATCTGCCAGGCGCGAAACAGCCCGCCCGGCGTGATGCCGGACGGGCTGCTGTGCTCCGTGTGCCCCCGAAGAGGCGGACGGCTTAGAGCTTGACGACGCTCTCAGCGGCCGGGCCCTTGGCGCCCTGGACGATATCGAACTCCACCCGCTCGCCCTCGGCCAACGACTTGAAGCCGCTGCCCTGGATCGCCGAGTGATGGACGAAACAATCCTTCTCGCCATTCTCGGGGGTGATGAAGCCGAAGCCCTTGGCGTCGTTGAACCACTTCACGGTGCCGGTTGTACGCATTGGTCTATCCTTTGATGCTGTGTCGTTGAGCGGCAAGGCCGCCTGTTCCGACTGTTCTCCGCGATTGGCCCCGCGGAGTTGGGTCCTGCCACAGCCGGGGCACTCGCCCATTGCTGCTCACGATCGTCGCACCAAGAAAAAAGGGACCCGAGTCATATCTGGGCCCCTGACGTCAAACACACTCGATCGTCTTCTGGCACACTAACCGTGCACTCAAGGTACCACCGGGCCCCGCAAGGGGCAAGGGGCAGGGGGGTGGCGGGTCGGGGTGTCCCAAGGGAGATTCCTCACATGACATCTCCACGCGCGTCAGGAACTCCCCAGACCCTGTACGATTTCGAGGCCACCACCATCTCGGGCGAGGCCCTCCGGCTGGCCGACTTCCGGGGTGATGTGGTGATCGTGGTGAATGTTGCCAGCAGTTGCGGCTTCACGCCACAATACCGGGGTCTCGAGGCGATCTACCGCCTCCACCGGGACGAGGGGCTGGCGGTATTGGGCTTCCCCTGTGACCAGTTCGGATCGCAGGAGTCGGGCGACGAGGCGACGATCGCCTCCTTCTGCCAGACCAGCTACGATGTCACCTTCCCGATGTTCGCCAAGGTCAAGGTGAACGGCGCTGAGGCCCATCCGCTCTTCACCTGGCTTGAGGACGAGGAGCGGGGCATCCTGGGTAGTCGGTCGATCAAGTGGAACTTCACGAAGTTCCTGGTGGGCCGAGACGGCACGGTGCGCGAACGATTCGCCTCCCGGACGACCCCAGAGGCGCTGGTTGCCAGCCCGGCGTTCCGAGCTGCCATGGCGGAGTCGGCCCCGTGACGGTCGGCCACCCGTGAGCGCCGTGGGTCGCCTGCTGCCAACCCTGGCACGGATCGCGGCCTTCGTGTACTACCGAGTCGGCTACTCCGGCCACTCCGTGAGTCCCGGCGGGCCGCTTCTGATTGTCGCGAACCACCCAAACTCGTTGCTCGACCCGGTGTTGGTCCTCGCCGCCGCCCGGCGTCCGGTGCGATTTCTCGCCAAGGCCCCCCTCTTCGATGACCCGTTGACCGGCTGGTTCGTTCGGCTCGGTGGCGCGATCCCGGTCCACCGGCGCCAGGATGCGGACACGGGTGCCGTCCAGAACGACGCGATGTTCGAGTCGGTCCACGAGGCACTCTTGGCGGGTGATGCGATCGGGTTGTTTCCTGAGGGTCTCTCGCACAGCGGTGCATCGCTCGCCCCGCTCAAGACTGGCGCGGCACGGATCGCGCTCGGCGCCGCCCGACAAATTGGGGGCGCGTTTCCCATTGTCCCGGTCGGGCTCGTTTTCCGGTCCAAGGACACGTTCAGGTCCCGAGCGCTCGTCCTCCGAGGCGAGCCGGTCGCGTGGTCCGATCTCTCGGAGCGCCGCACCGATGAGGTCGAGGCCGTCCGTGAACTGACGGGGCGGATCGAGGCATCACTCAGGCGCCAGACGATCAACCTCCTGTCCTGGCAGGACCAGCCCGCTGTCGAGATGGCGGTCAGGATCTGGGAGGCCGAACAGCGGGTCCTGCCCGACGGCGGCGGGCGGGTACTTCGGATCGGGGAGGCCGCTCGCATGCTGGAACAGGCACGGGAAAAATCGGATCCCGAGGTGGATACCATCGTCGAGGAACTGGGCACACACGCTCGGCGGCTGGACCGGCTCGGACTGCGCCCGGCCGATCTCGCCTCCGGACCCGGGTCGGAGCGCGGACCCATCAAGGCAATCAGAAACCTGCCGCTGCTCCTGCCGCTCGCCTTGGGCGTCGGCATCGCGAGCTGGTTCGTTTTTCTGGTACCGTATCACCTCACCGGATTCGTGACGAGGCGCCTCGATCTGGCCGAGGACACCCGGTCGACCTGGAAGGCACTGCTCGGGTCGGCGATCTACCTGATCTGGATGATGGCACTGACGTTGCTGGCCTGGCGATATTCCGGCTGGCCACTGGCGCTACTCGTCCTGGTGGGGCTGCCGGTCATTGGGGTGGTGGGGCTGATGATCCGCGAACGCTGGGGCGGCGCCTGGCAGGACGCCCGACGATTCCTGCTGCTCCGCTCTCGGCGTAGCTTGGTGGCATCGCTTGGGGTGCGACAGCGTGATCTGGCCGCACACCTTGAGCACTTCCTGCTGCGATACCCCGCCGTCGAGGAGCCCTGATGGACCAGCCGAGGCCGCAGGCCACCACCCCTCGCGACGATCCGAAGACGATCTGGGCCTGGGCGTTCTACGACTGGGCCAATTCGGCATTCACCACGCTCGTCGTCACGTTCATTTACGCCACCTATTTCACCAAGGCGATGGCACCCGACGAGGTGACCGGCATCGCGTGGTGGTCGCGTGCGGTGGCGGCCTCGGCGATCCTGATCGCCATCCTCTCGCCACTGCTCGGCGGGTTGGCCGACCGCACCGGACGGCGGAAGCGCGCCCTGCTAGCGAGCACCCTCGTCTGCCTGGGCGGTACCGTGGCGCTCGCGTTCGTGTCACCAGCTGGGGGGGGGCATGCGGTCCTCGCCCTGACGCTGTTCGTCGTCGCGAATGTCGCCTTCGAACTCGGCGGTGTCTTCTACAATGCCTACCTCCCGGTCATCGCGTCGCCGGCCAGGATCGGGCGGATCTCTGGCTACGGCTGGGGGCTCGGCTACGTCGGTGGGATGGTGTGCATGGCGATCGCGCTCGTGGGGTTCGTGCAGCCGGAGGTGCCATGGTTCGGGCTGACCACCGAGGCCGGCTGGAACGTGCGCGCCGCGAATCTCCTGGTGGCGGCGTGGTTCGGCCTGTTCTCCCTGCCGCTCTTCCTGCGGATACGTGAGCAGCCGCCCCGCGTCTCGAGCGCGCCGGGCCGTGGGGTGCTCGGGGAGTTGCGCCAGACCGTTCGCGACCTGAAGCAGTTCCGGCAGGTGGCCCGATTCCTGGTCGCCCGATTGATCTATAACGATGGTCTCGTGACGATTTTTGCCTTTGGCGGCATTTACGCGGCCGGTACATTCGGGATGTCGATCGCCGAAGTGATCAAGTTCGGCGTGGTGCTCAACGTGGCCTCGGGAGCCGGCGCGCTGCTCTTCGGATTCGTCGACGATCGGATCGGCGGGAAGCGGACCATCCAGGTGACACTGGTTGCGCTGATGGCCGCGACCATCCTCGCGGTCTGGGCGCCGAATCGGACCTGGTTCTGGGTGGCCGGCATCATGATCGGGATCTTCGTCGGCCCGAACCAGTCCGCGAGTCGGTCGCTCATGGGTCGCTTCGTTCCGGAGCGCCATCAAGCGGAGTTCTTCGGCTTCTTCGCCTTCTCGGGGAAGGCGACGTCGTTCATGGGGCCCCTGCTACTCGGATTGGCCTCGCAACTCTTCAACAACCAGCGAGCCGGCGTAGCGACCGTCCTGCTCTTCCTGCTCGTCGGACTGGTCCTGCTGTCGCGAGTCGACGAACGCGACGGCATCGCCGCCGCGGATTCACCCATACCGGAGCCAAGCTGATGGAACGCCGACACTTCCTGCATACCGCCGCCTTGGGGGGCATCGTGCCCCTGCTGCCACATAATGGGGGGGGGAATGACGCAGGCGCAGTGACCCGTGCCGAGTCACTGGCGGCCCGTCGTGGCGAACTCGACGAACTCTCCGTCGCCGAACTCGCCGAGGGACTGGCCTCCGGGCGGTGGACGTCCCGATCGCTGGTCGAACGCTACCAGCGGCAGATCGCGTTGCTCGACGCGCCGCGTGGTGGGCTGCATGCCGTGATCGAACGGAACCCCGATGCGTTGGCGCTGGCCGACCAGTCCGATGCCGAACGGCGGGCGGGACACGCCCGCGGGCCACTGCACGGGATCCCGGTGCTGATCAAGGACAACATCGACACCGGTGACAAGATGATGACGACGGCCGGCGCACTGGCGCTGGTGGGGCCCGGCGCGCCACGCGACGCCTTCATCGTCGAACGGCTGCGCGCGGCGGGTGCGATCGTGCTCGGCAAGACCAACCTGAGCGAGTGGGCCAACTTCCGTTCGACCCGTTCGTCGAGCGGCTGGAGTGGTCGCGGCGGGCAGACGCGGAACCCGTACGTGCTCGACCGAAACCCTTGCGGTTCTTCGTCGGGATCGGGCGCCGCAGTGTCGGCGAGTTTCTGTGCCGTCGCGATCGGAACCGAGACCGATGGTTCGATTGTCTGCCCCTCGAGCGCCAACGGCGTGGTCGGCCTCAAGCCGACGGTCGGACTCTGGAGTCGCTCCGGGATCATCCCGATCTCGTCCACGCAGGACACCGCCGGCCCGATGGGTCGCACCGTCTCCGACGTCGCCATGCTGCTCGGCGCCCTCACCGGTGTCGATCCGCGCGATGGCGCGACCGCTGGCTCCGCGGGGCATTCCCGGAACGACTACACCACCTTCCTGCGCACCGACGGGCTTCGCGGGAAGCGGATCGGGATCCTGCGCGATGCGTTCGGGTTCCATGAAAAGGTCGACGCGATCATGGAGGAGGCGATCAAGGCGATGCGCGCAGCCGGTGCCGTGATCATCGATCCGGTCGTGATCGCCTCGCCGCGCGGCATTGGTGGCTGGGAACATTTGGTGCTGCAGGTCGAGTTCAAGGATGGCGTCAACCGCTATCTCGCGGCGCGCGGAGCCAACGCACCGGTGCGCTCGCTCGCCGATGTGATCGCATTCAATGAAGCGAATGCCGCGATGGCGATGCCGTACTTCGGACAGGAGACGCTCATCGCCTCGAACGCGCGCCCCGGCATCGACGCCGCCGATTATCTGAATGCTCGCACCAAGATGCTGCAGGGTGCCCGCGCCGATGGCATCGATGCCACCCTCCTGCACGACCGACTCGATGCGATCATGGCGCCGACCGGCGGGCCGGCATGGACCACTGATGTGGTCAACGGCGATCACGACAGTGGCGGCGAATCTGGGCACTCGGCGCGCGCGGGATATCCGAGCATCACCATTCCTGCCGGCTTTGTCTCGGGATTGCCGGTGGGGATGTCGCTCTTCGGCACGGCGTGGCAGGAGGGGCCACTGCTGGCGATGGCCTATGCTTTCGAGCAGGCAACCAAGATGCGGCGACCGCCGACCTTTCTGCCATCGCTGGTGACCAACGGCCCGTGAAGGCGCTCAACCCGGTTGTGCTCGAAGGTCATGGCGTTCGACTTGAGCCGCTTGCCGCATCGCACGCTGAAGGGCTTCGTCAGGCGGCTGCGGATGGGTCACTCTGGGAACTCGGCTACACCTCGGTCCCTGCACCGGACGATGTGACGCGTTACATCGAAGACGCCCTCGCGGGTGCTGCAGCAGGCACCATGCTGCCGTGGGCGGTGCGTGACCTGGCTACGGATCTGATCGTGGGCAGCACACGGTATCACGACATCGTGCCCGCCGCCGAGCGGGTGGAAATCGGCTACACCTGGTACGCCGCGACCTCGCAGCGGACTCATGTGAACACCGCGTGCAAGCTGTTGCTGCTGGATCATGCCTTCGAGGGATTGGAGTGCGGGGTGGTCGGGCTTCGGACCGACGTGCTGAACCTCCGGTCGCAGCGGGCGATTGAACGGTTGGGTGCCCAGCGGGACGGGGTGATCCGCCGCTTCCAGGTCCGCCGCGACGGGAGTATACGGGACACGGTGCTCTACAGCATCCTCGCCGAGGAATGGCCGGCGCTCCGGGAGCGACTTGCGGCGAGCCGGTAATCGCTGGCGGAAAGTGGATTTTTGCCGTACCCTTGCTGCGATCGTCACATTCGTGTCAACCCATCCGCCTCATGGAGTCGCTATGCGCTATGCCGCTGTGGTCCCGCTGCTGTTGTTGGGTGTTGCGTGCGCCCCGGCCGACTCGAAGACGGCCGAGCCCGAGGTGGCGGCCACAGCCGGACCCGCCGAACTGGTGATCCATGCCAGCGACATGGCGTTCACCGCGCCCGATACCGTCGGACCCGGTATCACCAGGATCCGCCTTATCAATGACGGCCCGAGTGAACATCAGTCCATCCTGGTGCGTCTCGATTCGAGCAAGACGATGGCTGATCTCAACGCCGCGCTGGCGATTCCAGGGGCAACGCCCGCGTGGGCAAAGGTCGTCGGGGGGGACGGCGCTATCCGGGCCGGTCAGGAGACCACCACGTTCTCCGATCTCAAGCCGGGCACCTACGCGCTACTCTGCTTCCTGTCCAACGGCCCCAATGATCCACCACATTTCACCCTGGGAATGGTGCGCGAGTTGATCGTCACCGGCACCCCGGGGACCGCGGCTGCGCCGGCTGCCGACGGAGAAATCCGGTTGGTCAACTACGACTTTGAGATGCCGACGATCACCGCGGGGACGCACACATTCCGGATCACGAATGCGGGGACCGAGGTGCATGAAATTGCCTTGGTCCGGATCCCCGATGGTAAGACCGCTCAAGATGTCGTCGCCTCGTCGGCACCCGGCAACACACCGATCGGAGAGGCGTTGGGCGGCAATGGCGCCTTGTCGCCCGGCGAATCGAACTGGTGGCAGGGCAACTTCACACCCGGCCACTATGTCGCGCTCTGCTTCGTGCCAGGGGCCGACGGCAAGCCCCACGTGATGCGTGGCATGGTGAAGGAGTTCACGGTCACGGCGTCATAGCGGCTAGCCGCCCGCAGCCCGCGAGAAGAGGAGAACCGCAGATGTCCGATGACACCCCCACCGTCGTCCCGACGATGCGGTATAACGACGCACCAGTCGCGCTCGAGTGGCTGGTGCGTGTGTTGGGTTTTGCGCGTTATCTCGTGATCGAGGGCAAGCATGGTCTCATCGACCACGCCCAACTCCGGCACGGTCCCGGGATGATCATGCTGGCGTCGGCGCGTGATGATGACTTCGGTCGATTGGTCCAGCCGCCGATCAATCGTGACATGATCGGGACGCAGTCGGTATACCTGATCGTCGCCGATACCGACGCGCACTACGCCCATGCGGTGGCACAAGGTGCCGAGATCGTCAGCCCGATTTCGAGCCCGGAGCACGGTGGACGTTTCTATTCCTGTCGAGATCCGGAGGGACATCTCTGGGGCATCGGCTCGTACGATCCGTGGGACGAGTCGGCTGTGGCAGGGAACGGCTGACACGAGAGGTAAACGCGTGAGACTGACCCGGCTCATCCCGATAGCGCTCTCCCTGTTCGTCAGCGCGTGCACCGAGACGCGTGACGAGCCGCCCATTCCCGACGTCGGCATGCGCATGCCTCCTCCGGAGTGGGCGCAAGGGACGTGGGTGGTGGCGCGTCACCTGCTCCCTGGCATCAGCGCGATGTCCGACGCGGAGGCCGCGTCCTGGGATGACCGGACCCTGACCATCTCGGACTCCGCTGTCGTGGGGACGGACGCTCGGTGCGCGTTGCCGAGCTACGGCGAGTCGCTGGTCCAGAGCGATTCGATCCGCTGGTCATACCGGCTGGCACCCGGCGCGCTGCCACTCCGAGAGCCTTCGAGTACCGTGCTCGAGGTCCTCTGCGATGGCGCGCCATGGACGGAATTCGGTGGCACACTCATCGTGACGCATCCGGACACGATCCTCGTGCCATGGGATGGGGTGTTCTTTGTGCTGGGTCGGAGCTGAGGCCAACCGCTTGGTCCCAGAGCAAGCGCGCTAGATTCAGACATGCCACGTCATCACGCTGCCGATCCGCTTCAGGTGATTCCGGGCATCGGACCCTCGCTGGCAGGCGACCTCCGCCTGCTGGGATACCACCAACCGTCCGAGCTCTGTTCGGCCGATCCCGAGATGATGTATCGTCGTCTCGAGGCCAAGACTGGGCACCGACAGGATCCGTGCGTGCTATATGTCTTTCGATGTGCGGTCTATTTCGCTCGAACCGCCGATCCCGATCCCGAGCTGCTCAAGTGGTGGCACTGGAAGGATCGCACACTTCCTCCATCCGGTGAGCCCTCGTGAGTCCCATTCGACGCTGGTCGGTTCCTCTCCTGGCTGCAGCGGTTGTGCTGCCACTCGGTGTTTCCCAGGCCCAGTTTACCCGTGCCGACACCCTGCGTGGGGCGTGGAACACGCCGGGCCGCTCCTGGTGGGATGTGACCTACTACCATCTCGACGTGCGCGTGAATCCGGCCGACAGCTCACTCGCGGGCTCTACGACGATCGTCTACCGCGCCACGGCACCGGGTCGCGAGATGCAGATCGATCTGAAGTCGCCGCTCCAAATCGACAGTGTCATTCAATCCGGGCGGCACCTCCGCTGGCGCGACGAAGGCGCCGCGCATTTCGTCTCGGGCATGACCAACAATCGTTCCGGGCCCGATGCGATCACGGTCTTCTACTCCGGGCATCCGACCATCGCACCGCGTCCGCCCTGGGACGGCGGGATTTCGTGGTCGTCCGACTCGCTTGGCCGCCCGTGGATCGTCACCACCGATCAGGGTGTCGGTGCCAGCATCTGGTGGCCCGACAAGGACACGCAGTCCGACGAACCCGATTCGCTGCGAGTCACGGTCCACCTGCCGGCAACAGTGGGCACCTACGTCGGACCGGGGCGACTCGAGTCTGACACGACAGTGGGCGACTGGACGACGCGCACCTGGTTTGTGAACGACCCGATCAACAACTACGCGATCGCCCTCAACCTCGGCCACTACGTGCACTGGCACGAGATCTACGATGGCGAGGCGGGGCCGCTCACCTTCGATTTCTTCCCCCTCGACTACCACGAGGCTGCGGCCAGGCGACAGTGGGTGCAGGCCCGACCGATGATGGCCTGCTTCGAGCACTGGTTCGGGCCGTATCCCTGGTACACCGACGGCTACAAGCTCATCGACGTGACCTATCCCGGGATGGAACACCAGTCGGCGGTCACCTACGGGAACGGCTTCGCCAACGGCTACGGCGGACGCGATGGCTCGGGCACCGGGCTCGGGCTCGAGTGGGACTTCATCATCGTGCACGAGAGTGCGCACGAATGGTGGGGCAACAGCATCACGACGCCAGATCTCGCCGACATGTGGGTGCATGAGTCCTTCGCGAACTACGCGGAGAACCTCTTTGAGGAGTGTCGGTCCGGGAAGGCGGCCGGTGCGCGCTACGTGATCGGGACACGCAAGGGAATCCGGAACGATCGTCCGGTGATCCCGGCCTACGGCGTGAATGCACAGGGCTCTGGTGACATGTATCCCAAGGGCGGCAACATGCTGCACACGATCCGCCAGATCGTGGCCGACGATGCCCGGTGGCGGGAGGTCCTACGCGGCCTCCAGCGGACTTTCCGGCACCGCGTCACCACGGGCGCTGAGGTCCAGGCCTATATCTCGAAAGCCGCGGGGATCGATCTCTCGAAGGTGTTCGAACAGTACCTCACGACCACCGACATTCCGGAGCTCGCGCACGAACGCACCACCACCGGCATCCGCTATCGCTGGCAGCACGTGGTTCCCGGATTCGATATGCCCGTCGATGTGGTGACGGCTCCCGGCACGGCGCAGCGACTGCACCCGAGTACCAGCTGGCAGGAGCTGACGCTGCCACCTGAGGCGACATTCATCGTCGACGAGAATTACTACGTCACGTCGCAGGTCGACTGAGATGGAGGACTTCGCATGACCCTCACACGTCGCAGCTTCACGGCTTCCGCTGCCTTCGGTCTCGCGGGACTCGTCCGTGCTCCGGCGGTCTTCGCTCGTCGCCAGCACGACCTCGTCATCCGTGGCGGTCTGCTGGTCGATGGCACCGGCACGCGCGGACGCATTGCCGACATCGCGATTGACGGCGATCGGATCGTGCAGATCGCCGATCGCATCGCGGATCGTGGTGATCGTGAGATCGATGCACGAGGCAAGGTCGTCGCGCCCGGCTTCATCGACATTCATTCGCACGGCGACGGGTCGGTCGACGAGGACCCGCGACTCGAGTCGGTGGTGCGCCAGGGTCTCACGACGATCGTGGTCGGGGCCGATGGCGATTCAGCGAGCGACATGGCCGCCTTCTTCGATGGTATCGACGCGTTACGACCGGGTGCGAACGTCGCCTCGATGGTCGGGCTCGGGATGGTGCGAGGTGTTGAGGTAGGGTCGATGAAGCAACAGGCGACTCCATCACAACTCGAGGCGATGACCGAGCGTGTGGCCGTGGCACTCCGCGCTGGGGCGTGCGGCGCATCATCCGGCCTCGAATACACTCCGGGCGGCTTCGCGGACACCGCCGAGTTGGTGGCGCTCTGTCGTCCGCTTGCGGGGACCGGGCTCTGTTATGCCACGCATATGCGGAACGAGGACGACCGCGTCCTCGAATCGATCGCCGAGGCGATGACGGTGGCGCGCGGCGCAGGGTGTGCGCTCCAGATTTCGCATCTCAAGATGCAAGGTCCCCGCAATTGGTCGAAGCTCGACGAGGCCTTCGCGGCGATCGATCGGGCCAACCAGGAGGGCCTCGATGTCGCCTTCGATCGGTACCCCTATGTGGCGTACTCCACCGGCCTCACGTCACTCTTCCCGATTTGGAGTCGCGACGGGGGTCTCAGTGCGATGCTCACGCGGATTGACGACCCCGCCGATGGGCCACGCGTCAAGGAGGCGGTGCTCGCGAAGATCGAGCTGATTGGCGGCTGGGACAATGTGCAGGTGACCAGCGTCCGCGGCCGTGAGGATCGCGATGTCGAAGGCCAGCGACTCGGCACGCACGCCGCGACCAAGGGGATGGCGCCGTACGACTACACGGTGGATCTCTTCCGACGGAATGGTGCGAACATCGGGATGGTCGGCTTCGCGATGAGCGAGGACAATCTCGATCGGCTCTTCGCCCATCCACGGGGGATGATCTGCAGCGACGGTGGCGCCTTCGCCATCGATGGTCCCACCAGGCGCGGCACACCGCACCCGCGCGGGATCGGCAGCTTCCCGCGCGTGCTCGGTCGCTATGTGCGTGAACGGCACGCCATCACACTCGAGCAGGCCGTGCACAAGATGTCGGGATTCCCGGCGGCACGCTGCGGGATCCGGGATCGAGGTCGCCTCGCCACCGGCCTGGCCGCCGACGTGGTCGTGTTCGACGCCGCCACCGTGACCGACCGCGCCACGTTCGCCGAGCCGTATCAGTATCCGACCGGGATCACCGCGGTCGTGGTGAATGGCGAGGTCGCGCTCGATGAGCAGGGAGATCGTGGCGCTGGATCGGGACAAAGTGTCCGGGTGATGCAGTAAGTCGAGGTATCTTTCGCGTCGCGGCGGTTGGGCTGCGCATACTGGGGGTCGAGATGAAGCAAGTCTATGTGGCACAAAACAAGGTCGAGGCCGATCTTGTCTGCAGCGAGCTCCGCAATGTCGGGATCGACGCCGTGGTGCAGGGTGACCTGATGGCGATCCCCACCGGGCCGTTCCCCAGCATCTGGGTGCCGGATGACGAGGAGGCCGCCGCGATCGAGGCGTGCAAGACGCTGCAGATCGGCACCGACGCGGAGGAGTGATCCGGCTAGCCGGCTCGGTAGGTGCGGATCGCGACCGGTATCGGCTGGTCGACGGTCTCGAGAAGCCGGAGCCGGATTCCGGAAACGCGGCGCGGTTCGATGCGATGCAGCCGACGGTAGCCCATGGTCGTCCCACGCGCGACCTCTTCCCACCCTCCCGTGTCGCGCGCCTCGACGACGTATCGCGCCACGCGCTGCCCCACGGTGATCTGCTCCTGGAGATCGATCACCTCGATACGCGACTCTGCCGGGAGCCCATCGAGCAGGGCAGATCCACTCGACGCCCCAGTCCACTGCCACGACATGTTGCGTCCGGCCAACGGCGTGCCGAAGATCGTTTCGAGGCGCTCGTGCATGGCAATCAGCCGTGAGACATCGGTCTCCTGCAGCAATCCTGCCCGGGTGGGGGGCACGTTGAGCAACAGTTTGCTGTTGCGGCCGACGGAGCTGAAGTAGAGGTCGACGAGGTCGTCTGTTGACCGAACCTTCCCGTCTTCGGCCGGATGCCAGAACCAGCCTGGCCGGATCGAAACGTCGGTCTCACCGGGGCGCCAGACGGTGCCGTTCGGATCGCCCTCCTGCAACTGCCGCATCACCGCCGGACCCGACATCCCGGGCTCGGTGATCACCGAGGGATCCACCGTCGACCAGTTGGTCTCGCCAGCGGCCCCGCGCTCGTTGCCGATCCAGCGGAGGTCGGGGCCGGCGTCGGAGAAGATCACCGCCTCGGGTTGCAGGCGTCGGACCGTGCTCCAGACCCTGGGCCAGTCGTAGCGCTGCCGCTTGCCGTTGGGTCCCTCTCCGTTGGCGCCGTCGAACCAGACCTCGTGAATCCGACCGTAGCGGGTGAGCAACTCCGTGAGCTGCGCGATATAGAAATCGTTGTAGCGTGGGGAGTCCCCGTAGCTCGTGGCGTGCTGATCCCATGGCGAGAGATAGAGGCCGACCCGCAGGCCCTCGCTCCGGCAGGCGGTGACGAACTCCCCAACCACATCCCCCGCGCCATCACGGAACAGCGAGTTCGCGACCGAGTGTTGCGTGGTCGCGGTTGGCCAGAGGCAGAAGCCATCGTGGTGCTTGGCCGTGAGGATCATGGCGCGAAATCCCGCGGCGCGGGCCGTCCGTGCCCACTGTGCCGCGTCGAGGGAGGTCGGCGCAAAGCTCGTGGGGTCCTCGGTGCCGTCGCCCCACTCGCGGTCGCTGAAGGTGTTGACCCCGAAGTGGATGAACATCGCGAGCTGGTCACGCTGCCAGGCGAGTTGCTGGGGCGTCGGGACCGGACGCGGACGCCGCGATCTGGAGGGGAGGGAGGGTACGGCCGCCATCGCTGCGGCGGTCGCCAGGAATTCCCGTCGCTGGAGCTTGCCCAGCCGGCTGCTACCACCAGATTCCATGGTCATGCCTTCTCCTCGTGCTCGAATGGTCGTGGCCGCATCGACCTCAAGTCTACTGCGTCGAGCCCTCTCGGATTGGGGCGTCCTCGCCGTGGTCCTTCTGGCGATGAGTTGTGGGCGTCGAGTTGCAGCACCGATTCCAACCGCCCTTCAGGGAACGTTTGTCGATGATTACGGCACGCGGCACACCATCGATGATTCGCTCTGGCAGCACGGCACAGCGAATCGTTACCGGGTGATTGAGTGGAATGCCACTGCACGATTCCTGATCGCCCGCAACGACACCTCCAACGTTGCCGATGGCGGGCGCTATGACCGGATCGACTGGGTGATCCTCCCCGGCGACGACGGATGGATGTGGGCATTCTGCCTGGCCACCTGGAATGCGCCGAGTGCCACAGCGGCGCGCGCCGTCACGCGGGCCGACACCGCCAACCCACGTTCCGGCTGTGGCGGCTATCCTTTTACCCGGATGCGACGGAGTGGCGCGGCACCCTCAACCGAGGAAGCTCATGACTGATGCTGACCGACTTGCCACCGAACTCGATGCGGTGTTTTCGGGCGAGCCTTGGCATGCCGATGCACTGAGGCCGATCCTCGCCCACATCACCGCTGGTCAGGCGGCTTGGCGACCTGAGGCGGCGGTGCACAATACCATCGAACTCGTCGCACACCTCGTCCTCTGGAAGCGCGTCGTGCTCGCGCGACTGGATGGGGATCCCGTCGGCGATGCCAATGATCGTGACTGGCCGGCGGAAGCGGCGCCAATCGCATGGACCGGTGCCTTGGCCGGTCTCGACGCGGCTCATCTCGCGCTGGTCACCCGCATCCGATCGCTCACCAATGCGGAACTGGACGCCATTGTCCCCGGGAAATCCACTCCCGTCCGACAGATGGTGCACGGCGCGATCTATCACGACATTTACCATGCCGGGCAGATCAGGTTGCTCCAACGCATGCACGAGGAGAACGGCTGATGGACCGACGGACCTTTCTGGAAGCAGGTGCTGCGATGGCTGCCGCCACCACCTTGCCGCGATTCAGGGCTGCGGCGACCCCCGTCCCCGAGCCGTTCCGGATCTCGCTGGCGCAGTGGTCGCTCCATCGCACCTTCTTCGGCACACTGCCGCCGGGTGTCGATCGGGCCGCGTTGCTCCAGACGAATCCCGATGCTGCGATCCGGGGCGTGGCGCATCCGGTCAACTTTCCCATCATCGCGCGCCGCGACTACGGGATCACCGGTGTCGAGTACGTGAACACCTTCATGTACGGTCACGCCGACGACACCAGCTATCTCGATGAGCTCAACCTGCGCGCCTCCGGCGAGGGGGTGACCAACGTCTTGATCATGTGCGATCTCGAGGGCGCACTCGGCGACCCCGATGCACAGGCACGCCAGACAGCAGTCGACAACCACGTCAAGTGGCTGCGTGCCGCCGCGCACCTCGGTTGCCACGCCATCCGCGTCAACGCCTATAGCAGTGGACCGGAGGACGAGCAACGCCGCCTCTGTGCCGATGGACTGCACCAACTTGCCACCGAAGCCGAGCCGTTCGGGTTGCATGTCGTCGTGGAGAATCATGGGGGGCTCTCGAGCCGCCCCTCCTGGCTGATGGCAACGCTGCGCGACGCGAATCACCCGTTGCTCGGCACCCTGCCGGACTTCGGCAACTTCATCGTCTCGAGCACCGAAACCACCGACGCGTACGAGGGCGTGCAGGCGATGATGCCACTGGCGCGTGCGGTTAGTGCCAAGAGCTACGATTTCGGTGCCGAGGGTGCGACGCTGCGGGTGGACTTCCCGAAGATGATGGGCATTGTGCTCGATGCGGGCTATGCCGGTTGGGTCGGTATCGAGTATGAGGGAGACGGCATGAGCGAGCCCGACGGCATCCGGGCGACGCGAGATCTCCTCCAGCAGATCCGCGCGAACCGAACCAAATGACCCGGAGGTGCGATGAAGGAGCTTGAGGCCATCCAGGCCAACAATCGAGCGTGGGCTGCACAACAGGCCGAGGCCGATCCGTCCTTTTTCAGTCGGCTGGCCAGCCAGCAATCACCACGGTTCTTGTGGATTGGTTGTGCCGATTCGAGAGTGCCGGCGAACCAGATCATGGGCGTCAATCCCGGCGAGGTGTTCGTGCACCGGAACATCGCCAATGTGGTGGTGCACACCGACCTGAATTGTCTTTCGGTGATCCAGTATGCGGTCGACGTCCTCAAGGTCCGCCATATCCTCGTGGTCGGTCACTACGGGTGCGGCGGCGTGAGGGCGGCAGCCGCTGGCGTTCCGCTGGGCTTGATCGACAATTGGCTCCGTCACATCCAGGACGTGGCCGCACGACACCGCCCGATGCTCGAGGCAATGACCAACGACCACGAACGACTCGACCGTCTCACCGAGCTGAACGTGCTGGCGCAAGTGGTCGATGTCTGCCGGACCACGATGTTGCAGGATGCATGGCGCGGCGGTCAGGAGGTGTCGGTGCATGGCTGGATCTATCGCCTCAAGGATGGCCTGCTACGCGATCTGGGATTGAGTGTTCATGGTGGACACGGGTTCGACGCTGCCTATGATCGCGCCGTCGCCGGGCTGGAGGCGACTCGATCAGCCGACTAGGGTGGCGAGTGCTCATCCGATCGGCCGAGTGGTTAGATTCAGGGATTGCGACAGCGTCCGGGCGCCGAGCCGAGCGAGTGCTCGGTGATGGTACGACCGGCTGTCGAGCCATCTGGTCGAGGTCCCTCTGCTCGACCGCGCCACGCAGGAGATCAACATGAAGCTGACCATCATCCTCGCCGACATCACCACCTTGCCGGTCGATGCGATCGTGAATGCCGCCGCCTCGGATTTGCACCCCACCGCGGGGGTGAGTGGTGCCGTGCACGCTGCCGCGGGGCCCGAATTGCTCGAGGCCTGCGAACGGTCGGACAATTGCCCCACGGGGCGAGCGGTGATCACGTCCGCCTACGGGCTGCCGGCTCGCTACGTGATCCATGCGGTCGGACCCGTCTGGCAGGGGGGGGGCGAAGGCGAGGCCGACCTGCTCGCGTCGGCGTATCGCCACGCCCTGCGACTGGCACACAACCATCGCTGCGAGAGCGTGGCGCTCCCGGCGATCTCGACCGGCATCTCGGGGTTCCCGCTCGAAGCGGCCGCGGAGATCGCGATCGCGACCACCCACGAGGCACTTGAGGCTGGCGCCTTTCTCGAGGAAGTCATCTTCGCGTGCCGCACCGAGACCGAAGTCGCGGCCTACACCGAAGCGATGCTCAATCTCGAGGCCGCACCGGTCGGATGACCTGGCGGGGCTACCCCGCGCGCTACGGCAGCGGGGTCCGGTCCCGCACGAGCACGAGGATCGCCGCCTGCGGAACCACGAGATAGCGATGCTCCTCGTAGGAGATCTCGACCGCAGCCTTCCGGAAGAAGATCGCGTGATCGCCAACCCGTGCCTGCATCGGCTGATGCTTCGGCGTCCGTTCCATCTCGCGCCAGGGTTCGTCCTCGAACACCGAGGGGTCGGGGAGCGAATTCCCCGGCCCCACCCCGATGATCAGACCGGTCTGCACCTGCTGGGCATCGACGGCGGTGGCCGGCAGATAGAGGCCGACTCTGGTGCGCTGTTCCTCGCCGTCCTCGGGCGTGATGAGCACCCGATCGCCCACGACCTGCAGTTCCTTGGGGACGAAATCCACGGCCTCACACCTTGTCCATTTGGCCGTGGATCGTCTCAAGGTCGGTGATCCGGAGCTTCCGGCGCATCGTGGGCAATTGGAGCACGACCTCGTCGCCCACCTTGCCGTCCGTGAGGGCGCGCCCCAGCGGGGAGGCCAGCGAGATGTGACCGGCATCGAGATCCATCATCTCCGCGAGCACGACCGTGTACTCCTCGACGTCGCCACTCTCGATATCCTCGACCGAGACTCGTGTGCCGAGTCCCACTCGATCAGACGGCGCCTCGGTGTTGGCGAGCTGGGTCAGCTGGTTGAGTCGCTGGTGCAATTGGCCGAGTCGTGCCTGCACGAACTGCTGACGTTCGAGCGCGGCCTTGTACTCGGAATTCTCACGGAGATCGCCCATCTCGACGGCCGTGGCGATCGCCTGAGGTAGGGTCACCGCCAACTCATGGCTGAGCTCGGAGATCTCCTTCCCCAACTTTTCCCGCATTTCCTGGATCATCGACCATTTCCTCCGGTCGGGCAAAATAGAAGTCAGGCAAAGAGAATCGGACGGTCCACCGGGCAGGATGCCAAGTGGACCGCGAGGATCGAGAAAGATAGCCCCGATCCTGCAGCCTTGGGAGCCGGGGACGGGGGGCTGTCCACCCCGGGATCCGGGAGTAGATTCACAGGATGTACCGACGACTCGCGTTTCTTGTGACGCTCACCGCCTGCGCGGGAGCGCCGCCGGCCGCCACGCAGGCCAATGCGGCACCGCAGCAGGTGGCGCCAGACAGTGCGGCCCGGTTGCTGCTCGCCGAGCTTCCCGGCACGATTCGGCAGCAGGTGGGGTACGCCACCACCCACAATTTTACCGGAGCGCCCTTGCCCGGATACGGGCGGCCGATTGCCCTGCTTCGTCGTGAGGCGGCTGTGGCGATCGGGCTGGTGCAAGCCAGTCTCGAGCGCCGGGGTCTCGGCCTGAAGGTGTTCGATGGCTATCGCCCGGTTCGGGCGACGCTGGCGATGGTCGCGTGGTGCGAGCGCGTCGGACGAACCGACCTGCTCGACAACGGATATATCGCACGACGTTCGCGTCACAATCAGGGCGTCGCGGTGGACCTCACGCTGGTTGACCTCGCCAGCGGGCACGAACTCGACATGGGCACGCCGTGGGACACCTTCGACAAGGCGGCCCACACGGCGAATGCCTCCGGTCAGGCCGCAAGGCGGCGCGCGCTGCTGGTCGACGCCATGGCGGAGCAGGGATTCGTCAACTACGAGAATGAGTGGTGGCACTTCTCGTTCGAGGTGGCCGATCCGGTGCCGTTCGACTTGCCGCTGGAATCATGGAATTGACCGGGAAAACGCTTGATTCCCCCATCCCGGTCCACTATCCTGTACCCCGAGGTGGCATCTCCCCCAGCGTGACACGTGAAACCGTTCACAACCGACTGAATCTCGAGACGGGATCTTTGATGCGCGTTTCGCTCGCACCGCGACGGTGGCCCAGACTGCCTCGCGGCCTGCTCCTCGCCCTGTTGCTTGTGGCCGTGGCCGCTTGCGCCGGCGATTCCTACCCGCAGTCCACGCTGCATCCGAAGGGTGATTTCGCCGAGATCGTCGACGGCCTCTTCATGACCACGGTGTGGTGGGCGACGATCGTCTTCATCGGTGTCGAGGGCGCACTCCTGTATGCGATCTTCCGATTCCGTGGATCGCCGGATGACCCGGAGCCGAAGCAGAATCACGGTAACACCCTGGTGGAAATCATCTGGACGGTGATTCCGGCCGCGGTACTGGCCGTCGTTGCGGTCCCGACCGTCAAGGCGATCTTCGATACGGCGCGTGTCCCGACCGCGAGCCCTGATGGCTCGGCACCCCTCAAGGTCGAGGTGGTCGGGCACCAGTGGTGGTGGGAATTCCGCTACCCGGAGCTCGGCATCGTCACCGCCAACGAGCTGCATGTCCCACTCGGTCGGACCATCGACCTGCGCATGAAGTCCGCCGACGTGATCCACTCCTTCTGGATCCCGCAGTTTGCCGGCAAGCGCGATGTCTTCCCGAACCGCGAGACCCGCCTCTGGTTCACCGCCAAAGAGGCCGGAGCCTATCCAGGGGCCTGCGCCGAGTTCTGCGGCCTGCAACACGCCCGGATGGATTTCTACGTGATGGTGACCTCGCCCGAGGAGTTCGCTGCGTGGCAAGCGATTCGTCAGGCGGATACCGCGGCCGCGGCCCTCAAGCCACTGCCGACACCGACGCCCGACAGCACCGGTGCCGTGGCAGCGAGGCCTGCAGTCGATCCACTGGTCGCGCAAGGGAAGCAGCTCACGATGACCAAGGGGTGCATCGGGTGCCACGCGATGGGATCGTCGGCTG
>JBBSPX010000017.1:0-24047 GCA_038258395.1 Gemmatimonadales bacterium | reverse complement strand
CCGAGCAGCAGGGGCAACACGGTCATTGGGCGTCCGATTGAGGTGGGAAACGATTTCCCAGTTACGACGACCGTCCGAAGCGGGTTTCGGATTCGGCAATCCTGGTTTGTTAGCTTCCTGTCAACCACCCACCCGGGACTCCGATGCGCACGCTCCTCGCCGCTCTCCTGCTCCTCCTGGCACCCCCCGCTTCGGCTCAGTGGCCCACCGTCCAGCGCGACACCCTGCTGGAGCATCAACTCGCTGATCTGGCCGGTCGGGTCGATGGCGTGGTTGGGATCTACGTCCGCCATTTGCCGTCCGGGCGCGGGGCCCTGATCCGACCCGACGAACTGTTCCCGACGGCGTCGATGATCAAGGTGCCGATCCTGCTGGCCACCTTCCAGCGGATCCACGATGGCGACCTCGCGTTTGACCAATCACTCAGGTGGGCGGACTCGCTCCGGTACGGCGGGGAGGATGATCTCTTCGACCAACTGCAAGACAGCGCAGCGGTTCCGCTCAACAAGGTGAGCATGGCGATGATCACCAGCAGTGACAACGCCGCGGCACTCTGGCTGCAGGCACTGGTCGGCGGGGGGGTGTATATCAATGAGTGGCTCGCCTCGCATGGCTTCGAGGCGACCCGAATGAACTCCCGGACACCAGGCCGGCGCGAGATCTGGCAGACGTATGGGTGGGGCCAGACCTCGCCCCGCGAGATGGCCGAGATGGTGGTCGGAATTCGTGAGGGACGCTTTGTGTCGAAGGCCGCGAGTGAGGCGATGTATCGTCATCTCACTCGGATCTACTGGAATGGCGAGGCGCTCTCGGCGTTGCCCCCGACGGTCCAGGTGGCGTCCAAGCAGGGCGCCGTCGATCGGTCGCGCTCCGAGGTGGTGCTGGTCAATGCCCCGCACGGCGACTACGTATTCTCGGTGATCACCCGCGAGGCGAGCGACACCTCGTACGAGAGCACCAACCAGTCATGGATCATGATTCGCGCCGTGTCCGCCCTGCTGTGGCGCACCTTCGAGCCGGGATCGCCCTACCAGTCGCCGGAGGGTGCCGACCGGTTGGTCCCCTGATGGTGTGCAAGGAGTGGTGGGGTCAGACGACTCCCCCACCGCGTCGGAACGATCGGCGCCACCGGGCAGGCGGCCGGTGCCTCACCATGACCAGGAGGTTTTATGCGCAAGGCGATACTTGCATTGACTGTTGCCGCGACGACTGCGGCGTTCGCAGCACCGGTGCAGGCGCAGGCTGGCCTGACTTTCGGCCTGAGTGGCGGCGTGGCATTGCCGATGGGTGATGCCGGCGATGTGCTCAAGACCGGTTTCGGCGGCGGCGCCGCCATCATGATGCGCGATCCGTCGGCCAAGCTCGGCTTCGGTATCGACGCGCAGTACTACCGCTTCTCCTATGATGACGCCTCGATCGGTGGTGCCCTGAACGCTCGCCAGAATCTCTACGGCGTGATGGCGCGACTCGACTATTCGGTGGGTGGGATGGCCTACCTGCTTGGCGGGGCGGGCCTCTTCCGCGGTGAGATCACTGGCGACGACAGTGCGCCGGACTTCAGCGAGACGACCAACACCGACTTCGCGATTCAGGCGGGGCTCGGACTCAACTTCGCGCGCGGACTGTTCGCCGAGGCGAAGTATGTGAACATCTTCAGCGACAACAGCAATATCTCGTTCATCCCGATCACCGTCGGGATCCGGTTCTGACCTCCCGACGACTGACGGTCGGACGGGACGGGTGCGAGGGCGCCACGCAAGTTGCCGTCCTCGCATTCGTGCTGGTCCTGTCTGTTCCGAATCCACTCGTGGGCCAGGTGTGGCTCGAGCCTGCCGTTGCGGTCGGTCCGACGATCCCGCTGGGCGACTTGGGCACCATGGCCTCCATGGGGCTTGGGGCGAATGTGTTCGTCATGGTCCGCAATCCGAATGCCCGGTACGCCTTCGGCCTCGAGGGATCGTTCCATCACTTTCAGCTTGACAGCGTGGTGCAATTCGGCTTTGACACGACTCCATCGCGAATCATTGACGGACCAATCTCGAATGCCGTTGGAGCCATGATCCGCTACGAGTACAACATCATCGATCAGCGGTTCTATGCGGTTGGTGGTGTTGGCATGTACTTCCGGTGGATCACGCCCGACCGCGAAGCGACCGTGAACGCGACCATCACATCCCGCGACGTGGCGGCCCAGGCCGGGCTTGGCTATCGGGGACCGGGCAGACTGAGCTTCGAGATTCGAGTGATCAACCTATTCACCGTGCACGAGAGTGAAGTGCTGGTCCCCGTCACAGTGGGACTCCGGTTCTGATCCGGATCATCGACCCCTCGGCTTGACTCGACTCGTGGGGACCGCTTCCAACGGATCTTCCGGCCAGTGATGGCGCGGGTAGCGCCCACGCAGATCCTTCCGCACCTCGAAATATCCGCTCCGCCAGAACGAGGCGAGGTCACGGGTGATCTGCACCGGTCGGCGAGCCGGCGAGAGCAAGTGCATCACGAGCGGGACCCGACCGCCGAACAGGCGCGGTGATTCCTGCATCCCGAAGACCTCCTGCAACCGTACCGCCAGCACTGGGGCCACAGGGTCGGCGTAGTCGACCACCACACGTGAACCACTCGGGACCTCGATGCGTTCTGGCGCCAGTGTCTCGAGCTGAGTGCGCTGTGACCACGATGTGAGGTCGAGAAGTCGCGCTCCCAGATCGACACGCCGGAGATCCTCGAGACGCCGCATGTCCCTGAGTGAGGGCAGTAGCCAGGTCGTGAGGGACGTCTCCAGCGCGGTATCGGAGACATCGGGCCAAGTGGGATCGTGGCTATGGAGAAACGCGAGGCGTGCCCGTATCATGCGCGCGGTGTCGGACCACGGCAGTGCACCGATGCCGGTCTGCCTGATGCCTTCGAGGAATGCTGCCGTGATGAGTTCCGGCTCGGCGCGATCGATCGGATCATCGCGCACCACGATCGCGCCCAGCGTCACCTCCCGACGGATGGTGACCACGCCCAGTAAGCTGTTCCACTCGACCACTGTGCGCGTGGTGGCCTCGCCGTCGATGAGTGCGGCGACATCGTGGGCCTCGAGCGCGATGGCGCGTTGCACGCGGCCCTCGCGACCGCTGTCGTCCACTTCGATCGCCACGATCCATTCCGAGTGCGCCAACGCGTCGGAGACATCGAGTCGCGCGCCGCGTTCCGAGCGCATCACAAACCGTCCCGCGGAGTCTCGGCGGCGTGCGACGCGATCGGGCCACGCCCACGCGGCAAGCAGCGCGGCATCGGTGGCCTCGTGGTCACTGACCAGCCTTCCGGTCGCGCGCGCCATCAATCGCGACGCCTGCTCCCGCACGGTGGCGAGTGCGCCGCGATCGACCGTGGCACCAGACATCAGCGCCGTATCGGCGTCGCGCTCGAGCAGGTCGAGTCGAAGCCGGAGGTCTGTCGGAGGTGGGCGACCGTCCCCACGCAGGATGTCGCGCTCCTCGGCGAGTGCCGCGACGAACGTCGCCCGCCGAAAGGTACGGCTGCCAATATCGGCGGCTCGCGCCAACAGGTGCGCCAGTCGGGGATGCACCCCCCACGCCGCCATCGCGCGGCCATTGTCCGTGAGCCTCCCCAGATCATCGAGCGCTCCGAGGTCACGAAGCAGCGCAGATGCAGTGGCGAAGTGCGCGGGTGGCGGTGGATCGAGCCAGGGCAGTTCCGCGGGATCGGGGAAGCCAGCCACCGCGAGATCCAGCGCGAGGGGTGCCAGGTCGGCGTCGAGGATCGCGGCGCGGGTGTACGGGATGAGCCCGGCGTGTTCGGCGGTGCTCCAGCAGCGAATCGCGATACCGGGAGCGGTCCGACCGGCACGACCGGCGCGCTGATCGGCGGAAGCCCTCGTGATGCGCACCGTCTCGAGGCGTGACATGCCGGTCCGTGGATTGAAGCGCGGCACCCGTTCGAGTCCACTGTCGACCACCACGGCAACGCCATCAATGGTGATCGATGTCTCGGCGACATTGGTGGCGAGGACGACCTTGCGTCGCCCTGCGGGTGCGGGAGCGATCGCGGCGTCCTGATCATGGGAAGAGAGTGCCCCGAAGAGCGGGCGCACGTCGACATCGGTTGGCACCGCGCCCGACAGCATGTCACGGACCCGATGGATATCTCCTGCGCCAGGGAGAAAGACGAGGAGTGAACCCGTTGTTGCCTGCAGTGCCTCGCGCACCACCGCCGCGACATGGCCAGCCAGCGGTTGCCGGTTGACGGGTGGATCGTACCGGTGTTCGACCGGGAACTGGCGCCCGACACTCCTGATCCGGGGTGCGTCGCCGAGCAGGTTGGCGATGCGCTCGCCGTCGAGGGTGGCCGACATCACCAACACGCGGAGATCGTCGCGCAGTACGCGCGTTGCGCCGAGCACGAGTGCCAGACCGAGGTCGGCGTGGAGCGAGCGCTCATGGAACTCGTCGAAGACGACCGCTGCGATGCCGGGGAGGGAGGGGTCAGCTTGCAGCATCCGGGTGAGCACGCCTTCGGTGACCACTTCGAGACGGGTGTCGGGGCCGACCACCGACTCGCCGCGGACCCGGAACCCGATCGACCGGCCGACTTGTTCGCCGCGTTCGTGCGCAATGCGTCGGGCGGCTGCGCGGGCAGCGAGTCGCCGCGGCTCGAGCAGGATGATGCGCTGGCCGCGGCACCACGGCTCATCGAGCAGGGCCACCGGTACGCGCGTGGTCTTTCCGGCACCGGGCGGCGCCTCGAGGACAGCGGCACGCTGATGGCTGAGGGCTAGACGGACCTCGTTCAGCACGTTCTCGACTGGAAGCATGCCGGAATGGTACTCGACTCCCGACAGGTCGGCGTCATCTCTGGCAGGTAGTTTCTCAACCGTGCATGGCGTTCTCTCGTAGGGTTTGCATCATCATCACCGATTTCTTCTGCCCCAGGGACACGCATGATCCGCTGGTACTCGACTCTGATGTTCATTCTCGCCGGCGTGCTTGCGCCGCTTGCCGCCCAGGCACCCATTGCCGCGCCGCCCCGACTCAGGCTCTTTCTCGACTGTCACGTCCACTGTGAGCGTGACTTTCTCCGGACCGAGATCACCATGGTCGATTGGGTCACGGACCGGACGGCGTCGGATGTCCATGTGATCGCCTCAGGACTGCGCACTGGCGCCGGCGGGAGTGAGGTGACGCTGGAATTCATCGGTCGCGGGAGGTTGGCGGCGCGCGTCGACACGGTGGCCTTCACCACGCCGCCGAATGCCTCGGACGATGACGTCCGGCAGGAATTCGCCCGTGTCCTCAGGCTGGGGTTGGTCCGCTACCTGCTGGCCACGGGTCAAGCCGGAAGTCTGACGCTCGAGTCGGGTGACATGTCGGGACCAGGCGCGGGATCAGCAGCCAACGATCCGTGGAACAAGTGGGTATTCACGGTCGGGTCCGATGTCGAATTCGACGCAGAGTCGCAGGAGCGCCGAACCAATATCGGTGGCGACCTGAATGCCAATCACACTTCGGCTGACTGGAAGGTCCGGCTCGGTGTGGGCGGCAATGTCGACCGTACCACCTTCACCCTCGAAGATGGGAGCAAGTTTCACGCGCGTCGCGATCGTTCCTTCGGCAGTGGCCTGGTCGTCCGCTCGATCAATGACCACTGGTCGGTTGGCGCGACCGGTGGCGTGCGCTCCTCGAAACCAGACAACCTCGACTTGCGGATGCGGCTCGCCCCGGCGATCGAGTGGGACCTGTTCCCCTACGCCGAGGTGACGCGCCGACAATTGATCGTCGTCTACTCTGCCGGAGTCACCCGGTATGACTATGTCGAACCGACCATCTTCGACAAGACCCAAGAGACGCGTATCGATCACCAGTTGCAGGTGGCCTATTCCTCGCGCCAGCCGTGGGGCAATGCCCGCCTCTCAGGCGGCGCGTCAAGTTTCCTCGACGACTGGGCCAGCAATCGGTTGAGTATCTACGGAAGTCTCGAGGTGCGTCTCACGCGCGGCCTCTCCTTCGACGCCGAGGCGTCCTACTCCAGGATCCGGGACCAGATCACGCTTCGGAAGGGCGATGCCTCGGATGAGGAGATTTTCCTCCGTCTCCGAGAACTGGCGACCGGCTACCGGGCCAACATTCAGGTCGGGCTCAAATATCGGTTCGGGTCGTTCTTCAACTCGGTGGTGAACCCGAGATTTGATATCTTCGATAATTAGGCTATTCAGCCGCGGCCATCAGGCCGCGGGATGTCGGCGGAAATCACGGCGGTCGATGCATGCGCGGGGATCCCGCGGCGTGACCGCCGCGGCTAGGGGTATGATCGGGGCGGTGCCCCGATCACACCTGCGCGATATACAGTCCGCGGCCCTGTGGACCGTACGCCTCGAGGAAGACATCGCCATATCCGGCACGCTTGAGGGCCTCGCGGTACTCGTCCTCGGTGAACAGCGACAGTTCGCGCAGTTCCTGCACGTGGCGGACTCCGTTGTGGTCGCCGATCAGGTAGTGTACCGAGAGGATCGACTTGTTGCCGACGACCCGGGTGAAGTTCATCCGCTGGACTTCGAGCCCGACGCGCTTGGCTGAGTCGGCACGGAGGTAGCGGTTCGTGGCCAGGTCCGGGGTGAGCCACGGCTCCAGCAGGAGCACCCCATTCGGATTGAGATGCTTGCGCATGCAGATCAGCGCCTCGACCATCTCATCGACATCCTCCAGATGACCGATCATCCCGAAGAGACAGAGGACCGCGTCGTACTGGATTCCGAGATCGAAATCGCGCATGTCGCCATGATGGAGCGGGACGTCAGTGAGTCGTCGTGCTGCCAGGCTGAGCATTGCCAGGTCGCGGTCGAGCCCTTCTGGCAGGTACTTGCCACGCCACTGCTGGAGCACACTGAGCCGGAGGCCGGGCCCACAGCCGATTTCGAGGACCCGACGAGGCGGTAACTTCTTGCCCGGCTTGGCGGTCCCCAGCTTGCGGTCGATCACGACATCGACGAGACCGATCTCGTGCTGATAGGACTTGCCGGTGTACAACGCCTCGTAGGCATCCTGCACGCTGCTGATCATCCGGACTCCGGAACGGGGTTGAGGATCACGCCGAAAGATACGACGCCCCGGCAGCCGATGGCTGCCGGGGCGTCGGACCACAGACGAGCCTGGGATCCTAGAAGCGGATACCGCCGGTCACGATGAACGGCGAGCCATGGCCCAGCTCGATCTTGCCCTGGACGAACGGGGACTTGTTGCCACCGAAGCTGTAGCCGGCAAGCGCATTCAGGGCGACGTCGGACGCGCTGGCGCCGTAGCCGTCGCAGAAGACTCCGCAGCCGTCAAAGTTGTACGAGCTGTGCGCATAGTTGACACCGGCACCGACGTAGAGACCCTTCACCGACTTGATGTCCATCATCAGGTTGCCGTTGAGCTCCCAGTACTTGTAGTTCGCGTCGAAGCTCCCGAAGTTGTTGCCAGCGCTCGGGAAGTAGTAGTCGAACGTCGCCTCGCCGCGGATGCCCTGCTTGGCGGTGAGCGAACCGAGACCGAAATTCAGACCGGCACCGACACCGAAGTCGACGTCGCTGTTGTAATCGGCCTGGAGCACGAAGCCCATCTGCGCGCTGGCGGTGCTGGGCGTCACGAGGGCCAGGCCGGCCACGAGGGCGGCACCGGCGAGGACGGTACGGGCAAACTTGAGCTGCATCACGCTACCTCCGGAAGATGGAAAGGGGTGCTGAACAACGTGAGAGGTGCTGCTGGTCCCGCGTCAGGTGGATGCCTACCCCACCAATTTCGCCAATTGGGCGAGGGAATGCCAGTGGTCCCTCCATTTCGGTTGGCCGGTCCTACCTTTCGGGATGCCCCTGTTCTGGCTGAGTGACCTTCATCTGGACCGTGCCACACCGCTGGGCGCGGCACGCTTCCTCGTGAGCATACGCGGAAACGGGCCGCACACCGCCATCCTGACCGGCGATACCTCACATGCGACGCGCCTCGTTCCAGATCTGAAACGTCTCGCTGGCGAGCTTGGGGGAGCGCTCCACTTTGTCCTCGGCAACCACGATCATTATGGCGGCAGTGTCGGCGAGATCCGTGACGCCGTGATCGCCGCCGGGGCGGCCACGCCTTCGCTGGTCTGGCTCCCACCGGCCGGCGTGGTGGTCTTGCCGGACGGGCGTGCCTTGGTGGGTGTCGACGGCTGGGCGGACGGCCGACTCGGTGATCCGCTCACCACGCCCGTCGTGCTCAACGACGATCGTTTGATCGCCGAACTCGCGGCACAGGAGGATCGCCGTGCGAAGGTGATGGTCCGGCGGACCCTGGCCGATGCCGATGCAACGCGGCTCGCCACCCTCCTCCGCCGGGCGATCGAGGCGGGGCATCGCCAGATCGTCGTCGCCACCCATGTGCCTCCCTTCGTCGAGTGCCTGCCGCCGGGGAGCCGCATTGCGCGCCCAGACTGGTATCCGCTCCTGCTGTCCGCTGCGACCGGTCGCGTGCTCCGCGCCGTTGCGATCCAACACCCAGCGGTGCGCCTCGACGTGCTCGCGGGTCACAGCCATCGCGCGAGTGACGTAATGATCATGCCCAACCTGCGGGTGAGGGTGGCACCGGCGCGATATGGGACGCCGGAGGCCATCGCGCTGTGATGGCGGGGCCGCTGGGTGGCATTCGTGTTTACTTTGTGGGATGGGACGACCCTTCCGTTGGCTCCTGCTCGGGGCCGTCTTTCTGGCCGGCATCTGGTACGTCTATACCCCACGCCGAGCATGGGACCGTTTCCTCCGGGGAGTGGTGTTCGCCCAGGAAGGCGACCTTCAGGCGACGGTCGATTTTCCGACACTACGAGATCATCTGCGGCGCGATCTCCGGGCCGGCCTGGCTCACCAGTCATCGATGCCGGCAACGGCGATGGGCCCGGTCGTTGATCAGCTCGTCGGCCAGGTGATGACGCCTCGGGGCTTCGCCTCGGTGGTGACGGCGTTCGGGATGCGGATTCCAGGGGCCGCCGACCGGGACACGTTTGATGCTCGGACCGTCACGTCGTTCCGCTACCGCGGACCCTCGACTGTCGACGTGCGGATCCGAGCCGCATCGGCCGATCCGAGTGACGCCGGTGTGTTCACGTTCACCCGGCAAGGAATCCAGTGGCGGCTGACCCGCATCTGGGGATCCCGCCTGACCCGTCTTGGAGACTCACCGTGATCCGTCGATCCCTGCTCACCATGGCCGGTGCCGTGACACTGGCTCTACCGCTCGCCGCCCAGCGGATCCTGCCCGATCCTGTCCCGAGCCGGACCACTCTCTGGGATATCGGCGGCGCCCAGATCATGCAGAGTCGGGCCGCGCGTCGGCCACAGGCCGCCCAATTCGACACCGCCGGCATCGCGCCGCTCGGCGCGGTCGGCGATACCGTCACCCTCTTGTACCTCAGCGACGGGTCCAATCGCCCGCGAGTCCGAACCGCGCGCATCACGCGCCGCCAGCGCTTCCTGCCACCGGCAACCTGGGCTCGGGCCTGTGACAATCTCGCGCACGCGGGCTGGTTGTTCGACCTCGATGCGCCGGCGAGTGCATCGTTCGCGGTGGTGCTCCCGGGTGCCCACCGCACCCTCAGCTACAGCCCCCCCCCACCATTTGCTGCGGTCGGTGCGGCACCATTCTTCAAGGCCTACGCCGACTCGGTCTGGCAGCGCTACGATGCGAAGTACTCTCCGATGACGGATCGACAGCGCGCCACGCTGTACTACAACGTCTACTCCGATTCCCTCGATGCCGGCTGGCACCGCATCAAGCTCTGGGGCGTGCGCGGGCCGCACGGAGTCAACTATGCCGTCTTCACGGCCTGGATGCGCGATGACCAGACCGACGGCACCGACAACACCACGAGCACCTGGGTGGTGAACGCCTGGGGCTATCCGGTGGCACGGAGTCACGGCAATGTCGACATCTACGGGGTTTCCGATTCCGACGGTGACGGCATCGATGAGGTGGCCACCTCGGCGGGACTGATTCGCTGGGATGGGTCGGAGTGGCGTATCCCGGAGGTCTACCGTGACGAGCCGTGCATGCTCCACCGGGTCACCAGCGCGCCGCCGGGGTGGACCCCCTGACCTGGCTCGCCTTCGCTGCGATCTACTTCATCTGGGGCTCGACCTATCTCGGCATCAAGATCGCCGGCGAGACCCTGCCGCCATTTCTCCTCGCTGGCGCACGGTTCATGGTCGCCGGCGCGGTGCTCATGGCGTGGGGACGATTCCGGGGCGAAGCGTTCGCGACCCGCAGGCAATGGATTGGTGCGGCCGGCGTCGGCTGCTGCCTGATTGTGCTCAGCAACGCACCGATCGTCTGGGTTGAACGCCGCGTCGATTCCGGCATGGTGGCGCTCTTCACCGCCGTCTCACCGCTCCTGATCGCCTTGTTCAATCGGCGCCGCCTCGGCACGCCGGTTGGCCACCGGCGCTGGCTCGGGATGGCACTCGGGACCGCAGGCCTTGCAGTGCTCGCCACGGCCACACTCAGTAGTGTGCCCGATCCACTGCCGTTGCTGGTGATCCTGATGGCGATTACCTCCTGGGCATTCGGCTCCACCTTCGGCCGCGACTGGCCTCAGCCCACCACGGTCGCCATGGCGAGTGGCAGCCAGATGGTGGCCGGTGGATCGATCGCGTTCCTGATCGGGATCGGTGCCGGGGAACTCGGCCGGTTCGATCCCGCCGCGGTCTCGACCCGGTCGGTGCTGGCGTGGGCCTACCTGACGGTGTTCGGCTCGATGGTCGCGTATACCTGCTACCAGTGGCTGCTCAAACACGTTGAAGCAAATCGGGTGGCGACCTCGAACTACGTGAACCCGATCGTAGCGGTGGCTCTCGGTGTGGCATTCGGTGGCGAACTGCTCTCGCCCAGGTTGGGCGCCGCCGCGGTGTTGCTCGTGCCGGCTGTTTTCCTGGTGGTCACCGCGCCGATCGGCTCGGGGCCGGGCGGCGCGGCGCGGGGGACGATGGGGCGGAGCGGCTAGGAGTTGGCGCTCACCAACAGCTTCACGTCGATCCCACCATTGCTCGCGTGCCAGTGCTCGACGAACGTCATCCCGACCTGACCGGCCAGAAGGGGGTTCGCGCTGAGCATCGCGAGCGACCATCCCGGCCGCTTGGTGACGAGCGACGTGCCGAGCGAGGCGTAGAGCGATCGCAGCCGCTCGGGCTCGCCAACGCGCACGCCGTAGGGCGGGTTCGTGACGAGCCAGCCAGCTCCGGCATGCATGGGCAAGGCCGAGATCGGCGCTTCAGAACAGGTGAGATCGGTGGCAACACCGGCGCGTTCGGCGTTGGCGAGCGTCGCGGCAATCGCCCCGGCATCGCGGTCACTCGCTTCGATCGAAGCGGGCGCTGTGGGGAGTGCCCTCGCCTTGGCGCGTTCGCGTGCGATCCGGAACAATTCAGGCGGCAGCGTCCGCCACTCTTCGGCGGCGAAGCGACGCGCCTGACCCGGTGCCATCTGCTTGGCGATCATCGCCGCCTCGATCGGGATGGTTCCCGAGCCGCACATCGGATCGACCAGTGGATCGCCCGGACGCCAGCCGCAGCCGAGGAGCATTCCCGCAGCCAAGGTCTCGCGAAGCGGCGCCTTGGCAGTCGCCTGACGGTAGCCGCGACGGTGTAGCGCACCACCTGACGCATCGGCCGACAGCGTCACCTGGTCACGTTGAACCCGCACGATGATCCGTTGCACACCCGGCTCTCGAAAGACATCCTCTTCCAACGATTCGGCCTGCCCCGCGGCACGCACCGCCTCCAGCCCCGGTACCGCAGCCATTGCCGAACGCTCGAGTCGCTCGGCGATGGCTCCTTCGTGATACAGCCGCGACTTTTTCGAGGTCACTCGGAAATGTACCCGACCGGTTCCGGTCAATACCGCGGCCCAATCGATGGTCGCAGCATGACGCTCGAGCTCCGGAAAGGTGCGTGCCTTGAATACACCGAGCCGGAGACTCACGCGGCTCGCGGTACGGAGCCACAGCAGCGTATCGACGAGCATGGCGGGCGATGCGTCAAACGCGATCCCGCCGACATCGACCACCCCATCGGTGAGCCCAAGCCCAGCCAGCTCGGTGGCGAGGATCGGCTCGAGGCCGGGCGCCGTCGCGGCGAAGCAGGAGAGGAGAAGCATGAGGAGAAGGTAACAATGGAGGATGAACGATTAAGGATGAAGGATGGAGGATGAGCGATGGGCTCAGCCTTGATCCTTGATCCTTCATCCTTCATCCTTCATCCTTAATCGTTCATCGTTCATCGTTTCTCGTCGATCGGATCTGCCCATGTCCTCGCCCGTCTCTCAGTTCATTCGTCATCACTTCCGTCACTTCAACGCGGCGGCCCTGGTCGACGCGGCCGACGGCTACCGTGCGCACCTCGCGGCCGATGGCAAGATGATGATCACGCTCGCCGGCGCGATGAGCACCGCGGAACTTGGGCTATCGCTGGCCGAGATGATTCGGCAGGACAAGGTGCAGATCATAACTTGCACTGGGGCGAATCTCGAGGAGGACATCTTCAACCTCGTGGCGCATGATTTCTACGAGCGCGTGCCCCACTACCGTGACCTCACGGCCGCCGACGAGGAGGCCCTCCTCGCGCGCCACATGAACCGGGTCACCGATACCTGCATCCCGGAGATGGAGGCGATGCGCCGGCTCGAGACTGCGGTGCTCGAGGAGTGGGTGGCCGCCGATCAGGCTGGGGAGCGGTACTTCCCGCACGAGTTCCTGTACCGGGTGATCCGATCGGGCAAGCTCCAGCAGTATTACCAGGTCGACCCGAAGAACTCGTGGATGCTCGCGGCCGCTGAGAAGAACCTGCCGATCATCGTGCCCGGCTGGGAGGACTCCACACTCGGCAACATGTTCGCGGGGCACTGCATCAGTGGCGACGTGAAGCACGTGCACACCGTGCGCACCGGCATCGAGTACATGATGATGCTCGCGGCATGGTATCAGCAGGAGGCCACCGGTCGCGGGATCGGGTTCTTCCAGATTGGGGGAGGGATTGCCGGTGACTTACCGATCTGTGTGGTCCCGATGCTGCATCAGGACCTGCAGCTCCCGGAGGTCCCGGTCTGGAGTTACTTCTGCCAGATCAGCGACAGCACCACGAGCTACGGGTCGTACTCGGGCGCCGTGCCCAACGAGAAGATCACCTGGGGGAAGCTCCGCGCCGACACGCCGAAGTTCATCATCGAGAGCGATGCGAGTATCGTGGCACCGCTGATCTTCGCGCTGATCCTCGACGCCTAAGAGGCGACAACGGATCGGCCGAGCCGCGGCCCTCTGGCCGCGGTTGGGTTCGCGACCTAAATACTCCTGATCACGGCTGCCGTGGCGGTGTCGGTGGGCGGCCCTGATCGAACTGCCAGGCCGTGCCACGACTGGTGCGGCGCGCGCTCTCGAGCGTGCTGAGTGCCTCACGCACGATGTTGCGATAGGCGGTCTGGGCATCGGACTTGGCCGTCTGTGGAGAGGCGATCACGCGATATCCGAAGCTCGAGCCGGGCTCGAGATTTCGGATCCCGACATGCAGCACAATCGAGTCCGGACTCTCGGACGACGCCCCGACCGTGAGCAGGATGTCAGCCGGAGGGGCCTCGCCTTCCTTGACTGACAGCCTGCCGGTTGGCGCCGCAATCAGATCCCAGCTTGAACTTTCGCCGAGCCGTTCGGTCAGCAAGTGCGCCAGCGAATCGGAGTAGGTCGACGTCCCCGCCCCGGGGTTCCGGGTCGGTGCGCTGACGATCATGACGCGGCGTACCGATTCCGATCCCGGGGTTGGGCCGATTCCTGAGCCCTGGAAGCGCGTACGATCGAAATCACGCCGCAGCGTCCCGCTCGTCTGGACATTGATCTCCTCGAGCTTGGCGCGGACGAGTGAGTCCGCGATGGCGAGCTGCCGACCGAGGGAGAGACCCGAATCGACACGCCGAGCCTCGGCGGCGTGCGCCGTCGCGGGTTCGGGGTCAATCTTCGCGAGTTCATCACGCAGCGCGGCGGCGATTGCGAGCGAGTCAGCCCGCGTGAGCGGTCCGGTGCCACCGAGGAGTGGTTGGCCATCGTTGCCATCGCGAGGTGTAAGAACCGTGAGCGTCTCAATGGGGGCCGGTGCCCGTTGGCGTCCCCACACACCGGCCCCACTGGCCCAGAGCCCGACCCCGATGACGGAGGTCACGGCGACGGCTGCAGCGACCAGCATCCAACTCCTCGTGCGCGAGGTGATGGCCTTCTCTCCGGAGGTCTCCCGATGCGCATCGATCAACAGCGAGCCAGCGATTCCCTCCAACTCGGCGAGCACCGTGGCGGCGTCGGCTGGACGATCCTCGGGGCTCTTGGCCAGCAACTGGTTCACCAAGTCGGCCAGCTTCGGCGGGACGTCGGCCCGGAGGGTGGCGAGCGACTCGGGCGTCCGCGTCAGCTGTGCCGTCATTGTCGCTGTCGGCGATGCTGCGTGGAACGGTGAGACACCGGCCAGCAGCTCGTACATCAAGAGCCCGACCGCATAGAGGTCGACGCGATGATCGGCCGACGGATCTGCGGCCAGTTGTTCCGGAGCCATGTAGGCCGGGGTCCCGATTGCCATCCCCGACGTGGTATGGCCCGCGACACCGGTGAACGGCAGCGCCGCGCCGAGGGCCTTGGCCACACCGAAGTCGGTCACCATGGCGTGCTTGCCGTCGGTGAGAATGTTGCCGGGCTTGATGTCGCGGTGGATCACGCCACGCGAGTGCGCGAACGTGAGGGCTTCGACCACATCGTGGACCAGTCGCACCGTCTCGCGGACACCGAGCGCGCCATCCTGCTCGATCTTGTCGCGGAGCGACGTGCCACTGATATAGGGCATGGTGAACCAGAGGAGCTCGCCGGCCTCGCCGGCATGGAGCAGTGGCACGATATAGGGGTGTGACAGGTGCGCCGCGACCTGAATCTCGCGCCGGAACCGCTCGCGATTGAGCCCGGCGGAGAGTTCGGGCGGCAGGACCTTGACCACCACCTCGCGGCCGAGCGCCTGTTCGCGCGCGACGAAGACGCGACTCATTCCGCCGCCGGTGAGTTCGCGTTCGATATGGTAGGCGCTTCCCAGCGCGGTGGTCAGGTCGTCCCGAAGCTGGTCTGTCACGCCGTCCGCTGGTTGCTGGAAGTCACGTCCCCCGGTCCCCAGTCGAATATACGGATTGGGTCGTCAAGAGGATGAGAGGTGACGCGGAGTGCTCGGCTCGCGAGCGGGTGCGGCATCCTCTGACTGAGGATGCGCGGGGTGGTGCCGTCGTTACAGCGCGGACCTACTCGCGGTACCCCTTTGCGCGCGCGAGCCCATTCGACAGGACGAACACCAGCACGAACGTGCCGAGGAAGGCCAGAATTTGGGCGAATTCGGGGAGGGTGTGCATCAGGGACTCCGGTCTCGGTTGAACGAGAAGTCTAAAGGCGGGCGAGGCTCCCGGAAAGTGCCGGTGGACTGGGCCCGCTCAGTCGAGCTCCGACTCACGGCCCCGATCAATGACGCTCCAGCAGCAGAGTGCGACGTAGGTGGAGTGCCCCCGGACCCGGGAGCGGATCGATGGTGGGCGGCGTCGGGGATACAGCCGCCGCATGACCCGCATCACTGCCACATCACCCTCGGGCCAGATATCGGGGTGTCCGAAGCCGAAGATCGCCAGCATCTCCGCGCTCCAGCGCCCGAAACCGCGGAGGGCCATGATTTCTGCCAGCAGTTCGTCAGCTGGGAGCCCGGCCCACCGGTCCCGCGGATCGCCACCCTGGGCGACGAAATCGCCCCACCCGCCAATCGCACGCCGCTTGGCTCGAGACAGCCCGAGCATCGATGGGGCATCGTGGGGAACAGTGCGGGCCCACCCGGCCACATCCTCGAACGACCCATGCGCCTCGATGAGCCGACTGGTGATCGTGCGTGCCGCGGCCGTCGACACCAGTTGGCCGATGATGGTCCGAATCGCGAGATGGGTAATTGGCCGAGGGTCAGGGATCTCTCGGGCCACGGGATGGGCGAGTTCGGTCAGGAGGCCCAGCTTCGGACAGCGGGCCGTGAGATCGCGGCGTGCCACGGCCCAGGGGTCATCCGGACGAGCGGCGTATCCCCCGAGTCGCGTGGCGTCGGGCACGGCTGCCTAGAACTCCACGGTGCTATTGGGGCCGCACGGCAGGCGATCGTCATCGAAGGTAAAGGTGGCCGAATCGCCCTTGTTCCACCATTCAGTCACCGGCGACTCAATGCGGTACCGTGCGCCGGAGGCAGCGGCAACCTGCGGGAGCGAGAGTTGTGAGTCGGCAACATTGAGGATCACCCTGGGGTGCTCGCCACGCCAGTAACTCGCCAAGACCGGAACGTCTGGGAGGCAGAGATACTTGACCCGGCTCACCATGGTGTCGTTTCCGGACACGAGCGGCTCTCTCTGGGGTGGCTTGCTTGGCAACGGTGGGGCCGATTCGGCCTTGAAGGCCGCAATCGCTGAATCGATCGAGGCGGGCCGAGCGTCTTCATCGCCAGCAGCGGTGCAGGCGACGAGGCCGGCGAGCATCAGTATCGGGGCCAACATCCGGATGGACATCATCTTCCTCTCAGCAAGTGGGACGCGAAGATTCTACACGATCGTGTCCGGCGACGCGAGACGCGCGCGGTTCGGCCGCTAGTCCACGGTCTTCCGGAACCGCTGCACCGCAAGCGCCACGAACAGCACCGCGAATCCTGAGAGCAAAGCGATCTGCGTCCAGAGTGCCGAGAAGCCGGTCCCCTTGAGCAGGATGCCGCGGAGTATTTGCAGAAAATAGGTAAGCGGCAGTAGCGCGCCGAGGTACTGGGCGAGGGGTGGCATCGCCTCGCGGGGGAACATGAATCCCGAGAGGAGCAGGTTGGGGAGCAGGAAGAGGAAGCCCATCTGCATCGCCTGCGCCTGGGTCCGCACGAGGGTCGAGAGCCAGAGCCCGATCGCGAGATTCGCGCCGATAAACCCTGCCGCAGCGAGGTAAAGCAGCGCGAGTGAGCCGCGGATGGGGACATCGAAAATGAGGGCACCGAGACCGAGGACCACGGTCATTTGGACATAGCCGACGAGCACGAACGGCAGCACCTTGCCGACCAACAGGGATGTACGGCTGATCGGCGTGACGACGAGCTGCTCGAGCGTCCCGGTCTCGCGTTCGCGCACGACCGACATGCTCATCACGATGAGGAGTGTCATCGAGAGCACCACGCCGACGAGTCCGGGGACAATGTAGGCCGCGCTGCGAAGCGTCGGATTGTAGAGTGGTCGCACCGAGACCTCGATCGGCATCGGTCCCGCGCCGCGAGCGCGGAGCACGGCGAGTGCCTGCTGTTGCCCACCGAGCACGGCGCCGCTCATGGCGGCCTGGGAGGCGAGCGGATCGGCCGCGTCGACGATCACCTGGACCCGGGCGGTGCCACCGCGCAATAGTTCACGGGTATAGTCCGGCGGTACCACAATCCCGGCGTTGATTCGTCCGACCTCGATCCACTGTCGGATCTCCTCGCGGCTGTTGGCATCGGCGTAGAACCGAAAGTTTCCGGTGTTGAGCATCGTCTGGATCAGCGCGCGCGACTCGCTGGTCTTCGCCTCGTCGTACACGGCGGTCGGGAGATTGCGCACTTCGGTGCGGATCGCGAACCCGAACAACAGCAACTGGATGGCAGGGATCACCACCATCATCGCGATCATCGGACGATCGCGCCTGAGCTGGATGAATTCCTTGACCAGCATGGGCCAGACGGGCAGCGCGGCGAGTCGCTCGGCGAGTCGCGTCACGACACCTCCGCCTCGTCCCTGGCCTGCAGGGCGATGAACACGTCCTCGACCGTTGGCTGATGGAATTGCGCGGTGATCTCGTCAGGCGTGCCGAGGCCGATCAGGTGCCCGCGCGAGAGGAACGCGAGTCGGCCACACTGGGTGGCCTCGTCCATGTAGTGTGTTGTCACGAGGATCGTCATGCCGTCCGCAGCGAGCTCGTGGATGATCTCCCAGAATCGTCGGCGCGCGGCAGGATCGACACCGGCAGTCGGTTCGTCGAGGAAGACAAGGTCAGGTCGATGTGCTGTCGCACACGCCAGGGCCAGCTTCTGCTTCCAGCCACCCGAGAGCGTGCCGGCGAGTTGCGATGCGTGTGGTCCGAGGCCGAGTGACTGGAAGAGTTCGTCCTGGCGATCGCGACGCGCGTCGCCACGCAGCCCATACAACCCGGCATAGAACGCGAAGTTCTCGGCCACCGTGAGGTCGGCATAGAGGCCGAACTTCTGCGACATGTAGCCGATCCGTCGTCGCACGGCCTCCGGATCCCTCACGGCATCGATACCGACGACCTGGATCTCTCCAGAGGTCGGTGGCATCAGGCCACAGAGCATCCGGATCATGGTCGTCTTGCCGCTGCCGTTCGGGCCCAGGACACCGAAGATCTCACCGCGCTGCACGTCCACAGTGAGGTCGTCGACAGCGACCAGATCACCGAACACCTTTCGGAGTGCGATGGTGTGGATCGCTGGCTCGCTCATTCCAGCGTCCGGACCGGATACAGTCGGACTGTTGTTGGCATCCCCGGCTTGAATCGACCGTCCGGATCGTGGATGGCGATCTTCACCCCGAAGAGCAGATCGGCTCGCTCGTCCTCCGAGAGCGCGATCCGTGTCACATACTCGGCACGCGGGTTGATCGCAACGATTTTGCCGCCGGCACTCGATCCCATGTCGGCCACACGGATATCAACGCCGGGTGGGACTACCATGGCCGAATCACCGATGCGCAGATCGGTGAGCAGGCGGGCGGGCACGTAGACGCGCACCCATGGTTCCTCAGTCATGCCGAGCCGGACGACGGGGGTCCCCACGGCGACGAGGTCACCGGGATCGGCGATGCGGGTCAGCACGATGCCGCGGCGGGGAGCAAGCAGGATGTACTCGCTGGTGGTGGCTTGACGCGCTGCGAGTGCAGCCGCGGACCGATCGACCTCCGCGTGTGCCGCCGTGACTTGGGCGGACCGCGTGCCGGCCCTGAGCAGTTGCAGTCCATCCCGACTCGCTTCGGCCGTCTGCGCCGCGACCTCGGCGGCGGTGGCCGCCGCCTCGTAGTCGCGCGGGGCGACCGCACCGGCATCGAACAACGACTTGAGGCGATCGCGGTCGTGGGCCAGCCGAGCGGCTTCGGCGATCCTGGCGCGCAGTGCTGCCTCGGCCCCTGCGAGTTCCTCGGGCCTGGAGCCCGCTTCGAGGTCACGGACGCGCGCACGCGCGCCTGCGAGCACTGCCTCGGCAGCCGCAATGTCGGCGACCAGGGTCGGTGCGCCGAGCACCGCGATCGTATCGCCGGCCTCCACGAGTGCGCCCTCGTCAACACGAACCTCCAGGACCCGACCGGCGGCGAGCGATGCCACCTCGATTTCGCGCACCTCGACCGTCCCGCGGAAGGTGAGGTCGGCCGCCGGGTCCGCCCTGCACGCCACGACCAGTAGGATCGCCGTCAGGTACCGCTTCATGTCGCCTCCGGGACGGGCGCGAGCGCCGCCAACGAGAATTGGACCACGTGCTCAGCGAACCGCTGTACAGCGACCGGATCCTTGGTGATGCCCGGTCGGTCGAGGATGCGCTCGATGGCGGGCCCGGCGATGCAGAACCAGTTGACTTGGGACATCACCGAGACCGCGGCGAGCTCGGGTTCGAAGGCAGGATTGAAGCTGCCGGCCGCCTGCCCGTCGCGGATCAGCCCTGCGACCACACCGAGCAAGCGACGGGCCCGCTCCTGAAGGACGTCGGTGGCGTGCGCGGCCTCGTGATCCGCCAGCTCACGCGCGATGAGCCGTGGCAGTTCCGGCTCGGAAACGAACAGCGCCGCCTGGGCGCGGATGATCGCGGTGAGGGATTCGCGTGGGGTCGGGGACTCAGTGGCAATCGCATGAAGCCCCTCGGGCAGCCTCGAGACGACATCGGTGAGGACGGCTTCGTAGAGGGCATCCTTGTCATCGAAGTAGTAGTAGATCAGCGCGGAATTGACGCCCGCGAGCTCCGCGATCGCCTTGATTGTGGTCGCGGCGAGGCCTTGGCGGGCGAAGAGTGCCTTTCCGGCGGCCAGGATGGCCTCGCGACTGGCGGACGGATTGATCGGGTGGTTCATCTCTAATCATTAATCGTCCAATTAATACTTCGCAACCTCGGTGTGTGCGTGCTTGGCTGCCACCCGTCTCTTCTCCCCAGTCACTGGCCGGTTCCCCTGAACCGCCGGTTGCCTTCACAACTGAACCCGGAGTCTGCATGCGAGTGCACGGAATACTAAAGGTTACCGCCGCCCTGCTCCTGACCGTTGGCATGACCGCCACGGCGAGCGCCCAGACGAGCCGCATGCATCTGGGCCCACGGGTTGGCTACAACTTCGATGCCGAAGCGCTCACGGTGGGTGCGCAACTCTCGGTGCCGGTTGCGCGACATCTTGAGTTCTACCCATCGTTTGACTTCAACAATGTCGACGTCGGGTCGCTCTATGCGATCAATCTGGACCTCAAGTACCGGGTGGCGACGGCGAGCGCGGATTGGCTCTACCTCGGCACAGGTCTCGGGATCGCGCACCGCTCGGTCGGAGATTCCAGCAAGTCCGACGCGGGGCTCAACCTCTTTGCTGGTGCGGAGTCGCTCAAGGGCCGAGTGCATCCGTTCGGCGAGGCGCGCGTGACGATCGCCAATGGCTCACAAGCGATGCTGGTTGGTGGGCTGAACTTTACGATCTAGCGAGAAGCGAGAAGCGAGAACGGCCGAGCCGCGGCTATCAGGCCGCGGTTTGGTTCGCCGTGGGCGGAGGCAGTCGTTCTCGCTTTCTCGCTTTACTTCACCACCGCCCATACCGCGAAGTGATCGCTCGCCCAGAACTCTCCGAACCGGGTGCGGTCGATCCCGGCCTCGAGCACCTGCCAGTCGCCGCGGAGCAAGAGGTGATCGATCATCCCGCCAGACGGGTCGATGGTGGGCTTGAAGTCGTTGAAGGTGGTGACGGTGTCGGCATCGGGGTGCACGGCACGATACGCGTCGACCATGCCACCATCGATCGCCACGGCGTAGGCGGGGTTGGCCTCGTCGGCGTTGAAGTCTCCCATCAGCAGTAGCCGCGGTGACGGAGCGGCCCCACCGAGCTCGGCGCGTTGTGCCTCTCGCGCAATCAGCGCCGTGCGGCGACGCTGGTATTCCGCCAACACGAACGCGACCGATCGTTCGCGGCTTTCCTGCGAACGATGATCGAGATGCAGGTTGAAGACGTATGTTCGGTCGCCACTCTTGCGATCCTCGAGCAGTGCCCAGGTGGTGATCCGCGGCAGCGTGTTGCCCCAGGTCATCGACCCGGGAACATCCGGCGTGTCGGAGAGCCACGTCGTCCCGCTCTCCTGCACCGTGAATCGGGTGGTGTCCACGAAGAGTGGAGCGAATTCTCCCGCACGCTTGCCATCGTCACGCCCGACGCCGAACTGCCCGTGCCGAGGAAGCGCGGCGCGGAGTGCAGCGACCTGGAAGTCGAGGGCCTCCTGCACACCCAGAACCTGGGGCGCATGCGTCTGGATCGTGGTGATGAGGTGCGCTCGTCGATTGGGCCACGCATTCGCGCCGTCATCGGCGGTGCCGTAGCGGATGTTGAACGTCATGACGGTCATCGACGGCGATTGTGCGGCAAGATGCCCAGGGAAGAGAGAGAATGAGAGAAAGAGAGACAGAGAGATCAAGGTGTTGCGGACGCCAAGCGTGATTCTCCTTCTCTCGTTCTCTCCTTCTCTCAGCGTCAGCCTCACGGAATACGACCCACGCTCACGCGATACGCGAAGCTGTCGGCGCTTTCGTAGAGCGAGCTCACCTTGAGGTATACCTTGTCGCCCTTCTTGACGATCACGGTGACCGACTCATTGGTGGCGACGTCCTGCAGGTCGTCGTCGGCTTGTGCGGTGGGCGTACTGAAGTCATCACCCAGGTAGAGCTCGAGCGCGATGTCACCAGGATCTCCCTCGCCATCCGTGCGAGTGACGAAGACGAGCGAGCCGTCGTCCTGGGCGGTGATGCTATACCAGTCCCACCGGTCACCACCACTCGGGTCGAGCGCGTCGCTGTGGCTCTGCCCGACGGTGAGCGGCAGGGCGAGGGACGGGCGCCGATCGGGGTCGGCCGGGACCTGGAATGCCGGTTCGGTGATGAAGCCTGCGGTGATGGTAAAGGCGCCCGCCTCACCACCGACGCTGCTCACCTCGATGGTCACCGGCTCGACGACCGAGAGTGGCACGCTCAGGAACTCGAGTCCGGGCTTGCCGGCGTAGTCGATGTCCCCTGTGCCGCCCGGGAGCACCTGACCATCGACATCCATGGCGCGGAGGCCCAGGTCAATGGTGCTGGACACCGCTATCGTGAGGAGCCCCGTGCCGTCGGGCGAGAAGCTGAAGCGCGACGGGGTCTTCTCGTCGACGCTCCCCTGACCCCGCGTCCCGATCGGGAGCGGGGATGCCTGCGCGTGGACGCCGATGGGGACGAGGGCCGAGAGGAGCGCAAGCGTGAGCATGGCGCGCATGGGGAAGCTCCGGGTAGAGGTGGGTGTGACCCCCAAATCTACCCGGCTAGTGCGGCTACTGGCGGGCGGGTTGCCCCGGCTTCGGCATCGTGGTCTTGATGAAATCACGGATATCATCATTCGCCTTCGCGAGGTCGGGCTTCCGGAGGTACATCATGTGGCCGCTCTCATACCCAATCCACTTCATCCGATCCTGGAATCGACCGCTGGGATCGATGTTCCACATCGTGTACTTGGCATCGAAGTACGGCGTGCCGCCATCGAAGTAGCCCGACTGTACCATCAAGTTGAGGTAGGGATTCTCGGCCATCGCCTGCTGCAACTGCTGACCGGTGCGCTCGCCATTCCGGTTCCACGGATTCACCGGTCCGAAGAGCCAGTACTCGAGATCGGTCTTCCAGCCGAGTTGATCACGCAGGTAGTAGTTGATGGCGGGTGCAAAGGCATGGTTCCACGCCACGAGGGCCGGGTCGAAGTCTGGTGAGGTCCCGGCATTCTCGCGATCGATGCCCTGATAGCGTGAATCGAGTCGCCCAATCGTGAGCCCCTTCTCGCGGAGCAGTTCCTTCCAGAAGAAGTCGGTCGGCACCGCCAGGTTGTATTGCTTGACGGCGCCGACACTCAGTCCGCTGTACATCGCGTAGCGAGTGGCAAGTCGATCGCGTTCGGCGGCCGGAAGTGTGCCGCCCTTGGCCATCGCGGGGATCACCTCGTTGAGCGTGAAGGCCTCGACCTCCGGGAGCAATTGCGCCAGGGTCTTCGTCTGCAGCTCCGGCGACAGCGCCTTGTGGTACCACGCGGTCGCGGTGTAGTACGGAAGCGTGAGCGCGTCGCCGACAGGACCGCTCCGTGCCACGCCGAGGTCGGTGGGCGAGACGAGGATCACGCCGTTGAGGAACATCCAGTGCGATCCCTGGAGTCGGCCGGCGAGACCGGCGGCGCGTGTGGTGCCGTAGCTCTCGCCGATCAGGTACTTGGGCGACGTCCAGCGCTCGTGACGCGTGACCCAGGTCTGGAGCCAGCGTGCCAGGTAGGCGATATCCTCGTTGACCCCGAAGAATTGCTCGCGCTTGGCGTCGCCCACGATCCGGGAGAATCCGGTGTTGACCGGATCGATGTAGACGATGTCGGCGACGTCGAGAATCGAATTCGGGTTGTCCTGGATGCCGTACGGCTGGACCGGGTACCCCTCGTCGTCGATCTTGAGGATCTTGGGTCCGGTGTAGGCAATATGCATCCAGAGTGAGCCGGATCCCGGTCCGCCATTGAAGGAGATGACCAGCGGACGCGTGCTGTGATCGCCAACACCCTGGCGCGCATAGTAGGTGTAGAACATCGACGCGACGACCTTGTTGTCGCTGTCCCAGACCGGTTGCGTGCCGACGGTGACGTCGTAACTGATCTCCTGGCCCTTGATCGTGGCCTTCAGCCCGGTATGCGTGATGGTGGAATCGTTCACCACCT
>JBBSPX010000016.1:0-25311 GCA_038258395.1 Gemmatimonadales bacterium | reverse complement strand
ATCATGGCCATGGTGGATCAGGCCGCGGCGATCGCCGCGATCCGCCACGCGGGGGGGAAGGCCGTGACGGCATCGATCCATCGGGTCGACTTCCGGGAGCGGATCCCGATGGGGGCACTGGTCACCTGTTTGGCGCAGGTCGAGTATGTCGGGAACTCCTCGATGGACATCACGGTCGAGGTCTTCGCGGAGCAGCCGAGCACCGGTGAGCGGCGCCAGACGCACACCGCCCGGGTCGTGTTTGTGGCAATCGATGACTACGGCCGCCCCAAGCGTGTGCCGCGCCTCGTGCCGGAGACCGCGGCGGAGCAGGAGCGGTATGCCGCAGCCGAGCGGTATCGCGCGGAGCACGCCGGTCGATGAGCGGCCCGCGTGTCGCCGTCGTGTTGGGGGGGGGGGGCGCGACGGCTGCTGCCCACCTCGGTGCCGCGGTGGCGCTGGCCGAGGCCGGGATCACGCCAGTCCACTGGATCGGCACGTCGATGGGATCCGTGGTCGCGGTGGCGCTCGCGGGCGGTGCCGATCCCGCCGCGTTGCTCACCGGTTTCGGGAAGCTCACTCCCCGTGAGGTGATCAGTCGCGTCACCTTCTTCCCATTTCGCACCATCTGGGCCCGTTCGATCTTCCGCAATTCCGTGTTTCGGCGCTCGATCGAACGGCTGATCACGCCGCGTCGGTTCGCGGATCTGCGCACGCCCTGCACGGTCACCGCGGTGGAGGCCGAGCGAGGCCGCAGCGTGGCGTTCGGCACCGGCGGTGAGGATGCCCCGATTCTCGATGTGCTCTCGGCTTCCTGCGCGCTGCCCCCATGGTTCGCACCGGTGAAGGTGAACGGTCGAGAGTTCCTCGATGGCGGCGTCCGGTATCCGCTTCCACTCGGCATTGCCGAGCATCTGGAGGTCGACCTGGTGATCGCCATCGATGTCGGACCGGGTTTCGACGAAACTGGGGAGCCGGTGCATCGACCTCCCCCGCTCCTGGCCGCCTCCGACCGCGCTCAGGGCTGGCTGATGGCCGGGACGACCCAACTGCTGCGTGACCAGTGGAATCTCAAGCCGACCCTCCCGCCGCTCCTCTGGGTGCGCCCGGTGAGCGATCGGGGTGCCACCTTCGCCCTCGACCGGATCGCGGAGTATGGCCGCGCCGGCGAACGCGCAATGCGCACAGCACTCGAGGAGTTGTGATGACCCAGCCGTTCACACCTGAATCCGCGACCCGGACCCTTCCACTTCTGTCACGAATCGTGACGGATGTGGTCGAGCTCCAGCGTGCCTGGCACGCGGCCGTGCATCGCTTCGACATGCTGCAGCTCGGCAGTGCAAAGGGGGGGGAAGAGTCGGTGGCCGCCGTGGCGGCGAAACGCGACAGAGAATCTCTGGCCCAGCAGCTCGACGCGTGTGTCGACGAGCTTGACCAGATCGGGTGCCACCTGCGCGATTCCAATATCGGACTGGTCGATTTCCCGGCCGAGCGCGATGGGCAGCCGATCGTCCTCTCCTGGCAGCTCGGCGAGAGCGATGTCGGGTTCTGGCTCGCGGTCGATCACACGGATCGGGACCGCCAGCCGGTGGACGATCTTCTCTCGGTGCCGGACCACTCATGACGCACGCATGGCGATTCATCCACTTGCTCGCCTTCACGGTCTGGATCGGCGGGATGGCCAGTGTTGTGGTCGCCGCCGGAACCTACGGACGTCTCGAGCGTCGTCACTGGGGGGGGGTCGCCGAGGTGCAGTCGGCGCTCTATCGCGTTCTGGTCGGACCGGGCGCCCTCCTCAGTGTGGCCTCGGGATTGATGCTCACTTTCCAGATGTACGGGGCACTGTCCACACGGGTCGGGGCATGGCTGGGATGGATGCAGGCGCTCGGGGTGCTGGCGGCCCTGGTGACCTTGCTGGGGGCGATGCCGGCGGCTGCTCGGCTCGCTCGGCTCGACCCCACCGGAGACACCGCACCGGCGTTTGACGCCGGGCGAATCCGGCTCGGCCGCATGACGTTGATCGGGGCGCTCCTGGCACTGCTCGCGCTCGGTGCCGGCGCCCTCTACCGGTGACGGTGCTCACCCGACGCGAGTTGCTTGCCCTCGGCGCGATGCTGCCTGGGTTCCAGGGCTTGGCGGAGGCACGCCTTCCGAATCGACGCCCGTCCGGCGGCGGGACGTTGATGCCGGCGACCTCGGGTGAACCGGATTGGGAGGCCCTGCAGCACCAGTTCGTGATCGCCGGCACCCATCTCAATACCGGCACCTACGGCGCCTGCCCGATCCCGGTCCTCGAAGCGACGATTCATCATCTGCGCGCCTTCGAGCGTATCACGCGACAGGAGCATCCCGATCCCGAGGCCTTGCACGCATCGCTCGAGCGATTTCTGGGCGCCTGGCCCGGTTCGGTTGCCATTGTGCGCAATACGACCGAGGCCGTCAACGTGGTGGCGCATGGGCTGACACTCGCCGAGGGCGATGAGGTCCTGATGACATCACACGAGCACATCGGGGGGCATTGTGCCTGGGACATGCTCGCGGCACGACGCGGCACGACGGTTCGCACCTTCGATCCACCGCTCGATCCGAGCAACGCCGACGAATTGCACGACGCCTGGATGCGAGCGATCGGACCGCGCACGCGGGTGATGCTGATCTCGCACGTCCTCTTCACGACCGGGATGATCCAACCCGTGGCGCGCCTGGTGCGGACCGCCCGTGAGCGCGGCATCATCTCGGTGATCGATGGTGCGCACCCACCAGGGATGCTCGAGCTCGATCTTGCCGCGATCGATGCCGATTACTACGCGACGTCGCCACACAAGTGGCTGCTGGCGCCCAAGGGAACGGGCCTCCTCATCACGCGCCCGGACCGTCTGCAATCGACCTGGCCGCTGATCGCCTCGGGCGACTGGGAGCGTGATGATTATCGGCGGTTCGAGCACGTCGGCACCTCGAACGAGTCACTCGTCGCGGGACTCGCCGCGGCGGTGCAGTTTCAGGATGCGATCGGCCGCGCCGTGATCGAAGCTCGGGCACGAAGTCTCGCGACGTCGCTGTACGGGATGCTCAGGGAGGTCAAGGGCGTCCGTCTGGTCTCGCCACGCAGCGGGGAACTTCGGAGTGCGATGGTGTCGTTCACCAAGGACGGCGTCGGGGCCGACCGCCTCCAGGGCGTCCTCGGGGCGGCGGGGTTCCGGACACGGCGGATCGCGGAGTTCGGATACGAGTACCTCCGATTGAGCACGCATCTCTATGTGCTCCCGCGTGACCTCGAGCGTGCGGTCGAGGTGATTGCCCGCGCCACGGGCTGAGCACCGGTCCGACAGGCGGGACGCACCGGACACTGGTCACAATGCATGATCCGGGCGGTGCAGACGAGCGCGCCGAGTTCCATCAGGGCCTGATTGGTGATCCACGCGTCGGCGCCGGGGCGTGGAACCAGCGCACGGGCTGTCGACTCCAGTCGACGCCGTCCGGTGGCATTGTCCTTGGTTCGCGGATGGAACACGCGGCGGAGGACGCGGTCCACGTTCGTGTCGATCGCCGGTGCGTTCCGCTCGAAGGCAAACGAGGCCACCGCGCCGGCGGTGTAGGGGCCGATACCCGGCAGGGCACGGAGGGCGTCGATACTGTCGGGGAGTGTGCCACCCTGCTCGCGGACGACGTCACGTGCCAAGCGGTGCAGGTTGGTGGCCCGGCGATAGTATCCGAGGCCAGCCCACGCCTCCCGGACCGCTCGCGGCCGCGCCTGGGCCAAGGCCTCGAGGGTGGGGAAGCGCGCAAGGAAGTCATGCCAGTATCCTTCGACCCGGGAGACCTGCGTCTGCTGGAGCATGATCTCGGAGACGAGGACCCGGTAGGGATCGCGCGTCCGACGCCATGGCAGGTCACGGCCGTGGCTGCGGAACCACTTCAGGAGTCGCCGCTTGAATCGCCGCCGCTGGCTCGCTGCTTCGAGGCTGGTTGGGGTGCTCACGAGAGACGAAGATAGGGGAGCGATGAGGTCAGGTCGAGGAATGGGGCGGCGATGAGCAGCCTTGTGACGCAACTCCAGCACCGCACTGGCCGGCTCACGCTCGACGCGTTCGCCGCCGTGGGGCGCTTCGCAGGTCTCATCGCCGAAATGGCGCGTGGGCTCACCGAGGTGCGCGTGTGGTTGCCACGGACCATCGAGGAAGCGCACAACATCGGAACGGGATCGCTCTTCATCGTGCTCCTCATCTCGGCCTTTGCGGGTGGCGTGACCGCACTCCAGGCCGGCTACCAATTCACCGGCAACGTCCCGATCTACGTCGTCGGCTCCCTCGTGACCGAATCGATCGTGCTCGAGCTGGGGCCCGTGCTGGTGGGGTTGATTCTCGCCGGACGCATCGGTGCACGGTACGCCGCGGAACTCGGGACGATGCGGGTCACCGAACAGATCGATGCCCTCGAATCACTGGGCCGATCACCCTCGAGTCATCTGCTCGTCCCGCGGGTGCTGGCGTGCCTGGTGGTGATCCCGGTGCTCGTGATTTTCGCGGATATCACCGCGGTCGCCTCCGGATGGATCGCCGCCAAGTCGGCGCTGCCAATCACCGATCAGGACTTCGCCTACGGGGCGCGGATCTTCTGGCGGCCGTTCGATGCGTGGTACTCGCTCATCAAGGCGATCTGTTTCGCCGGTGCGATCGGGTTCATCTCCTGCTACCGGGGGTACACCACCCAGCAAGGCGCCGAAGGCGTCGGTCGTTCGACCACAGGCGCAGTCGTCACCACATCGGTGGTGATCCTGCTCCTCGACCTGCTGCTTGCGCAGCTCTTGCTGACCCATTGATCGAGGTCCGGGATGTCGCCAAGAGTTTCGGCGCGCAAATGGTCCTCGATGGTGTCAGCCTCGATGTCCAGGAGGGTGAGACGTTGGCATTGCTCGGGCCATCCGGCACTGGCAAGAGCGTCTTGCTCAAGCACATCATCGGCCTGATCCGCCCCGACCGCGGCGACATCATCGTCGACGGCGAGTCGGTGCCGGGTCTCAGCCGCAAAGCGCTGGCCACATTGCGCCGGACCATCGGCTACGTCTTCCAGAACGGCGCCCTCTTCGACTCGGATGATGTGTTCGAGAATATTCGGATGGGGCTCACCGATCCCGATGAGTTCGGCGACGACGCCTTCGCACGAGACCGCGCCGAGGAGTGCCTTCGGCTGGTGAACCTGCCGATCGAGACACTCGACAAGATGCCCTCGGAACTCTCGGGTGGCATGCGGAAGCGTGTCGGCATTGCGCGCGCGATCGCGGGGAAGCCGAAGTACGTGCTATACGACGAGCCGACGTCCGGCCTCGACCCGGTCAACTCGGATATCATCGACGGACTGGTGCGGCGCATGAACGAGGAGCTCGGGGTCACCGGCGTGATGGTGACGCATGATGTGCGCGGCGCCTTCCGGACGGCGCATCGCGTGGCATTGCTGACCGAGGGCAAGGTGATCGCCGAGGGAACACCCGCATACTTTCGCGAATCGGAAGATCCGCGCGTCCGTGCATTTCTCGAGCGCGATTTCGATCGCGCCTCCATCTGACGGGGTAGTCATGCATTCATACCACAAGGAAGCGACGGTCGGTCTGCTCGTGGTCCTCGGCGTCGTCGGCTTCATCGTCGGCGGATTGTGGCTCAAGGGCAGCGCGATCGGCAATCCACCTCGCGTCGCGATCGCCTACGCCGACGTGCAGACCCTCAAGGAGGGCTCGCCGGTGAACGTGTCCGGCGCGGTGATCGGACGGGTCGAATCGATCCGCCTTGAACGTCCCGGGCGTGTACTCGTGGAGGTCACGTACGACGATGAACTCATCACGCCGACGACGGAGGCCACCGCCGCGCTCGTCGGGGTCGGTCTCCTCGGGGACATGGCTATCGATTTCGATCCGGGAAATGGGGCGCCGCTCGGCCCAGATCAGGTGATCGAAGGCACCATCGCCAGCGGGTTGATGGATATCGGCGGCAAGCTGGCAGCGCAGGCCTCGACCACCCTCGCGTCCCTCAATCGAATGCTGGATACTGCGATGATTGCGGATCTCCGGAAGACCCTCGCGAGCACGCAGCGGGTGATGGCCTATCTCGCCGATGCGCGGAATGGTCCCACGGCTGAAGTCGGCGCCACGATGCGCCAGTTGCAAGTGACGGCCGCTCGCCTGGATTCGACGATGGCCGCCATTGATGCCGCGACGCTCACCGCCCGGGTCGACACGACGCTCAAGCAGGCCGGCAACGCCAGTGAGCGACTCGCCGGCCTCACGGCACGGATGGACACCCTCCTCGGCCGTGTCACCCGGGGCGAGGGGACACTCGGCAAGCTGATGGCCGACACGACGCTCTATGCGGAGTTGACCCGGACACTGAACGCGACCAGTGCCCTGATCGACTCACTCGCCAATCATCCCGAGAAAGTCGGGATCACCGTCAAGATTTTCTGAACGGAGCCTTCGTGTCCGAGATCCAGGAGCAGGTACGCACCATCCTCACCGCGATCGGCGAAGATCCCGATCGCGACGGGCTCGTGCGCACGCCCGAGCGGGTGGAAAAGGCCCTCGCGTACCTGACCCGTGGCTATGCCATGGATGCCCAGGAGGTGATCGGCGATGCGCTGTTCGAGGAAGACTACCAGAACATGGTGGTGGTGCGCGACATCGAGTTCTACTCCCTGTGCGAACACCACATGCTGCCGTTCTTCGGGGTGGCGCATGTCGCCTACATCCCCGATGGTCGCATTGTCGGGCTCTCCAAGACCGCACGGGTGGTCGAGGTGTTTGCCAGGCGGCTGCAGGTGCAAGAGCGGATGACAGACCAGATCGCCGACGCACTGGTCGAGGCCCTCCGCCCACTCGGCGTCGGCGTGGTGCTCGAGGCCTCACACTTCTGCATGATGATGCGGGGCGTGGAGAAGCAGCGGAGCCGGACGATCACGTCGGCCATGCGTGGCAGCTTCCGTGATGATGCCAAGACGCGGGAGGAGTTCCTCCGTCTCGTCCACAACAGTCAGCGATGATTCGGCTCACCTTCCTCGGGACCGGAGCCGCGGTTCCCTCCGTCGAGCGCAACGTCACCGCGATGATGCTCGAACGGGAGGGCGTGCCGCTGCTCTTCGATTGCGGCGAAGGTACTCAGCGACAGATGATGCGCTACGCCGTCGGCTTCACGATGGCCGAGCTGTTCTTCACACATTACCACGCGGATCACACCCTCGGGCTCCCCGGACTCCTGCGCACCATGGGACTGCAGGACCGCTCGGCGCCGCTCACCCTGTATGGCCCACCGGACGCGGAGCGGCAGTTGCGCCCGCTGCTTGATCTCGGCATGGAACGGCCGAAGTTTTCGGTCGAGATTCGGGAGATTCAGGCCGGCGATGTACTCGATCGGGGCGATCACATCATCGAGGCTGGCGAGGCGGCCCACAAGGGACACGCACTCTGCTACGCGCTCATCGAGAAGCCGCGGCTCGGCCGGTTCGACCCCGACCTTGCTCGCAACCTGGGGGTCCCCGAGGGACCGATGTGGGGCCGGATCCACAGGGGTGAACCCGTCACGGTCGAGAGCGGTCGGGTCGTTCGACCGGAAGAATTGGTTGGCCCAGCTCGTCCCGGTCGACGGGTGGTCCTGAGTGGCGACTCCGCACCGAGCGCGGCGGTCCGGGCCCTCGCGACGGGTGCGGACTTGCTGGTGCACGAGGCGACCTTCGGAGACGAGGAACGCGTCCGGGCACGCGAGACCCGACACAGCACGGCTCGCCAGGCCGCCGAGGTTGCCCGTGACGCCGGCGTACGCGAGCTCGTGCTGACGCATATCTCTGCGCGCTACTCCCGGGAGGCACCCGAGCTGTTGGTCGAAGCCCGCGAGTTGTTCCCCGCGACCAGGATCGCCAAGGACGGGATGGTGGTCGAGGTGCCGTATGCGGAATAGAAGCGCGCGGCCTTGCCGCGTTCGGGGCGTGTGCCCTAACTTGTCCGGCCCATAGGGGGCTGTAGCTCAGCTGGGAGAGCGCTGCATTCGCATTGCAGAGGTCAGGGGTTCGATCCCCCTCAGCTCCATGGATGCCCGTGTCCTCCAGACGCGGGCATCTTTTTTGCCACTTCACGCGGCCATGCATCGATCCATCTTCAATCAGGCGCACGATGTGGCCCACCCTGGCGCCGTTCGCCCCTCGGACCGGTCGCGTCCTGCGGCTGTCGTGCTCCCCAGCCCGAATGGGACGGGTGAGGGCGACTCGCAGGGGGAAGCCGAGACGGTCACGCGACTGGCCAGTGTGGTGGGAGCACTCTCCTATGCGCTCGACCTGACCGAGGGTCAGCCGGCTGGGCACGCGGTGCGGACCACGCTGATCGGGATGCGTCTGGCGTCAGAGCTGGGGCTCGACGAGCACGCACGGAGCGAGCTCTTCTACGGACTCTTGCTCAAGGACCTCGGCTGTTCGAGCAACGCCTCCCGGCTCGCCGGACTATTCGGCTCCGATGACCACCTGCTCAAGCACGCCCACAAGCTCACCGATTGGACCGCGACCAGTGAGGCCGCGCGGTACGCCTACCGGCACTCACTACCCGGGGGCTCCCGCCTGTCGCGCGCCTGGCATGCACTCATGCTGGGTGCCCGGGCCAAGGAAATCGGTCGTGAAATGATTGCCACCCGCTGTGAGCGTGGCGCGGACATCGCCGCCATGCTCGGACTGCCGGCCGGCAGTGCGGCGGCCATTCGCGGGCTCGACGAACATTGGGATGGCAATGGCATGCCATTCGGGCTCGTCGGCAGCGCCACGCCGATTCTTGCCCGAATCGCCGGATTGGCACAGACCGTTGAAGTCTTCGCCCGATCGTTCGATGTCCGGACCGCCTACGAAATGGCTCGAGCGCGTCAGGGACGCTGGTTCGATCCGGTCCTGGTTGAGGCGCTTGGGGCATTCGAGCTCGATGCGGCCTTCTGGGCGAAGCTTCAAGGTGCGAATAGCCTGGCGGCGCTGGCCGATGTCGAGCCCCGAGATCGGTTGATCCATGCGGACGAACGCCAGCTCGACCAGATCGCCGAGGGATTCGCAAAGGTCATCGACGCGAAGAGCCCGTTCACGTCGACCCACTCCCAGAATGTCGCCTTCCTTTCGAGCCGGACCGCCGCCGAGATGGGGCTCCCGCATGCCGAGATCCGAACCATTCGCAGGGCGGCGTTGCTTCACGATATCGGCAAGCTTGGCGTCAGCAACCGGATTCTCGACAAACCGGCCGCTCTCGATCCGGTCGAGCTCCAGCTCATGCAGCAGCACACCAGGTACAGCTTCGAAATCCTCTCGCAGGTCAGTCGATTCCGCACCTTCGCCGCCACGGCGGCCGCGCACCACGAGCGACTCGATGGCTCCGGATATCATCTCGGATTGCGGGGTGAGGAGTTGGGCACGGCGGCACGGATCCTGGCTGTCGCCGACTGCACCGAGGCAATGATGGCCGACCGACCCTATCGCTCCGGGCTCGGCCTCGAGGAGACAGTGGCCCGACTCCGGTCGCTGGTGGCGAAGGGCCACCTCTGCGCAGCAGCCACCGAGGCGCTGACGGGCTGGTTCAGGGCGTTGCCCAAGGCCTCCGCCCCTCCGTCAACCGTACACGAGAGCGGGTCGATCGCGGCCTAGGTGCGATTGCGTGTGCCGCGAGGACCTGCTAGTTTCGCCGGTCCAACGTATCTCGATGCCCCTTGGTGTAACTGGCAACACGTCTGATTCTGGATCAGAAGAGTCCAGGTTCGATCCCTGGAGGGGCAATTCGGGCGGCGATCCTCCGCCCTCGATCCCCGTCATTTTCGACCCACTCGAGGATGACGGGGATTCTTGTTTCCCGAAATCAGGTGGATTACCGCTCTGGGCTTGTATTTTTGCATGGGATCCCATATATTACGTGTGGGAGCCAAAGGAAATCCCCTCTGAGGGCCCCGACTTCAGATCGGCTCAATGCACTTGGGGCGTGAGCGCCCCCGATCGCCAATTCCATCGAAGGAGACACCATGAACACCAATATCAAGACCAGCCCGACCACCACCGGAATTTCCAGCGCCCATGTGGAGCTGCTGAACGATATGCTGCAGTTGAACCGTGATTCGGCTGAGGGATTCGCCAAGGCGTTTGAACTCGCCGAGTCGGCCAAGCTCAAGAGCATCCTGAGTGGCGCACGCATGGAGCGGGAGACCGCGGCCCGGGAGATCGAACCACTGGTTCGCGCCGCCGGCGGGACGCCTGAGAAGGATCTCAGCATCTCGGGCAGCTTGAACCGTACGTGGATGCATGTCCGCGAGGCACTCAGCCCGAATGGCGACAAGTCGCTGATCAGCGAGGTCGAACGCGCCGAGGACGGCATGAAGGACTCGTATGCAGATGCACTCAAGAAGCAGCTGCCACCTGCCGTGATGAACGTACTCTCGGTTCAGGCCACTCAGGTCCGGGCAGTGCACGACACGTTCAGCGACCTGAAGCATGGCCGCGCGACCCTCTAAGGCGCGACCAACGGCACTCGACAGTCAGGCGGCGATGGCCGCCTGGCGTCGATTGTTGCAGGCGGTGCGGCGACGGGACCGCCTCGCCGAGCGAACGACCGGGCTGACGGGCGCGCAACTCTTTGCGCTTCGTCAGCTCGCGGTGCATCCGGGCGCCACGATCGGTGAACTCGCCACGCTCACCGCCACCGATGCGAGTTCGGCCTCGGTGGTCGCCAACCGCTTGCTCCAGAAAGCGCTTGTGAGTCGCCTGCGAGACGCCGCCGATCAACGTCGGTGGCGTCTGGTGCTCACCGAGGCGGGTCGCGCGTGCCTCGTGGGTGCCCCCGACAGTGCCGATGCCCGCCTCGAGGAGGCCTTTGCGGCGATGCTCACTCTGGATCGGCTCGAACTGGTCCAGCGACTGCGCAGTCTGGCGGCGGCGCTGGACCTTGATTCCGAGCGTCCCGACGAGTCGGACGGCACGGGGAACATCACGGAGCGAACTGTCGTTTTCTCTACGTGATGAAAGGCTGCACCGGCGTCCCACCACCGGTCGGCCGTACCCTCTCCCGCGAGACCACGACATCATGCAACTCGATGGCATCCACCACATCTCCTGCATTACCGGCAATGCGGCGCGCAACCTCGACTTCTACACGCGGGTCCTCGGAATGCGTCTCGTCGCAAAGACGGTTAATCAGGACGACCCACACGTCTACCACCTCTTCTATGCCGACTATGACGGCTCACCCGGCAGCGACCTGACCTTCTTCGAGTACCCCGGCGCACTGCCCGGACGCGCCGGAGCGGGGATGGTTCATCGGATCGCCGTGCGAGTGGCCTCCGAGGCGTCACTCGACTTCTGGGCGGACCGTCTCACTGGCGAGACCGTCGAGGTGACTCGTGCGCCCGGGAGAATCGACTTCGCGGACCCCGAGGGGTTGGGACTCGCGCTGGTGGTCGATCAGACCGCCGACCCGGTGCTGAGCGGACGGCACCCAGAGATCCCACCCGAGCACGATCTCCGCGGCTTCGACCATGTGATGGCCTACGGCAGTGATCTCGCGGGGAGTCGGCAGTTGCTCGAGACGGTGCTCGGCGCCAGTCGCGACGGCGAACTGGAGTCCTGGGAGCTGCGCGGCGGGTCCCGAGGCGGCCGGATCGTCTTTGAGACGCCGCCGGAGCAGCATGGCCGGCCGGGTGGCGGTACGGTCCACCACGTGGCGTGGGCGACGGAACGATCCGATCACCCGGCCTGGCTCGCACACCTCGGCAAGCATGGAGTCGCATCGACGCCGGTAATCGATCGTCACTACTTTCAATCGATCTACTTCCGCGAGCCGAGCGGCATTCTGTACGAGCTCGCCACAAAAGGGCCTGGCTTCACGATCGATGACCCGCTCGAGGAACTCGGCAGCCGCTTGATCCTGCCGCCGCCCTTCGAGTCGCAACGCGCCGAGATCGAGGCACGACTCTCACCCATCCCGGACGTCGCGCGTGGCGCGGTGTCGGAGCGACGTTCATGACGGATTCATTGTCTCTGGTCACGTTGTGTGGTTCCCTGCGAACCGCATCCTACAATGCGGCGTTGCTGCGTTTCCTGCCCGAGGTCTTTTCGAACAGCGTGACGCTGACGCGACTCGAATGGCGCGGCCTGCCGGTGTACGACGCGGATGACGACGAAGCCAACGGCATTCCCGAGCAGGCCAAGGAGCTGCAACGCGCAATTCGGGCATCAGACGGTTTGGTGATCGCGAGTCCCGAATACAATCACGGCATGCCAGGGGGTATCAAGAACACCATTGACTGGCTGTCGCGCGGCCCGATGCCGCACGGGCTGTTCGGAGTGCCGACCGCAATCCTCGGTGCGTCGAGCGGTCCGATCGGCACCTACCGGGCGCAGGCGATGATGCGTCAGACACTGGCCCAGCTCAATGCGCCCACCATGCCATCACCGCAAGTGCTCGTTGGCGATGCGCAGGACAAGTTCGATGGCGAGTTGCATTTGGTCGATGAGTCGACGCGAAAGTTCCTCAAGTCATGGGCCCACGAAGTCGAGCGCTGGATGCGGCGATTTCAGGACCAGTCGTGACGACGGATGCGCCGCGGGTCCATGTGGAGTCCGAGCCGTTCACACGGGCGTCGATCTACCTGGGCCCGCGGTTCGAAGCGCATCGGTTTGTCGTCTCGGCACGTGAGTACGCCGATGACATCGAAGGCGCCGCATCTGCCGAGTACCTGAAGGGGGACCTCGCGCTCCGGTTGATCTGGGAGCCGAAGGAGCGCGCGCTCTGGATCGAAGCGGCGCGGTCCACTGGCGGCTCGGTCATTTCCAGGTGGATGGACATCGAATGGGCCGTCGCCGGGGAACGTCTGCCGCTCGACACCGCGCTGGACATGGCGCGCCTCGAACGAGTGGCGGCGGCACTGGATCGGTACCTCGCCCCGCAGATCGAGGCCGAGTAGTCGCGGGGGCGACCGCGCGGAGGGGGCAGGCATCATTTCCTTGGAGCTCGCGTGCTGTTCCCCGTAGCAGACTCGTCCACTGGCGTAACGGTGGTGGGGATTTATACCACCAGCCAACTTTCCCGGCCTTGAACTCGAACCGGAACTGAGTCGTCCCCGTGACCCTGCTCGCGCTCCTCCTTGCCGTCGCCGGTCCGACCCATCCTTCGGTGGCGCTCACCCGCGTCACCCTGGTGGTCGATGCGCCGACTTGGCGGGAGATTCGGGCGTCCGAGTTCCTGCCCGTCGGCTTCGGAGCGGGGTACCTCGCCGGCAACGCGCAGGTCCGACTCTGCGGTCGGCTGACCTGCCTCGTCCTCACTCCCGAGGATACGGCCCAAGGGCGGCGAGTGGGCGATGTGATCCTCGGGGTTGCCCCGGTCGCGGGAAGTGCCCTCGCGGAGCACCTGATGGCCGACTCGCTCCCGCCGCTGGTCGAAATTGTCGCCGCCCCGCCGCCGCCAGACATCGATGCGACGGTGGCTGAGCCACCGCTCATGTACTATCTCGAGTCTGCGACCATTGCACTCAGCGACAGCACGCTCCGACGGCTGGAGCCGCTGCTGCGTTCGGCGGGAGCCGACGTGGTTCCCGAGGGTGAAGGTTGGGTCGTGCTCTTCCCGAATCAGACACTCCGTCTGGTGCCGGACTACCGTGGGCCGGGCGTGGAGCGCTTGGCGTGGCGCCTGCGTCGCGAGGCAAACGGGAACCCCACTTACCGCTTTGGGGGCGTCGCGCGGCTGCGATTCGGGCCTGGACGGGTCGCGACCTGGACCTTCTGAGGACGCCGGCTTTTGGAACCATTCATCCCCGCCTCCCCCTACCGCCGCGAACCTGAGCGCGCATATTGCCGGTCGTGGTGTACGCCCTTGCCGCCAACCGACCTGATTGACGTGGAGCCCGCTGCATGCCAGAAGTAGTCAAGCCGAAGACGCCGCAGTCGAAGGTCATCGAGTGGATCAAGGCCATCGTCTGGACCGTGGTCGCGTGGGTGTTGCTCACGACGTTTGTGGTCCAGGCCTACCGGATTCCATCGCCCAGCATGGAACGGACCCTGATGGTCGGTGACGTGCTGTTCGTCAACAAGTTCCTGTATGGCGCGAAGATCCCGCTTATCGATGTACGGACTCCACCGCTCCGCGAGCCGCGTCGGGATGACATCGTGGTGTTCCTCTCGCCGATTGAGGACTCGATGCTCGTCAAGCGCCTGATCGGCACGCCGGGCGACACGGTCGAGATGCGTTCTGGGTCGCTGTATCGCAACGGGATCGCTCTCGTCGAGCCGTGGGCCCAAGGCACCGATCCGGCTGGCCGCGCCGGGGAGTCCACTCGGCTCGGCATGCGGCAGCGACAGCTGGCCCTTTACGTTGGCCCGGATCCCGACGGATATATGCCCGACATTCATGATTGGGGACCGTTGGTGATTCCCAAGGATTCACTCTGGATGATGGGCGACAATCGGGATCAATCGCGAGACTCCCGGTTCTGGGGCTTGGTTCCACGCAAGAACGTCCGAGGGACGCCAGTCCTGATCTACTACAGTTGGGACCCCTCGAGCTACAAGCCGCTACCGTTCCTTTCCGCGGTGCGCTGGTCACGACTCTTCACGGTTCCACGCTAGCGGTGGATCGCGTCCTATATTGAGATTGACCAACCCCGCATCGGGGTCGGAGGCCCACAACGGAGGTGAGCCATGCGGTGGAACAATACGGGTCGGTCGGGCAATCTCGAGGACCGACGAGGCGCCCGAGGACGCATTCCAGGCGGGGCCGGTGGCCTTGGACTGGGCGGCATCATCCTGGTGGTCGTGTTCGCACTCGTCACCAAGCAGAATCCGCTGGCCCTCCTCGGTGCTGCCGAGCAGATTGGTGGCGGGGCAGCGCCGACCGAAGCCGCGGCGCCGGTGAATGATCCAGCCGAAGAAAAGGAAGTCGAGTTCATCTCGTTCGTGCTCGATGATGCCCAGTCGATGTGGCAGGAACTGCTGCCCGCTCAGGGGAGCCCCTACCGGCCCGCCAAGTTGGTGCTCTTTCGCGACGCTGTTGCCTCGGCGTGTGGCCGTGCGGCATCGTCGACCGGCCCGTTCTACTGTCCGGGTGACGAAAAGGTGTACATCGACCTCGGGTTCTACCGCGAACTGGCGACACGGTTCGGGGCGCCGGGCGATTTCGCGGAGGCCTATGTGCTCGCCCACGAGATCGGTCACCACGTGCAGAAGCTCCTCGGGACCAGTGACGAGGTGAGCAAGGCCCAACAACAGCGGCCCGAGATGGTGAATCAACTCTCCGTACGGCTGGAGCTCCAGGCAGACTGCTTTGCGGGGGTCTGGGGTGCACGCGCGGCACGCGAAGGTCGTCTCGAGCAGGGTGACATCGAAGAGGGCCTCGGGGCCGCCGCCGCCGTGGGCGACGACCGCCTGCAGCGCGAGGCAACCGGGCGCGTGCAGCCAGAGAGTTTCACCCACGGAACCTCCGAGGAGCGGATGCGGTGGTTCCGGCGCGGATTTGATGCCGGTACTCCCTCGGCTTGCGATACATTTGCAGGACGCTGAGGCACCAGCCGAGACTGTTAGCGGGTTCGCTTCAACTGACCATCGTACGGATTCACGCCAACCGGGATGGCGACATGTCATCGACCACGCGCCGACTCTTCGCACTCGCTGGCGCGATTGTCTTCGCGATCATCTGCATTCACCTGATCGGCTTGGCCGAGGCAGGGCTTCGGCCAGCGCCGGTGGGTGTCGCGATTGACAACCCCGCAGCGATCAAGAAGGCACTCGAAGCAGGTGAGGCACCCCTGCTTGCCATGCTCCTGCTCCTCGGTGGTTGGTTCGTCGCCGGCTACTTCGGCGGCCACCTCGCCTGGAAATGGAGCCACGAGAGCGGTACCGTCTGGCTCTTCGCAATCGTCCTCGCGGTGATCGTCTTCCGTGAACTCGCAGCAGGGCACTATCCGGATTGGGTCTGGGCGGCAGGGATCATTGGTGCGCCGCTTTTTGCCCTCGGTGGCGGGCACCGCCAAATTTCGGTGTCGGGCTAGCCGCGCCGCGTGCCCGTGATCTGCCGCGCAGGACTTCTCTCCCACGGGGCATCATGCGATACCTGCGACTGATCATTGTCACCTCGATCCTCACCGGACTCGGCGCGTTGGCCGGTGTCCTTGCGGGTCGCCCGCTCGGGCGACGGACCGCGATGCTCGGCGCGATGGTCGGTGGGACACTCACCTTGCTGGCCGCCCTCCGGTTCGCCAGTCATCGGGGTTGGTTCGACCCCAACCGACTCAAGGGCGGCTCGATCGGTGGCTTGGTCGGCTTGGGGCTGGCATCGCCGCTGGCGGTGATGACGGGGCAACACGTCGGCATCCTGCTCGCCGCATCGGCGCTGGTTGGCGTGGGCGTCCTGGTGGGCGCCGGACCGAGCGCGGCACGATGATGCGTCGCGCCGTCTCCCTGGTTCTGCTCGCACTGCTCGCTGTTCCGGCATACGGTCAATCCGATCGTCCACGCGCCCGCGACCTGGGATTGCGTCCAGGGGTCCTGCCGACCGGTCCGCTCAATGCCATCACCGATGTCGGTGGTGTCCGCGTCGGCCAGGTGACGATCACTGCCGGTGACAGCATCAATTCCGGGGTCACCGCCATCCTGCCCCATGGCGGCAACGTCTTCCTGGACCGTGTGCCGGCTGGGGTGCACATCGGTAATGCCTTTGGCAAACTTGTCGGCAGCACCCAGGTCAACGAGCTGGGTGAGCTGGAGACGCCTATCCTCTTGACCTGCACCCTGTGCGTCTGGCGGGCCGCCGACGCGATGGTGGCGTGGTTGCTCGATCAACCCGGCATGGATCAGGTCAGGTCGATCAACCCAGTGGTGGGCGAGACGAATGATGGCGGTCTCAGTGACATTCGCCTGCGGCCGGTCCGACCGGGGGATGTCCGACAGGCACTCGAGGAGGCGGCCGATGGTCCGGTCGCCGAAGGGAGCGTCGGGGCAGGGCGGGGTACGCAGGCCTTCGGTTGGAAGGGCGGCATCGGGACGTCGAGCCGTCGCCTGCCGAGTTCCCTCGGGGGATGGACGGTCGGCGTGCTGGTACAGACCAACTTCGGGGGTGTCCTGCAGATGGACGGCGTGCCGGTCGGCAAGGCGCTCGACCGCTACTCGTACCGGAGTGCGCTCCCGAGTGAGCGAGGTGACGGCTCCGTGATGATCGTGGTCGCGACCGACGCCCCTCTTACCGCGCGCCAGCTCCAGCGCGTCGCCGCTCGCGCGATGCTCGGCCTGGGACGCACCGGTTCGGATGCCTCCAATGGGTCGGGCGACTTCGTGATCGCATTCTCCACGGCGGAGTCGGTGCGCCGACCGCGTGACCTGACGATTCGCTCGGACAGCGTGCTCGCGGATGATGCGATCTCGCCGGTCTTCCTCGCCACAATCGAGGCGACCGAGGAGGCGATCTACAATTCCCTGCTGCGCGCCACGTCCGTCACCTACCGCGGTCGCACCGCCGAGGCGTTGCCGATCGAGCGCGTGCGTGCACTGATCGCCGCATCGCGGCGATGACCATCCGAACCATCCACACCGACCGCGCTCCGACTCCGCTGGGTCACTACAGTCAGGCGGTCGTACATGCCGACTTGGTGTACGTCGCCGGACAGCTCGCAATCGACCCCGACACGGGCGAGGTGGCTGGGGTGACGGCCGAAGAACAGGCCGATCGCACCTTGCAGAATCTCGAGGCCATTCTGCATGCCGCGGGGAGTGGACTCGACCTTGTGCTGCACTTGCAGGTTCATGTGATCGCGCGCGAGGATTGGCCAGGTGTCAACGCGGCGTGCGTCCGACATTTTGGCGCGCATCGACCGGCCCGTGCCATCGTGGGTGGCGCCGTGCTCCGAGAGGGGTGTCGCGTCGAGATGACGGCGACGGCCGCTCTCCGCACGGCATAGTTGCTCGACCACGGAACCCGCGTGCTGTTCGGAACCCTCGCCATCTTCGTCGCCTCGCTCCTTTACTCGTCGGTCGGGCACGCCGGTGCGTCAGGGTATCTGGCCATCATGGCACTCCTCGGCGTGGCGCCGGGCGTCATGCGACCGGTGGCGCTCACCCTCAACCTGATCGTGGCCAGCATCGGCACCCGCACCTTCGTGCGCGCGGGACACTGCGATTGGCCGCTACTCTGGCCGTTCCTGATCACGTCGGTGCCGATGGCGTACCTCGGTGGACGGCTTGCCCTACCGGTCACCGTCTATCGCATCATCATCGGCGTCGTGTTGCTCGCGTCAGCGGCACGATTTCTCGTGCAACTTCGCGCGCCCGATACGTCCACTGGCGCGCCGCCACGCGGCATCGCGCTGGCTACCGGTGCCGGTCTCGGTTTCCTGGCCGGCCTCACGGGTGTCGGGGGGGGGATATTCCTGAGCCCGCTGTTGCTGCTGCTCGGCTGGGCCACGCTCAGGACCACCGCCGCCACCTCCGTGGTCTTCATCCTCGCCAACTCGGCGGCGGGATTGCTCGGCCAACTCGGGACGGTCAGCGACTGGCCACCTCAACTGCTACCGTGGAGTCTCGCGGTGGCCCTTGGCGGCACGATCGGCTCACACCTGGGTGCCACACGACTGCCGAGCGCCGCGATCCGTGCCATGCTGGCGGTCGTCCTGCTGATGGCGGGCCTCAAATTGATCTGGGCATGACGCGAGACGCATTTAGGCGCGACCGTGAGGTCGCGCTTCCGATGCCCGCCCGGCCGCGCCACATCGGCGCGGTCGTCGCCGTGATCCTCGCGCTCTACACACTCCGCGTGCTCGGCACATGGCAGGAATGGCACCTGCCGGACTACATCAACCTGCCGGTGCACGAGACCGGTCACCTGGTCTTCGGTTGGGGCGGGGACCAACTCATGGCGCTGGGTGGCACGCTCTTCCAACTCATCATTCCGATCGTCTTCGCGGTGGCGTTTCATCGACGAGCAGACCGACTCGCCACCGGCGTGATGATCTGGTGGCTCGGTGAGAGTGCCATCAACGTGGCCCGGTATGTCGCCGATGCGCGCGCCCAGTTGCTGCCGCTCGTCGGCGGCGGCGAGCATGACTGGACCTTCCTGCTGACGACATGGAATCTGATCAATCAGGATCAGGAGATCGCCATCGCGATCCGGACACTCGGCGCCGTGCTGATGGTTCTCGGAACGTGGTGGGTGGTGGGGGGAAAGTTGATCAAGGCGCGGGGATAGGCTCAACGATTGACCAACCAAACCGCGGGCTGACGCCGCCGGCTCGGCTTATGCGCGCGGCTCGGCGCGCGGCGCGGCTTCCAGTTCCAGGAGGCGTCGCTTGCGCCAGAGTCCGCCGCCGTAGCCGCCGAGCTTACCGTCAGCGTTGACTACTCGGTGGCAGGGGATCACGATGGCGATCCGGTTGCGGCCGTTGGCACTGCCGACTGCGCGGACCGCGCCGGCGTTGCCGATCAGCCGTGCAACGTCGAGATAACTCCGGGTCTCGCCGTGCGGAATCGTGGTCAGGGCCTGCCACGTCTGCACCTCGAATGGTGTGCCGCGCAGAGCCGTCGGCACCGTGAAGGCCATGGGTGTCCCCTCGAAGTAGGCCTCGAGTTCGGTGGCGAGTGTCTCGAGATGTGGATGTGTACCCGCGATGATCGGGCCCGAGAACCAGCGGCAGAGTTGAGTGGCTTGGCGTGCGATGCGCGCTTCATCGGCAAACTCGAGCAGGCAGATGCCCTCGTCGATTGCGGCGGTGACCAGTGGACCGACCGGGGAATCGATCGTCCGCATGGCGATCGGCTCGCTAACGCGCCCTCGACCGGGAGACTGTCCCATCACCTGTGCGAACGCATCGCGGAATCCGCTGTGGGATGTGTAGCCAGATGTGAGAATCACGTGATCAAGCTCCTCGCCATCGTGAAGGCGACGTTGGGCGGTGGCGATCCGTCGAGCGCGGAGCCACGCGTGAAAGGTCATGCCATGCAGACGTCGGCCGAGGCGACGGAGCTGGACAGGATCGAGTCCATGGGCTCGCAAGGCGTCGTCGTCCGGCCATTCGGGCGCCATCTGGTCCGCTAGCGCGACTGCGCGCTCCCAGAGAGCCGGGGTGGTTGAGCTGAGCTCCGGTCGGCAGCGCAGGCACGCACGGAATCCGGCCTCGACGGCTGCGTCGAGGGTCGGGTAGAAGCGGCGATGCTCCGGACGTGCTGGACGTGACGGGCAGGTCGGGCGACACGCGATTCCCGTCGTGGTGATCGCCACAACGAAGACACCGTCCCAGGAGGGATCGCGGTCGGTCACTGCCTGGAGCATTGTCCGTCGGGAAGGGAGTGCTGGCGTGGTCATGATGCCATTCTACGGGTGGTCGGGGTCCTGCCGCCACCGCCGGCTGAACACTGAATCCCGAGCGGGCTCCCCGCTGCCCTTGCCGTTCTGGCGGGGCGTGGCTCCCTTCCGGTGGACCTTAGGTCGGGAGGCGGACACGTGGGCGTGATTGATGTACTCTGGCGGCTCGGTGCCGCGACGATCATCGGTGCGATCATCGGCGCCGATCGCGAATTGCGGCGCAAGCCTGCCGGCCTCAAGACGTTGGCGTTGGTTGCCCTGGGTGGGGCGTTCGCACCGGTAGTCATGCTCGCCGATGCCAGTCTGGATCCGAACCCGATGTCCCGCGTGATCCAGGGTGTGCTGACCGGGGTCGGATTCCTCGGTGCGGGCGTGATCATGAACCACCGGCCAGACGGCAACGTCGAGGGGTTGACGACCGCAGCGGCGATATGGCTTGTCGCCGGGATCGGGGTCGCGTGTGGTGTTGGGCTCTACATGCAAGCCGGCGTGGCCACGGCGATCGCACTGACGGTCCTGATTGGTGGCCGTCGTTTCGAGCGGCGGTTTCTTGGCAACGGCAACGGGTCGTCGCAGTCGGGTACCTGAGCCAGCCCCGACCGCGACGAGCACCGGAGTCATCCGCCGACGGTGATTTCCCGGATCCCCTGGGAGACCCCATCCAGGAGGACCTCGATGCGATAGAGTCCTGCGCTGATCGACGCCGCGGCGGGCAGCGTGGCCGTCATCCGCGCCGTCCCATCGGCCGCCGGCTCGGTCGCCGTGAGCTCCATCGTCTCGAGCACCTTGTCACCACTCAGCAATCGTACCGAGATTGGCGTGCCGGTTGGGACATGTGACGCGCCGATCGCGACATAGAGGGTGTCGCCATGCGTCAATCGCTCGACGACACCGCCCATGATGCGCTGGTTCTCATCGACTGCGCGGCCAATGTCGATCGAGACGATCCGTGGCGAGGCCGGGACATCGATCACGGCGACGTTGGCGGAATCCTGGTTCCCGGCGTCATCGGCAGCCTTGTCGCTGCAGGCGACCGAAAGGACGAGGGCGAATGGCAGGACGAGGAATGACTGGCTGATGCGTGACATGAAACGAGACCCCCAAAGAGGTGGATAGTGAGCCGCACGACCGAAAATAGCGGGAAGACCGGCGGTCTGGTGATCGAAGTGGTCGGCCCTCTCGTTGACGACCGGGGCCTGATGGGGTGCACGTACGCGGATCTCCTGGCCGACGAAGGTATCGTGCTCCGCCCTGGAGCAATGGAGCAGGTGGCAGGCGCGTCGATCGATTGGGCCCTCCGGACCCTTCTCGAGGGCCACGGGCGGTTCGACGTGCTCGAGCGCGCGCCGGAGCTCGAGCTCCGGATCGGGCGGGAATGGGAGGGATTGATTGCGTCGGGATTGCTGCGGGTGGCGCCACATGCCGAGTCGGCATGGCATCACGTCATCGCGTCCGGGCGCCCGATCCTGCTGCTCTTCGCGGGCGACCCGAGTACGGTACCCGCGCTGCTCTCCGGGCTCGGGCTCTCGCATGGTGAGCGAGTCGAGGTCGGCGGCAGCGGGCCGACCGGGCTTCCTCGCTCGGAGGCCATCAGGAGCTGGTTGGAGGCCGCCGAACTCCCCGCAGCCTCGGTACGAGCCGCAGTCCGGAGCCCCGCAGCGGCGCTCGGGGCCGGGGGCGCCGGGCTAGGGGAGATATGCTTCATCGGAGTGCCGGGCACGATCCACGGGATGTTGCCGATCGATGTGACGGTCAAGGATCTTGAGGCATTCGTGGAACGATTGACGATTAACGATTAACGATTAACGATAAAGGTCGAAAGTCGAAGGTTGGAGGGTGTCCCTCCATAGCTCATCGTCAATCGTTCATCCTCCATCCTTCATCGTTCCGTGGAGGTAAGTCCGATGCCAGCTGCCCCATCCCGTTTCCGTGCCTTTGCGAAGTGGACGTCTCGGGCCACCGGCCGACCTGTGACGTTCGTTCTGGCGGTCTCGGTTATCGTCGTCTGGGCCGTCACCGGTCCGCTTTTTCATTGGAGCGACACGTGGCAACTGGTGATCAACACCGGGACGACCGTTGTGACGTTCCTGATGGTTTTCCTCATCCAGAACACCCAGAACCGCGATGCGGAGGCGGTCCAGGTCAAGCTGGACGAACTGATTCGGGCGACCAAGGGCGCGCACAACCGGCTGCTCGATCTCGAGGAACTCGAGCAGGAAGATCTCGAGGCGATCCACCGTGACTACGAGGAGCTGGCCAGGCAGGCCCGCTTGCATGGCCATGATGACACGGACCAGCCCGAGGTGGAGCAAGGGGCGACGACGAAACGATGAAGGATAAAGGATGAAGGATGAAGGATGTGCGATCAGGGATTGAGGATGGTCCTGCATGGTTCATCCTTCATCCTTCATCCTTCATCGTTCATCCTCCATCCGCGCACGCGGAGCCCGACCGTGCTCCTTGAGTGCTCGGACCAGGACGAATTCGACCTGTGCGTTGAACGAGCGCAGCTCGTCGGCGGCCCAGCGCTGCAGTGCTGCATGCAGCGCCGGGTCGAGCCGGACGAGGACCGCCTTGCGTTCGGCCACGATTCAGTGGTGGAGTGTGCCGGTGTTGATCACCGGGTGCATCGGTTGGTCGGTGCAGAGCGTCACCAGGAGGTTCGACACCATCGAGGCCTTCCGTTCGTCATCGAGGACCACGATCCCATCGCGCTCGATCTGCGCGAGGGCCATCGCGACCATCGAGACGGCACCCTCGACAATCTTCTCGCGCGCGGCGATGATGGCGCTCGCTTGCTGGCGCCGGAGCATGGCCTGGGCAATCTCGGGGGCATAGGCCAGGTGCGTGATCCGTGCCTCGAGGACCTTGATCCCCGCCTTCTGCAGCCGATCCTGGACCTCGTGCGCGAGGCGCTCCGAGATGTCGGCGGCATTGTGACTGAGCGACACCACATCGACGGAGTGGGCGTCGTAGGGGTACTGCGTCGCGAGGGTCCGCACCGCCGATTCGCTCTGCACCCGCACGTAATCCTCGTAGTTGTCGACCTCGAAAAGCGCCTCGGCGCTGTCGAAGACCTGCCAGACCACCACCGCGCTGATCTCGATAGGGTTGGAGTCGAGGTCGTTGACCTTGAGCTGTGCCGTCTCGAAGTTGCGGACACGGAGCGACACCAGCTTCTTCGCCATGAAAGGATTGATCCACCAGAGCCCTGGCTCGCGGACCGAGCCCTTGTACTTGCCGAAGAGCGTCAAGGCCTTCGCGTTGTTCGGTTGGATCGCAAACAGCCCGGTCAGGCCGATCAGGGTGGCGAGGCCGAGGAGGGTGCCGAGGACCCCCTTGATGACATTCTCCTCGTTGGCGCCACTGGCTAGGACCGCAACCGACAGGACCGCCATGAGAAGCAGGATGAGGAGGGCAAAGATCCCGTTGGTTGCCTTGCGTGTGACTTCACGAATCATGATCAGATCCCCGTTTAAAGTGACATCTAAATGATATCACAATGGAATCAGGTGGGCAATGGCTGATCCCGCCGGTCGCCGGCTGGGATGGCTCCTGTTCGGTTGGTTGGGACTCGTGGTGGCGGCCATCGTTCTGGCGCCGTTCGCGTTCTCCCTGGACCTGATACGGACCGCCAGCTGGGAGAGCCTCGCGGCGACCGAGCCACGCGATGTGCTCCTCAATATCGTTCTGTTCATGCCGCTCGGCTTTCTGCTCGAGCGGGTCCAGGGCGGCAGGTGGACGGTGCTCGGGATCACCGTCCTGGGACTCCTGAGTTCCCTGGCGATCGAGACCGCCCAGATGATGCTCCCCGGGCGCTACAGCGCGGTCAGCGACATCTTGTCGAATGGGCTGGGGGCGGGGCTCGGTGCGTTGGCTTCCCTGCATGTTCGCCGTCGCCTCGGCGCAGGGGGTGTCCTGGTCTCGCGGTTTTTCCTCGATCTGCCATTGGTGGCCCTCGCCTGGATGCTCGTCCCGCTGGCATGGCTCCTGGCATTCGATGGGATCGTGTCTGCGGACCGGGTTGCCCTGACGCTCCCGGTGGCCGCCGGCGCTGGGGTGGCATTGGCCGCCGCAGGTCAGAGTGCGGCGGTTGGCGGCAGCGTGCCTCGGGGGCCGCGCCTCGCGCGGGTAGGGGTCGCCTGGGCATTCGTGGCGCTGCTCCCGGTACTGATCATCCGACCAGGGTGGGGGAGCCTCGCGGTCGGTGTTCTTGCCGTCAGCCTCGTTGCCGGCGACCGCTGGTGGGGACGGAGGACGCGGATCGAACGACGTGTGGAGCCGTCGGCAGTGCTGGTCGTCCTGACCTTGCTGTCGCCGTGGTTCGTGACGACTTCACCGAGCCTCGGGTCGTTGTCGTGGAATGGCGGCGGCGAGGCGACACGGGCTGGCACCCTCGCCATGATACAGGTCGTTGTCGGCTACGCCACACTCGGATTCGCACTCGCCGAGCAGCGCGGGCGCGAATCACACGGGTGGTTGCCTGGAACGGTCCTCGCAGTTGTCGTGACTTGGGTGCTCGGTGGACCCCTCCTCGGTGGTGCCACGACCGCGCGTCTTGCGCTCCTGATCCTCGCCGCGATCGGCGGCGCGTTCCTCTATCGGCAGCAGCGCGCCGATATTCTCGTGCTGATCCGACGTGCGGACAAGGATCCGGTCGAACCTCGACCATGACGACCTTCGCCGCGTGACAGATGTTCTCCCGATCCCGGAGCCCAGGTGCTCATTGTCCCATTGATCCGCACGTCGAGCTCGCGCTGGCTGATGATCACGTGCCTCCTGCTCGGCACCGCGTGCCATCCGCATGATGTCGTTCTCCCCCCCCCACCTCCGCCACCGGCGCCACCGTTCGTGGCGTTGTCGACGGTGCTCCAGGGCCTCACCGATGCCTCACTGCTGGCGGCATACACGGATGAAGCCGGGATACCCTGGGTCGGCGCAAGTGATGGGACGGTCCTGTCACGGGCCGGATCGAGCTGGCACAGCGAGCCACTCCCGGGTGGCGGGCT
>JBBSPX010000015.1:0-25397 GCA_038258395.1 Gemmatimonadales bacterium | reverse complement strand
GCAACCTGGTCTTCGAGTTCGCCGACGCCGGTCACACGCTCGGGTCGGCATCGATCGAGCTCCGCACTGGAGAAGGTGGATCCCACAGGATCGTCTACTCGGGCTGCCTCGGTAGATCGGGCTCGCCGCTACTCCGTGACCCCGAACCGATGCCCGGTCCGGTCGACACCCTGATCATCGGTGGACCCTACGCGCACGCGAAGCATTTGATGTTCGGTGATGCGCAACATCAACTCGCGACACTCATTCGCGAGACCGCCGAGCGCGGCGGACGATTCATCGTGCCCGCGTCGAGCGTCGGTCCGATCCACGAGTTCATTCGTGCCGTGCAGGAACTCTGGCGACGCGGCATGATCCCCGAAGTCCCGATCTGGCTCGACACACCGGCACCCATCTCGCACAGCACCATCCTGCGACTACACCCCGAGGCGATCCCGCGTGGCGAGCAGGCGTATCTCGCACATGGCGGACCATTCGATCAGGTACTCGTGCGCCAGGGCGGCGCCGAAGGCGGTCGCGCCGCACTCGAGGCCCACACCGGTCCCGCCATCATCATCGCACCGAGCGAGATGGGCGACACCGGTCGCATCACGCATCACCTGCGTCAGTCACTACCCGAGGCGAAGGACACGGTCCTCTTCATCTCCTTCCAGGAGGAAGGGAGTGTCGGGCAGCAGTTGCTCGACGGCGCCGAGCAGGTGTCGATCGGTGGGCGCAACACGGCGGTCAAGGCGCGCGTCGCCGCGTTGCCGGCCTACAGCGGTCACGCCGACGGCGAGGAACTCCGCACCTGGGTCCGCAGTCTCGGCGGCGACATCAAGCGCGCGTTCGTCGTGCATGGGGATGATCTTGCGGTTGCAATGATGGTGACGATCCTCCGCGAGGAGAGCGTGCGCGACGTGATCGTGCCACGCGAGGGGGAGTCGTTCCCCTTCTGAAGCCGGCGACCCGTCGCTGGATCATGGCGATCGCCGTTGCCGCCGGCGCCATCTATCTCTTGTCATTCATTGTGGTACTCACCGCCTCGCGCGTCGACGAGCGACGCGATGCCGACGCGATCGTCATCCTCGGCGCGGCCCAGTACGACGGCCGCCCATCACCCGTCCTCAAGGCCCGGCTCGACCACGGCGCCAAACTGTTCCGCGACGGCTGGGCGCCCCTGGTGGTGGTGACCGGCGGCATCGTCGAGGGCGATCGGATGAGCGAAGCCACCGCGGGCCAGCGTTACCTGACCGGGCTCGGCTTGCCGCCCGAACAGGTCGTCGTCGCCGCCGAAGGTCGCAGCACCGCGGGCTCGATGGATGCCGTCGCCGAACGGCTCAAGGGCGAGGGACTGCTGCGGGTGATCCTCGTCAGCGATCCGTTCCACATGGCGCGCCTCCGACTCGAGGGCCGTCGCCTCGGCCTCCAGACGTACACTTCCCCCACGACCACCTCACCGATCTCCACGCATTTCCGGACCGAGCTCGGCTATCTCCTCAAGGAGGCAGCCAAGCTCCCCATCCTCGTCATTCGGAGCATGCTCTCATGAGCACATCACAAATCACGTTCTGGGGCGCAGCCGGTCAGGTGACCGGCTCGTGCCACCTCGTCGAGCAGCAAGGCCACCGCGTCCTGCTCGATGCCGGTCTCTTTCAGGGGCGGCGCAAGTTCTCGGATGAGCTCAACCGATCCGAGCCGTTCGATCCGCGGGAGATCGACGCCGTGATCCTCTCCCATGCGCACATCGATCACGCCGGTCGACTTCCACTGCTCGCGCGTCGACAGTACGACGGGCCGATCCATGCGACACCGGCCACGCGCGATCTCGCCGCGGTGATGCTCGCCGATGCGGCGCACATCCAGGAGAGCGACTTCCGCTATCTCCAGAAGCGCGGTCGTGCCGGCCCCGAGTCGGAGCCGCTCTACACCACCGCCGACGCGATACGCGTGCAGGAGTTGATGCACGCACATCCGTACTCCCGCGGTTTCAAGGTCGGCGACACCGATCTCACGGCCAGTTTCACCGACGCGGGTCACATCCTCGGCAGTGCCAGCGTCGTGCTCCAGGGTTCAGGGAGCGGCGATCCACGCATCGTATTCAGTGGCGACATCGGACGATGGAACCAGCCGATCATCCGCGATCCCGCGGCCCCCAAGGGCCCGGTCGATGTCCTGATCGTCGAGAGCACCTACGCGCTCCGGTCGCACGGCACCATCCATGATGCCTCGAATGTACTCGGCGACATCGTCCGTCGCGTCGCCGCGCGCGGTGGCAAGATCTTGATTCCGTCGTTCGCACTCGGTCGCACGCAGGAGTTGGTGTATGCGCTTCATGAGTTGCTCCGCGACACCGCCATCCCCGACATTCCGATCTTCATCGACTCGCCGTTGGCGCTCGAGGCAACCGATGTCTTCCGGATGCATCCGGAAATTTTCGACCAATCCGAGGATCTCGTTCGTACCGAATCGAAGTTGCTCGATCATCGGATGATGCACTATGTCCGGAGCGTCGAGGAATCGAAGGGACTCAACACGCTCAAGGGACCAGCCATCATCATCGCCGCGAGCGGCATGGTCGAGTCGGGTCGCATCCTCCATCACCTGATCAACCACGGCGACAATCCCGACAACGCCATCGTCTTCGTTGGCTACCAGGCCGAGCACACGCTCGGGCGCCGGATCAAGGAGGGGAGGACGCCGGTCAAGATCTACGGCGAGGAGCGCTCGATCACTGCCGAAATCATTGCGATCGATGGCTATTCAGCGCACGGCGACAAGGATGAGCTCCGCCGCTGGGTCCGCGACCTGGGCGGCCCGGTCAAGCGGGCCTTCTGCGTCCACGGCGAACCCGACTCCCTCAAAGGGATGAAGGCGATCCTCGAGGAGGAGGGCGTCGGGCGGGTCGATATCCCCGAACATGGGGAGACGTTCGAGCTGTAGCGACGTATCTTTCGGCTGTCTTCGTTTCTCGTTTCTCGTTTCTCGTTTCTCGCCAATCGGGTTCCCATGCGACCGCTCCGACTCCTGACGCTCCTCCTCGCCGCGCCGCTTGGCGCGCAGGCGATCAGCGTCCCGGCCACCGTCGACACGCTGGCCAATGGCCTTACCGTGATCGTGCACGAGGACCACTCGTCGCCGATCGTCACCGTCAGCACCTGGTACCATGTGGGCTCGGGGAGCGAGAAGCCAGGACGCACCGGTTTCGCCCACCTCTTCGAGCATCTCATGTTCATGGGCTCGGAGCATGCGGAATATCCGAAGTTCGATCGTCTGCTCGAGGCCGCCGGTGCCGACAACAACGGATCGACCACCGAGGACCGCACCAACTACTACGAGTCGGGTCCGCGCTCGGCGCTCGCACTGATGCTCTGGCTCGATGCCGATCGGATGGGATGGCTGCTTCCCACGATGGATAGCGCGAAGGTCGATGCCCAGCGCGACATCGTGAAGAACGAACGACGCCAGAGTTACGAGAACCAGCCGTACGGCATGGTCGGCGACGTCATGCCGACGCTGATGTATCCGGCGGGCCATCCGTACTCGTGGACAGTGATCGGGTCGATGGCCGATCTGTCGGCGGCCTCGCTCGAGGACGTCAAGGAATTCTTCCGCACCTGGTACGCGCCGAACAACGCGTCGATGGTGATCGCAGGCGATGTCACCCGGAAGGATGTGCTCGCACTCGTCCACAAATACTTCGATGCGATCCCGCGCGGCCCGGCGATCAGCTATCCGTCACCCTCGCAGCCCACCATGGCGAAGGACACACTGGTAACGCTGGAGGATCGGGTTCAGCTCGCCCGGCTCTACTACCAGTTCCCGACCGTGCGTGCCTGGGGCGACGACGATGCTGCGCTCGAAGTTGCGGGACAGATCCTCTCGGGCTCGAAGAACTCGCGCCTCACCAAGCGCTTGCAGTACGACGACCAGACCACGGTGTTCGTCTTTGCGCGACCCGAGGCCAAGAAGCTCGCCGGGGACTTCGGGATTGTCGCACAGGCCAAGCCCGGGATCGCGCTGCCCGTGCTGCAGCGCGCGATCGATGAGGAACTTGCCCGTCTCGCCGCTGAGGGTCCGACCGCACGCGAGATGGAACAGGCACATAACTCGATGGAGTCAAGCTTCCTGTCGCGCATCCAGACGGTCGGTGGCAAGGCCGATCAACTCAACGAGTACTTCTACCTCACCGGGCAGGCCGACGGCTTCCAGCGCGATCTCGATCGTCTGGGGGCGGTCACTGCCGACGACGTCAAGCGCGTAGTGGCCAAATACCTCCTCGGTCCGCGCGCGATCGTCGGCGTGGTGCCGATGGGCAAGACCAACCTGAAGGCGACTCCACGTGTGATCTCGGGGGTGAAGTGATGAACCGCGTCCTGCCACTGTTTGCCCTCGCCGTCGTCGCATGCGCCAAGCAGCCCGACGGTCCCGTGATCGAAGTGCCAGCCCTCGATGTTGCGCCCGTACTCACACTCCCGACCGTCGACACCGCACGCCTCGACAACGGACTCACGATTCTCACCTCGCGAAACGCCGAAGTGCCGATGGTGAGTGCGCGCCTGATCATCGATGGCGGTGCGCGGACGGCCGGTGCCGCACCGGGCCTCGCCACCTTCACGGCCGACATGCTCGACGAGGGTGCCGCCGACAAGACCGGTCTCGAACTCGCCGAAGCGGTCGACTTCCTCGGCGCCAACCTCAGCACCGGCGCCGGTTGGGAGAATGTCAGCATCAGCGCGACGGCGCCGAAGCGCACCTTCGAGCAGGCGATGGGGTTGATGGCCGATGTCGTGCTCCGGCCGACCTTCGCCAGCGCCGACATTGCGCGCGAGCGTTCGGCGCGTGAAGCTGCCATTCTCTCGGCAAAGGATTCGCCCGGGCAGGTCGCCAACCGGGTGTTCTACCGCAACGTCTATCCGGCCGGCCATCCGTATAATGTCGACATAGGCGGGGATGCACTGACGACCGCCAAGCTCGACTCGTCGTCGGTACGCTCGTTCTGGAATGCCGCCGCCGATCCACGCCACGCGACCCTCATCGTCACCGGCGACGTGACATTGGCCGAGGCGAAGAACTGGGCGCAAAAGGTATTTGGTGCGTGGCAGGCACCCAACACCGAAGCCGTCAAGGCACCGGCTGCCGACGTGGCCGCGGCGCCGAGCGGTGCGACGCGTGTCATCCTGGTCGACAAGCCCGGCGCAGCACAGTCGGTGATCTACATCGGCGCCCCGGGCGTCGCACGCAACAATCCCGACTACGCCGCGATCCAGGTGATGAACACGATCCTCGGTGGCTCGTTCTCGTCGAGGCTCAATGACATCCTGCGCGAGCAGCGCGGCTACTCGTACGGCGCGAACTCGGGCTACTCGTGGAGCCCGGTGGCCGGACCGTTCCGCGCCTCGTCGCAGGTGCGCACCGATGTCACCGATTCGTCCCTCGCGGTCTTCTTCCATGAGTTCAATCGGATGCGTGATGAGCCGGTCGATTCGGTCGAACTCCAACGCGCGCGCAACTATCTCGTGCTCGGTGCACTGGGCGACTACGAGACGGCCGGCCAGGTGAGCAGCGCCATCAGCTCCGCGTTGCTCTTCGGCGAGCCGCTTCAGCGCACGGGCGACGATCTCACCGCCATGTCCACGGTGAGTGTCGCCGATGTGCAGCGCGTCGCGAAGCAGTACCTCGACCCGACCAAGCTCACCGTGGTGGTGGTCGGTGATCTCAAGGTGATCCGACCCGGGATCGAAGCGCTCGGCCTCGGCCCGATCGAGGTGCAGGCGTATTGACGCTCCTTTCCTCACGGCGCATCCATACCGGTCGAGTCGTCTCGCTCGACGTCGACACCGTCGAGTTCCCCAACGGGGAGGTCGGTGAGCTCGAGATGCTCCGGCACTCGGGCGCCTCGGCGGTGGTGCCGTTCCTCGACGACGCCACCGACCCGGACCCGCGCATCATCATGATCCGCCAGTTCCGCCATGCCACCGGCGGCTGGTTGTGGGAGATTCCCGCCGGACGGCGCGAGGGGGAGGAGTCGGCAGAAGTCACCGCGCGCCGCGAGCTCCGTGAGGAGACCGGCTACGACTGCGCTCGTCTCGAGCCGATCACCTCGATCTGGACCACCCCCGGCTTCACCGATGAAGTGATCCATCTCTTCGCGGCGCACGGGCTCACCCCGGGTGACACCGCCCATGAGCGGGACGAGGTGCTCGAGATCCACTCGATGCGCTGGTCGGCGGTCCTGGATAGGATCCACACGGGCGAGATCATGGACGCCAAGACCCTCATCGCGGTGCTCGCCCTCGCCAGCCTCGGCACGGGGCGCTGATGGCGGCGCGTCTCACGCCCGACCGGCTCGCCGGTCGGCTCGCGAAGCAGGGCCCTGATCCCGTCTACTATGTCGCAGGGTCCGAGGGAATCCTCAAGGACGACGTCATCCGGACCGTGATCGACGGCGTGCTCGACCCTGGGCTCCGCGACTTCAATCTCGATCTCCTCTCTGCCTCGACCCTGGCCGTCGATCAACTCGCCGCGGCGTGCAGTACCCTGCCGATGATGGCCGACCGACGCGTGGTCGTGATCCGCGACATCGAGGCGTGGAAGCGGAAGAGCAAGGCCAAGACCGCCGCGACCGAGTACCTCGCACGCCCGGCCGCCGACACGGTCCTCGTGATGATCCAGGGCGACACCAAGGACCCCGACACCGATCTCTGCAAGCATGCCACGCTGGTCGATTGTTCGGCGCCGGTCGGCGAGGCCCTCGATGCCTGGCTCGATGGCCAGCTCGCCGCGGCGAATGTCACGCTCATGCCCGACGCCCGCGAGCACTTGCAGCGCGCCACCCGCGGTGATCTGGGACTGCTCGCCGCTGAGGTCGCCAAACTGGGAGGACTAGGGGGGGGAGATCCGCTTGATCGCGACACGGTCGGGGATCTGGTCGGCATTCGGCATGGCGAGACCGTCGACGATTGGCGCGACGCCGTCCTCCGCGATGATCTCCCCGCTGCCACCGCCATCTTGCCGCAGATCCTCGAACAGACCGGCATCTCCGGCGTCCGACTCCTGTTCACGCTCGGTGCCTCGCTCATTGCGCTGCAATGGGCGCGTCACGCCGCGAAGCAGCGCGGTCTCCGAGGGAATGCCCTCACTAGCGCCGTCCGCCAGCTCTGCTTCGACACCCGTCCGATGGTCGGTAGTTACGGTCCCTTCGCCGAGATCGTGAGCGAAGTCGTGGGCCAATGGCCGGCACGCCGAATTGCCCTTGCCGTGCGACTCACCCTCGCGGCAGACGTCTCGCTCAAGAGCACCACCATCTCGACAGAGGAAGGCATCGTGACCGACCTGATGCTCACCCTCGCCGCATCTCGACCCCGGAAGGCCGCATGACCCGCACTGTATGCCGTTCTGCTGCGCTGCTCATCCTTGGACTCGCCATGACGACATCGCTCGTGGCCCAGGATTCTGCGCTACCCACCACGCCACGATTCCAGTCGATTCTCAGGCTCGCTCAGGATGGGCGGAGCGACAGCGCGCGCGCGATGATCGCCACGGTGCTCAAGACGACCGAAACCACCGATCCGGCGTATCCGGAGGCGCTCTACACCGCGGCCACGATCGCCGCCTCGGGTGACGAAGCGCGGCTGCTCTTCTCGCGTATCTCGGTCGAGTTCGCCCGCTCGGGCTGGGGCGACAAGGCGCTCCTTCGGCTGGCGCAGCTCGATTATGGCGCCGGCGACAGCCAGGGCACCGTCACCCGGGTCGATCGGCTGATCACCACCTATCCGCAGTCGAGTATCCTGTCTGACGCCGCCCTCTGGGGAGCGCGCGCCGCACTCGAGCGCGGCGATGCCCCGCGAGCGTGCGCCTGGCTCGACCTGGGACTCGAGCGCGTTGGCGAGAATGTCGAGTTGCGGAACCAGATCGAGTTCACGCGGCGGCAGTGCACCGCCGCGGCGCGGAATCAGACGGCGACACCGATGCGGACACCCGAGCTTCGGCCGATCGAGCAGGCACCGGTTCGGCCGCCGGTCACCCCGCCGGTGAGGGCCCCCGAGAAGGAACAGGTCGACACTGCCGCCCCGGTCCGGGCACCGGTCACCCCACCGGTGACCCCACCGACAACCGCACCCAATCCGCCGGCCCCAACTCCGGCGGCAACGCAGGGTCCGTGGCGCATTCAGGTCGCAGCGGTGAGCGATCCGGTCGCCATCGCGCGACTCGAGGGCCAGATCCGCACTGCGGGCCTGCTTCCCTACAGGTCTAACAGTCCGAGTGGCCTGACGCGGGTGCAGGCCGGACCCTTTGCGACGCGTGAAGCCGCCGATGCTGCCCTGCCGGGATTGACCAAGGCGGTTGGCGGCCAGCCGTTCGTGACGAAGGCTCCGTAACGACGCGGACCACACGGTCAAGCCGAGCCGCAGCCATCTGGCTGCGGTTTGGTTCGCTACGCGCGGAGCGACCATCACGACCGCGAGCTAATGCTCGCGGCTAAAGCTCGCTTCTCGCCTTAGATTCTGGCGTGGCCGATACCCCGCTCATGACCCAATACCGCGAGATCAAGGCGCATCACAAGGATGCGATCCTCTTCTTTCGGATGGGCGATTTCTACGAGATGTTCTACGACGACGCCGAGACGGCGGCGCGCGTATTGAGCATCACGCTCACCTCACGGGGTGACGGTACGCCGTTGGCTGGCGTGCCGGTCAAGGCGGCCGCTGGATATCTGCGGCAGTTCATTCAGCGCGGCTTCCGAGTCGCCATCTGCGAACAGATCGAGGACCCCAAGCTCGCCAAGGGGATCGTCAAGCGCGCCGTGGTCGAGACGATCACGCCGGGCGCATTCCTGGACGAGGAGTTCGTTCCCGGCTCGCGCAACAACTGGCTGGTGGCCACCCACAGCGATGGTCTCGCGGCGATTGACCTCTCGACTGGCGAGTTTGTCCTCGAACGACTCGCCTCCGATGGCGTCGCCGAGGCGCTTGGTCGACTCGCCCCGCTCGAGGTCGTCCTCGCACGCGACGCAACCGATCCGCCACTCGACACCGAAGTGCTCCGCACCCATCGCGATGTATGGGAATTCGATCCCGAACTCGCGCGGGATGAACTGACCCGCAAGCTCGAGCTCGCCTCACTCGATGGACTCGGACTCGAACCGGCCGACGCAGCCGCGATCGGCGCCGCCGGAGCACTGCTCCGCTACATCGCCGAGCTGCAGCCGGCCGGCATGCCGCATCTTAGGCGGCCGACTGTGCGCCGCAGCGACGATCTCTGCTGGATAGACGAGATGACCCGGCGCAACCTCGAACTGGTCGAGCCGCTCCGGGCCGGCGCCAAGGGCGTCACCCTTGTCGAGACGCTCGACCGCACGATGACGCCGATGGGTGCCCGATTGCTCCGGCAGTGGACCACGGCACCGCTTCGCGTGATCGATCGGATCACCGCGCGACTCGATGCGGTCACGACACTCACCACCGAGGGCCGGCTCCGTGCGCGGCTCCGCGATGCACTCGACGGTGTTCGTGATGTCGAACGACTCGCCGCGCGCGCGGCATCGGGGCGAGCCAATCCCCGCGAACTCGGTGCCCTCCGCGATTCGTTCGCCAAGCTTCCGGCGGTGCATGCGGTGCTTGGTGAGATCGCTGCTGCGAGCCCCGCGCAAATCATGTCGCACGCCGCCGACACGCTCGATCCGTTGGACGACATTCGTGAACTGCTCACACGCGCCCTGGTCGAGCGTCCGCCGATCACGCAGACCGACGGCGAGATCATCGCGCCCGGCCTCGATCCGGAACTCGATGAACTCCGGAACCTGCGCGACAACGGCAAGCAGGCGCTGGCCGAGATCCAGCAGCGCGAACGTGAGCGCACCGGCATCGCGTCGCTCAAGGTCTCCTTCAACAAGGTCTTTGGTTACTTCATCGAGGTGACCCGCGCCAATCAGGCATCGGTCCCGGCCGATTACGAGCGTCGCCAAACGCTGAGCAATGCCGAACGCTACGTCACACCCGAGCTCAAGGAGTACGAGGCCAAGGTCCTGGGCGCCGAGGACCGGATCGTCACGAGGGAGCAGGAGCTGTTCGTCGGACTGCGGAGCCGTGTGGGCGATGCGATCGCCAGGATCCAGGGCAGTGCCGACCTGCTCGCCCGGGTCGATGTGCTCGCCTCGCTCGCGGAAGTCGCCGTGAGTGAGCAGTGGACGCGGCCGACGGTACACGAGGGGCTGGAACTCACGCTCACCGGCTCCAGGCATCCAGTGATCGAGCGGATGATGGCGCGCGAGAAGTTCGTCCCGAACGACGTCCATTTCGATGCGTCGGCGCGCTTGCTGCTCGTGACCGGGCCGAACATGTCGGGCAAGAGCACCATCCTCCGGCAAATCGGGCTCTGCGCCCTGCTGGCCCAGATGGGGAGTTTCGTGCCGGCGACCACGGCGCGGATCGGGCTGGTCGACCGACTCTTCACCCGGGTCGGCGCGAGTGACAACCTCGCCCGCGGGCAGTCGACTTTCATGGTCGAGATGAGCGAGACCAGCGCGATCCTCCACAACGCGACTGAGCGGTCATTGGTATTGCTCGACGAGATCGGGCGGGGGACCAGCACCTACGATGGTGTCGCGATCGCGTGGGCGGTGAGCGAGCATCTGCACGACCGGATCGGTTGCCGTACGATGTTCGCCACGCACTACCACGAGCTGATGCAGTTGCCCGAACAGATGCAACATGCGAGGAACTACAACGTCGCGGTCGCCGAGCGCGGCGATCGGATTGTATTCCTGCACCGACTCGTTCCTGGTGGGACGGATCAGAGTTACGGGATCCATGTGGCCGAACTGGCCGGCCTGCCCGCCTCAGTGGTGAACCGGGCGAAGGGGGTCCTGGCGACGCTGGAGACCGGCCACCGGATGGTGCCGGGGATGGCGCCCGCCGATCCCGACGCGCTCCAGCAATCCCTTTTCAGGGATTCCCCGCCATCCGCCCCGCCCTCTGGCGAAGCCGGAGCGGCGGGGCCTCCTCGCGTGCCACCTGCTGGAACCCCACTCGCCGACGCCCTCCTCGCGCTCGACCCCGACCGGATGACACCGATCGAGGCGTTGCAGGCGCTGGCAAGGCTGCGGGAGGAGATCCGAGAGGAGTGACCCGACTCGGCGGGATCGTGCGCCTCCTGTATACAGATCCCTTCAGGAGGTTTCATGCACCGCTCAGTCCTCAGCCTACTTGGCATCGCCGTTTTGTCGAACTGCGGTGGTGGTTCCACCCCCACCACCCCACCGCCGCCACCGCCACCCTCCACCGCCGCCTCGATCGGCATCGCGCCGACGACGCTCGCCCTCGTCGAAGGCGAGGCCGGCACCCTCGTCGCCACGGTCAAGGACGCCAGTGGCGCCACCATAACGGCCAACGTCACCTGGAGTGCGGCTCCGGTTGGCGTCGTCACCATCAGTGCCTCAGGTCGGGTCACCGCCGTGGCACACGGGAGCGCCACCGTCACCGCACAGGTGGGCACCGTCCAAGGGACAGCCAGCGTGACGGTGACGCCTGTCGCCGTCGCGAGTGTGGCGTTGAGTGGGGTCCCCTCCGAACTCGAGACCGGCGAGGCCAAGTCGCTAGCGGCCATCACCAGGTCGGCCGGAGGTGCGACCCTGACCGGTCGCTCGGTGACGTGGAGCAGTAGCAACGAGGCGGCGGCAATGGTCTCGCAAACGGGAGTGGTCACCGGCATGGGCACCGGGATCACCACCGTGACCGCCACCTCCGAAGGCAAGAGCGCCACGACGACGCTCCGAGTCGATTCCCGGACGGCATGGCTGAGTGGCTTGGCCGATTCGATCCGGGTGGCCTACGATGTCCCAGCGATGGGCGTCGCCATCGTCCGGCGATCCGAGGGAATGTTTGGTACCGGTGCTTCCGGCCGCCGACGCATCTCATCGCCCACGCAGGTGACCGTGGGAGACCGCTGGCACATCGGGTCCAACCTGAAGGCCATCACCGGGTTCACCACCGCGATCGCCGTGGGACAGGGCGCGATCTCGTGGAACACCACGTTGGCGCAGGCCTACCCCGAGTACGCCGCCACGATGCGCACAGAGTACCGCAACGTCACCCTCAAGATGCTCATGGGGCACATCGGTGGCTTGGTGGCCAACGTCACCAACCCGGCGATTCCAGGAAACGGCAGCCTGACATCCCAGCGAGCCAACATCGCCCAGTGGGCGACCTCGCTTCCCCCGGCAGTTCCGGTTGGCAGCTACAACTATTCGAATGTCGGGATCATGATCGTCGCCAACATGGTCGAACGGGCGATGGCAACATCATGGGAGAACGTCCTCCAGTCGCGCCTGCTCGGCCCGCTCGGCATCACCGGTTTTGGCTGGGGCCCAGCCCCCTACGATCAGAACCAGAACCCCATCGGTCATGAACGCATCGGCGGCGTTTGGGTGGAGGGCCCCGGCGCGGACAACGATCCATATCTCTCCTCCGCGGGTCGGTCGCACTGGACGCTGGCGGCGTGGGGTCGGGTCATCCAGGAGATCATGAAGGCCGATCAGGGCCAATCCACTCTCGTGACGCAGTCTGTCGCGCGGGTGATGACCACCGCTGTGGCACCCAATGGGTATGGCGGCGGGTGGATCTCGGGGACGTGGCCGTGGGCGCCGGGCCGCGACGTGACCCACGATGGCTCGAACAACTGGAACTTCTCGACCGCAGAAGTTGCCCTCGATGGTGGAGTGGCCGTACTCGCCACCACGAATGGCGCCGATCTCACGTCGACCCGAGGCCAGGATGCGGTAGCCGCGCTGGCGGGTCGCGCCTGGATCTACTTCCACGCCCATACGCCATAGTCCGGTCGGTCGGCACAGTAGTGGCCTGTAACCATCAAAAGATATTATGATGGTTACATGCCTCTACCGGATAGACCGCCTCCCGCCATCGAATTTATCCACAGCGATCGCATCTCCGATCCCGCCGACACCCCGGCCACCGTCCGCGGGGTCCGACAATTCCGGGACACACTCACCCGGCTGCTCACCGACGAGGCACGCGGGACCGGCTCCCGGGACGACGACCTCGAGCAACTCAATCGTGTGCTGACCCGTGCCGCGACGTCCCGGGGTCTGGTCCCCACGGTCCGCGGTTACGGTTGGGGGTGGACCACCGAACCGACTCCGCTCCTCAGGTTGATCTTCCCGCCGGCGTGGTCGGCGGCACAACTCCTTTCGGGGGAGATGCGTCACCGGATCAAGTGCTGCGATGCGTGCGGCCGTTTGCACTTTGATCTCTCCCGCAACGCGTCGCGCCGCTGGTGCGAGATGGACGGGTGTGGCAACCGGGCAAAGGTTCGCCGTCACCGTAAGAGAAGTCGGAAGTGACTGCTGACTTCCAACTTCCAACTTCCGTTCTAGGTTTCCCGGATGCCTCGATACTTCGCGCTCATGGCGATCCTGCTCCTTGCCGCTTGCGGATCGGAACCCGGTACAGCAGGAGCATTCACTCCCGCCGCTCCCGAAGACCCACAGGAGCCGATCCCCTATCCTCCCGCGCTCTTTGCCTCGGGCATCGAGGGCGAGGTCATGCTCTATCTGGTGGTCGATTCCGCGGGCGTCGTGCTCCACGACTCCACCCGGATCGAGCAGTCGAGCGGGCACAGTGAGTTCGATGCGGCCGCGATGCAGGCCGCTCCGACCCTACGGTTCACGCCGGCTCATCGGGGCGACACCGCCGTGACGGCTCCGATCCAGGTCCCGATCCACTTCACCCTCCCCGACTCGACGAGTCAGCCCGAGACGCCGTGACCTACCTGCCCCATCCCACTCCATATGGTTCGGTCCTCGAGACCATCGGTGGCACCCCACTCATCCGGCTCCAGCGCATCGGCTCCGCGGCCCGAACCCCGATCTACGGCAAGGCGGAGTATGTGAACCCGGGTGCCTCGGTGAAGGACCGGATCGGGATTGCCCTGATCGAGGCCGCCGAACGCGATGGATCGCTCAAGGCCGGCGGGACGATCGTCGAGGGGACGAGCGGCAACACCGGCGTCGGCCTCGCCATCGCGGCGGCGCTCAAGGGGTATCGCTGCATCTTCACGATGCCCGACAAGATGAGTCTCGAGAAAGTGAAGCTCCTCAAGGCCTACGGCGCCGAGGTGGTGATCACACCCACCGCCGTCCCGCCGGACCACCCGGACCACTATGTCATGCGGGCCAAGCAGATCAGCCACGACACGCCGGGCGCAGTGCTCGCCAACCAGTTCTACAACCAGGTCAATCCGGAGGCGCATATCGCGACAACCGGCCCCGAGATCTGGCAGCAAACCGGTGGCAGGGTCACGCACTTCGTGGCGGGTGCCGGCACGGGCGGCACGGTGAGCGGGGTCGGTCGCTACCTCAAGCAACAGAATCCGGATGTCCGGATCATCGCCGGCGACGCGGTCGGCTCACTCTACACCGGCTATTTCAAGACACGGGAGCTCGCGGACGACGGGGCGCCGTACAAGATCGAGGGCATCGGTGGCGACAAGGCACCGAGCACGGTGTGGTGGGACGAAATCGACGAATTCCGTCAGGTGAGCGATCGGGATGCGATGACGATGGCGCGCCGCCTCGCCCGTGAGGAGGGGATTCTTGTCGGCGGGTCGGCCGGTGGCAACGTCCACCTGGCACTCGAACTCGCGCGCGAGCTCGACGATCCCGAGGCGCTGATCGTCACGATCCTCTGCGACACCGGCGAACGGTATCTCTCGAAGGTGTTTGATGATGAGTGGCTGCGAGAGAACGGGTTGACGTGAGACGTGAAACGAGAAACGAGAATCGAGAAACGAATTCAGGTCTCACTTCTCGCTTCTCGCTTCTCACTTCGCTTGTAGATCGTCACCGTCGTCTCGCCAAAGTGTTTCCGGAGCGCGCCACCGGGCATCGGATAGTCCTTGGCATGCTCGACCACGAGCAGCTTGGCGAACGGCGTCTGTTTCCAGGTGTCGAATACCCGAGCGAGTACTGCCGAGCCGTAGGGCGGATCAACGAAGGCGATATCGTAGGCGTCGGCCTCGAGCGTTTCGACGAACGGAACAGCGTCCTTCTTGTAGACCCGGCATTTCTTGGTAAGCCTGAGTGCCCCGATGTTGGCGCGGAGTGCGTGCAGCGAGGCAGGCCGAAACTCCACGAAGTCCCCAATCGCGGCTCCGCGCGAGATCGCCTCGAGACCGAGCGCGCCCGTCCCGGCGAAGAGATCGAGAATCTTGGTCCCCTTCAGTTCGGCGCCAAGCAGGTCCATGATCGCGTCACGAACCGGTTCGGCGGTCGGTCGGACTCGCTTGTCGGCCGGTGAGGTCAGACGTCGGCCGGCGAATGTACCCTTGACGATGCGCAGGGGTGGCTCCAATTCGAATGATCACTGAGATTGCAGCACCAATCTAGACACCTGACGCTCAGGACTCCGGACTCAAGCCTCAAGGCTCATCATGCAGCTCGCCCTCCTCACCGGCGGTTCCTCCTCCGAACGCTCGGTCGCGCTTGCCTCGGCGGCCCAGATCGTTGTGGCACTCCGGAGCCGCCATCACATCGTAGGCGTTGTTGATACAACGACGGGTGTTCTGACCGAGGAGGCGGAGGCGGCGCTCCTCGAAGGTGGGGTCCGGCCGGCACCATCCGATCTCGCACCACTCCGCGCCGCTGAGCGGGACGTATTGCTCGGCGGGCTCCTGCAAGATCCCCGGATCCGTGCGGCCGATTGCTGCGTACTGGCCCTGCACGGTGGCACCGGCGAGGATGGGACGATCCAGCACTTGCTCGACCTGGCGGGGCTCCGATACACCGGTGCTGGTGCCCTCGCCTCGGCGCTGGCGATGGACAAGGACCTCGCCAAGCGGCTCTTCGAATCGGCCGGAATCCCGGTTGCTCCCTGGGATATGGTGGTCCCGAGCCGAGGAATCGGCGTGGACCTCGACCCGACCGAGGTCGGTCGGCGGCTTGGCTGGCCGGTGGTGGTCAAGCCCTCCAAGCAGGGATCGACCGTTGGCCTCTCGGTCGTGCAGGAAGCCTCAGGGCTGGGCGTCGCCATACAGGAAGCGCTTCGATTTGACGATGAAGTGGTGGTGGAAGCGTTCATTCCCGGGCGGGAGCTGACGGTGGGGATCCTGGGCGACGAGGCCCTTGCCGTCGGCGAGATCATCCCGAACCACGAGCTGTTCGACTATGAGTGCAAATACACTCCGGGGATGAGCCAGGAGATCTTCCCGGCCGACCTTCCCGCTGATGTGGCCCAAGAGGTGCAGCGATTGGGGTTGGCGGCCCACCGGGCGCTCAAGTGCACTGGCTACTCCCGGGTCGATTTTCGCTTGACACCCGAGGGAAGGCTGTTCTGTTTGGAGGTGAACACGCTCCCTGGCATGACCGCCACGTCGTTGCTGCCGCAGTCGGCGGCGGCGGCAGGGATCGAGTTCGGGGAACTGTGTGAGAGGATTGTCACAGGCTGATCGTCGATCGATGATGGACCATTGACCACCCAGAGGATCGCCCCCATGAACGAATCGTCGTTCTCATCACGCATCACTCCGTGGGTTGGTCGCCTTCTGGCGATCAACGCCATCGTGTTGCTGCTGACCGAGACGCTGTTCACGGCTCCGGCGATCTTCGACTGGCTCAGCTTCGACCCGTCGCTGGCGCTCCGCGAGCGGCCTTGGACATTCGTCACCTACATGTTCATGCACGGCGGGCTCTTCCATTTGGCCGCCAACGGCATCGCGCTGTTCGCCTTCGGTCCCGCGGTCGAGCGATACCTCGGCTCCAGCCGCTTCATCTTCTACTACCTCTACTGTGGCCTCGGTGCCGCAATTCTGTCGATCATGCTCGCCGCCCTGATGCCCATCGCGCCGTTCATTGGCGCGTCGGGCGCCGTGCTCGGTGTGGCACTCGCGTTCGCGCGGTTCTACCCCGACGCCGAGCTGATGATCTTCCCGCTTCCATTCCCGATCAAGGCGCGGGTGCTGGTCTGGTTACTCGCGTCACTCGATCTCGTCGGTGCGGTCTTCGGCTCCGGCGATGGCATTGCCCATGTCGCACACCTCGGTGGCCTGCTGTTCGGAATGCTCTACTTTGGGGTGCAACATCTGGCGCATCCGCTGGAGGGTCCGACGCTGCCGCCGATGCAGCCCCGCGGCATCCCGGTCGGTGCCGGCCGCCCAGCACGCCGGGAGACCGATCATGCCGGTGGCACCCGCGAGCGGGCGCAGGCGGTGTCACACGTGATCGCCACATCGGCACCCGTGTTGCCCGACCCGGCAGCGATCGAGGCCGAGGAACTCGATCGTGTGCTCGACAAGATTCACGCCACCGGCCTCGGCTCGTTGACGCTCGTCGAGAAGGCATTCCTCGATGAAGTCGCCCGCCGCCGTCGCGGCCAGGCGGAGTGAGCACGCGTAGTTTCAGTTACTGAATGCCGATCATCGATCTCCTCACGCCGTGGGCCCACGCCTCCGAGACGCATGACGGGCTCGACGCCTTCCATCACCGACATCACCAGCTCCTGGAACGGGTGCGCCGACAGCGCACACCCACCTCGACAGGGCTCGCCACGCCATCGCCGACCGCTGGCCAGTTGTCCACTGCACACAACCCGTCGGTGCATGCCGCACTCCGGAACACATGCGACACGATGCGTGATGCCGGCTGGCGCACGCCGCGTGACATCGTGCTTTTGGGGGGGGGAGAACCTGGCGCGCCATGGGAAGTCCTGCCAGATCCCGACCATTCGACCGTCCTGCTCTTCGTCGATCGTGTGGAGGGTGATGCCCTCACGGCGGCGTTGATCGCCGGGATTGCGACGTGGCACCGGTGGAGTGCGACAAGCCCCAGCAATGTCATCGCGCGCGTCGCGGCCCGTGACGGCTGGGACAAGTGGGACGCCATGCGGCATGCACCGCTTGCGGAATGGATCTACACTGAGGGGATCGCCATGCATGCCGTCGCCGAGCGGTTCCCAGAGTGGAACGCGGGGCAATTGTTGTCGTGTACCCGGACGGCACACGAGCGGCTGCGCCAGACGGAACGTGAGCTCCGTAGCGAACTCGAATCCGAGCTCGACCAGACCGGCATCGGATTGGTGATCAAGTGGCTGATCGAGGATGCGCCACCGGCGCTCCGCCAACGTGAGACCGGACGAGCGGTTCCCCGAGGCGCCGGCCGCTACCTCGCCTGGCGAATGCTCCAGCACCGTGTGGCGCGCGTTGGGGTGCTGGACGCGGCCGAGCCGCGGGCGTGAGCCCGCGGTTTGGTCCGCTATCCGCGGAGCTACGGCTGCGGCTCGGCAGCCCTACTGCAATTCCTTCGGATACCGCACCACCGACACGTGCGGTGCACCGTCGGCGTCTTCGTAATAGAGCGCGATGCCGTCGGGAACGAATCCCAGCATCAAAAGGATCCGCTCACGAGTGGATGTCGGCACTTGAACCTGGGCAAGCGGCTGCCCGGTGCTGGACATCACCCACCAGCGCCGCACCCCGCCCTCACGATCGAAGGACTCCATCACCCAGATCCGTCCCATGGCATCGGGGCGAACCTGGACGAATGCCGGCCAGTTGTCGGCGCGCGGTCTGGTTCGCACCTTGTCCCACCATGCCTTCATATCGGCCGGTGAGAGACCCGCAGGACTCATCCCATAGCGTGCGGGAATGTTCTCGTCGGTGATTGACACGCGCGGTGCACCCCAGACGAGACTGCGAACGTACTCCCCCCCCTCGGTGAGCAGGCGAATCTCGCCGCTGTTTGGATTGCCGATCATCACGAGCGAGTCGACCATCGCGAGGGTGCTGTATCCCAGACCCACAATCGAATAGGAGCCAGACGTGCCGCCCGGCACCTCGTGGAGTACGGCCCCCGATGCATCGACCATCTCGGCCACCACCTGACCCGGACCGCCGGACGAATCCCGGTCGGTGCGCTGCACCAGGAACTCACCGCGACCGGAGCACCCCTCCTCACGCAGTGAGCGCTGGTCGGCTGGGATCAGCTTCACCATCCCCGCCCCGGCCGCCAAGACCGCGAACCGTTGATTCCGCTGGTCCATCACCACGACGGTGTCACCCTGTAGAGCGCAGGGCCAGCCGATCGCGTTGAACTCCTCGGGCCCCGCGCCCTCTCGACCATATCGCCAGCTCTCCTCGCCGGCAGCGTCAAAGACTCGGACTCTTGCACCCTCGCTGAGCAAGTATCGACCGCCGGGTAGAGAGACGAGCCCGGTCACACCTCCTCGAGAAGAAATCTCATCATCGGGATTCGGCTTGAAACCGCCGGCGGTCCACGCCACATCGGTCGTCTCGCTGAGCGTGACCACTGGCCAGTCGCCGGAGCTGATGTCGAACCGCGTGGTGTCCGAGGCGACCCGATCGACGGCACCGCCACCGCCGCACGCGGTGAGTGCCAAAGCGGCGAGCGACAGCATCACCGTGATGGTGGGCGTGGTCCTGATTGGCATCTGCGGCTCCATGCGAGGGATTCCCCAATCTGTGGCGCGAATCGGGATTCCGCCATATTCGTCCATGCCCATGCCAGCCCGCTCGCCCGACGAGCACCATCGCGCCTCGACCCCGCTCGAGCTCTTCTTCGATCTGGTGTTCGTCGTCGCCATTGCCCAGGCCGCCTCCGGCCTGCACCACGCCGTCCTCGCGCACCGGATCGGACACGGCCTCATCGGCTTCATCATGGTCTTCTTCGCGATCTGGTGGGCGTGGATGAACTTCACCTGGTTCGCCTCGGCCTACGATCCCGACGACACGATCTACCGTGTCACTGTCCTCGTCCAGTTGACGGGCGCGTTGATTCTCGCCGCCGGCGTCGCCGCCGCGTTCGACCGGATGGACTTTACTGCCGTCGTGGTCGGCTATGTGGTCATGCGCATCGCGATGGTGAGTCAATGGCTCCGCGCCGCACGACACAATCCCGAGTACGCGACCAGCGCCAAACGAAATGCGATCGGCATCACGGTCTTGCAGGTCGGCTGGATCGGAATGCTGGCCGTTCCATCGAATGTGGTCCTACCCGTGTTCGTCATCCTGGCACTCGGTGAATTCGCGGTACCAATCTGGGCCGAGCGGTACCGTCCGACCCCATGGCACGCGGGGCACATCACCGAACGCTACGGATTGTTCACGATCATCGTGCTGGGCGAATCGATCCTCGCCGCGACACTGGCGATTCAGGCCGCGCTCGCCGCGGGTACAGCACTGACGTCGCTCCTGGCACTGATCTGCGGCGGACTGTTGATCGTCTACTCGGCGTGGTGGCTGTACTTCGACGACCTGGATCCGACGCGGATGAGTGTCACATCGCTCCGACGGGGATTCGTGTGGGCATATGGCCATGCGTTGGTCTTCGCGGCAACGGCTGCCATCGGTGCTGGGCTCGCCATCGCGGTCGACCACGCGACCGGACACACCGACGTGACTCTCCGCACCGCGAGTTATGCGATCGCGATTCCGGTCGCCCTGTTCTTGACGATGCAGTGGTTGCTGAACGACTTGCTGTTCGTTCGCTCAGCGCGGCGGCTCTGGCTGCTGCCGGTCGTGGCACTGCTCGTGCTGCTCACGCCGTTCGGGCCGGCGCCTGCGCTGGTGATGGGATTGCTGATGGTGGCGGCGGTGGCGCTGCGGTAGGTCAGGTGGGATCCTCCAGCCGCGGCCGTGAGGCCGCGGGATACCTGCGCAATCACAGGCCGTAGTGATCCCTGTCCAGATCCCGCGGCGTGACCGCCGCGGCTGGAGCAACCGCCGCGGCTGGAAGCCTTCTATCTTCCTCCCATGACCGACCGACGCTATACCGACGAAGAAATGTCCGAGATCTTCCGGCGTGCGACCGAAGACACCCCGCAACCGGCACCTCAGTCACCCGGTGCCACAGGGATGTCGCTCGCGGAGTTGCAGGAGATCGGGGTCGAGGCGGGGATCCCAGCCGAGCAGGTCGCTCTGGCGGCGCGGTCGCTCGACCAGCCTGTGGCCGTGGGGCCAGTGACCCACCGCATGCTGGGACTTCCTCTCGCCGTCGCGGACGATGCGGAGCTGGGCCGACAGCTCACCGACGAGGAATGGGACCAGCTCGTGGTCCTGGCCCGGGATCTCTTCTCGGCCCGCGGACGACAGAGTCAGGACGGCTCATTCCGCCAATGGACCAACGGCAATCTCCAGGTGTTGCTCGAACCGAGTGGGACCGGTCACCGACTCCGACTCCGCACCAGGAACGGCTACGCCCGGAGCCTGATCCTCGGTGGTACCGGCGCCCTCGGGATCGCGATGGTTGTCGGGCTGGTGCCGCTGCTCGAGGGCAGCCAACAGATGATCGCCAATCTGGATGGCATGGCGATTCTCGGACTCGCCGGCCTGGCAATGATCGGTCGTGGGGTGTTCGGCCTCAACGGGTGGGCCAAGCGGAGGCGGGAACAGTTCCGGCAATTGATCGAGCGGGCACGGGGCCCAGCCGCGGCGGTCACGCCGCGGGATGCGGATGAACGTCACGGCGGTCGATGAATTAGTGGAGATCCCGCGGCGCAACCGCCGCGGCTGGAACGTTATTTCTTTCGCTTCTGCTGTTTCTCCGCGAGGATCCGCTGGCGCTGCTTGCTGATCAGGTACTGTTGCGGCGCGGCGGCGATGTTCTGCACTGCGTAATACAGATTGAGTCCTGACGCGAAGTTGAGGAACAGGAAGCCGAACACCGCCGGCATCACGTACATCATCATCTTCGCCTGCGGGTTGGGCGCGATCCCCATCTGTCCGAGCTTCGAGAGCGCGAACATCGAGAGCACCATGAACACCGGGATGATGTAGAGCGGATCGGGCAGTGACAGGTCCGGCATCCAGAGGAACGAGACACCGCGCAACTCGATCGTGCTCTGCAACACGAAGAACACCGCCACGAGGAACGGATACGGCAGCAGCATCGGCCAACAACCGCTGAGCGGATTGACCTTGTGCTCGCGGTAGAGCTTGAGCATTTCCGCCTGGAGCTTCTCGGGCTGTTCCTTGTACTTCGCCTGGAGCTCCTGCATCTCGGGTTGGATCGCCTGCATCTCCGTCATCGACCGCATCGCCTTGTGGTTGAGCGGCCACAGCAGCATGCGGATGAACACGCCGAAGAAAATGATCGCGAAGCCATAGTGCAGCCCCAGCGCGCTGTGCATCCAGAGGAATGCCCCACGGATTGCCACGGCGAACGGGCGGATGATGGTCCGGAGACCCTTCCAGCCGTACGGGTTCACATCATCGAAATTGTGACCGATGGCGCTCAGGCGATCGTACTCCATCGGGCCCAGGTAGAGTCTGGTGTTCCAGGTCCCGGTCGAGGCGAGCGGCATCGTCACCCGGGTGACCGCGCGCTCGGGACTCTTCGGGGTAGGGTCCTCTGCCCGGACCGTCACCGCACTGATGCCTGAGAGGCCAGTAGAATCGGTGGCGAAGAAGCCGCCCACGAAGTACTTCGACTTGACTGCGACCCAATCGAACGGCCCCGTCTGCACTGCCGTCTCAAGCGGCGTGAGCGAACGGTAGCGCGTAAGTGTCGTGCCGTCACGGTCGGTCACGATGCCACTCTCGCGGTGATTTTCGGCCGGGTTCTTCTCGGTGTTGCGGAAGCCGTTGCCGAGCCCGACCAATAGCGTCGCACCGGTGGATGGCACGCCGCTGATCTTGCCCTGCATGTCGATCTGATAATCGTCCGGGCCGAAGGTGTACCGCAGCTCCGCCGGTTGGCCGCGTACACTACCGGTGAGCACCAGCGTGGCGGGGCCACCCGTCACATCGAGCTCGCTCGCGCTGGCACTGAACACCGCTGCGTCGAGACGTACCGTGTCGCGACCCATCGCAATGCGAGTGTCCAGCATCGAGGCACCATTGGGAATCAGCTCGAGCGCTCCCCGTTTGCCATCGGCACTCGAGTCGCCGGCGAACATCGACTCGTACTTGAGGAATCGGCTCCCGATGATCCGGCCACCGACCGTCGAGATGCGGTACTCGTACAGTGAGCTGCGGACCAGGATCGTATCCTCTGCGACCAGTTGAGCGAGCGGCGCCGAGTCGGCGAGGGTCGGCTGACCCTGGGTGATTGGCGCGGTCGAGTCGGGCAACTGGATCGGTGGCGGCGTGCTCACCGAATCAATCGATGACAGGACGGCAGTCGAGTCAGCCGGGTTCACCGGGAGTGGCTTCCGGAGCAGGCCAGGGATGAATGCGATCACCATGATCAGGGCAATCGCGATAAGGGGACGTCGATCGTTCACGAGGTCGTCACCAGGTCAGGGTACCGGATCGATCCCGCCATCGTGCCACGGATGGCACTTGGCGAGTCGCCGGAGGGCCAACCAGCCCCCGCGTCCCGCACCGTGGCGACGAACCGCCTCAAGTGCGTACTGCGAGCAGGTCGGATGAAATCGGCAGGCCGGCGGCAGGGCCGGAGAGATGAACTTCTGGTAGCCACGGATCAGGAGGGCGATCGCACGTGCCACAGGCGACAGGCGTGAACCAAGCTCAGTCGTCACGACAGACTCTGGAGCCACGACTGGAGATCGGTGCGCAAGGCGGCGAACGTCGCCGCGTAGCTGGCGGGACCAGTACGAATCACCACGTCGATGGAGGGAAGAAGTCCCTGCATTTCGCGCCGCCACAGCTCCCGGAGCCGACGCTGGAGACGATTGCGGGTCACCGCGGTCTGGCCGTGGCGCGGGACAATGAGTCCGAATCGCGCGTGGTCCAAGTCGTTGGTGACCCATCTGATGTCGAGGTTCGGCTGCCTGCTGCGCCGACCGGTCCGGCTGATCCGCTGAAGATCGGTGCCCCGGACCAACCGGCGTGAGCGCCCGAGGCGCTCGTCGCCGGTCAGACGCGGGCGTGCTTCGAGCCGACCGAGACGGTCAGCTGCTTGCGGCCCTTCTTGCGACGCCGCGACAGGACGGCTCGACCCCATCGGTCGGCCATGCGCTTGCGGAATCCGTGCTTCGCGGTGCGGCGCTTGTTGCGCGGTCTGTACGTCGGTTGCATGTCTGGTCACTTCCTCCAATAGAGCCGAAAAAGATACCGGAGCGAAACCCCTCAGGTCAAGGTTTGACTTTTCCACATCCGGACCGTAGAATCGGCCTCCCTCGGTACCGGTCTCACAGTTCCACCCCGCGCAAAGGTCAGATGCCTCAGTCAGCCAAAGAACTCTGGAAGCGTGTGCTCGACGGCGCCAAGCGCGACCTGCCCGAGCCCATGATCCAGACCTGGTTGGCCTCCAACAACGCCATCTCGTTCGACGCCGGGATGCTGCTGGTGAGCACGCCCGACGATTTCGCCAAGCGCTGGAACGAGGAGAAATACGCCGAACTCCTCGGTCGGGTCGCCACGGAAGCCGCGGGAGAGCCCGTCCGGGTCCAGTTCCAGGTCGCCGCCGATCGCCAGAAGCGACCCCAGATGGACCTGTTCGTCCCGACGGCGCCAGCACCTGAGGTGCCTGCCGCGGCGGCGGTGAACCCGAGTGCCCAGCCGCTCAACGAGCGCTACGTTTTCAACCAGTTCGTCATCGGCAAATCGAACGAACTCGCCGCCGCCGCCTCGCACGCGGTCGCCGAGGCTCCCGGCAAGCAATACAACCCGTTCTTCATCTACGGGCCGACCGGCCTTGGCAAGACGCACCTCATGCAGGCCATCGCCCACAAGGTGCTCGCCGACGCGCCCGCGACCCGCGTGCTGTACGTCGGGGCCGAGCAGTTCATCAACGAGGTCATCGAAGGCATCCACGGGCGCACCATGCCTGACCTGCGCCGTCGCTACCGGAGCGACGTCGACCTCTTCCTGGTCGACGACGTGCATTTCCTCGAGGGGAAGGAAGCGACCCAGGAAGAGTTCTTCCATACCTTCAACGCCCTCTACGAGGCCGGCAAGCAGATCGTGCTGACCTCCGATCGGCTGCCGAAGGAAATCCCCGGTCTCGAGGCCCGACTCGTCTCACGCTTCGAGTGGGGGATGGTGGCCGACGTGAAGTCGCCCGACCTCGAGCACCGGATCGCGATCCTGCGCAAGAAGCAGCAGCAGGACCACCTCGAGACGATGATCCCCGACGACGTGCTCCGGTTCATCGCCGAGAGTGTGCGCTCGAATGTGCGCGAGCTCGAGGGATGCATCATCAAGTTGCTGCTCTTCGCCTCGCTCCGTCACCGCGAGATCTCGATCGAGCTCGCCCGCGAAGCGCTGGCCGACAAGATCCGACCGAGCGACGACGCCGACCATCGCTCCAACGCCCTGCCGAGCATCGAGCGGGTCCAGGAAGTGGTGGCACGGCGCTGGGGCGTGACCCCCGAGGGGCTCCGCAGCAAGGCGCGCATCAAGACGCTCACCGTGCCGCGGCAGATCGCAATGTTCCTCGCGCGCGAAATGCTGCAGATGCAGCTCGTGGAAATCGGCCAGGCGTTCGG
>JBBSPX010000014.1:0-25867 GCA_038258395.1 Gemmatimonadales bacterium | reverse complement strand
GCCAAGGACCGATTGGGTCAATCACTCATCACGTGGGAAGTCGCCGGCAAGTGCCGAGGCGACTTGTTCCGGGAATAGCCGGATGTCGATCGGCTGGGTGATGTACCCCTCGAACCCGGCGGCGATGGCACGATCGCGATCGCCTGCCATGGCATGCGCCGTCAGTGCCACGACCGGGAGCGCGCGCTGGGCCGATCCGCGAATCTCCTCGAGGAGCGTGAAGCCGTCCTTGCCGGGCATTTGGATATCCATCAGCACGAGCTCGGGTGGTGTCGCCTCGAGGGTCGGGAAGAGTTCGTCTCCTCCCGGAAGCCCGGTCACAATGTGACCCTTCAGCTCCAGCAAGGTGCGAAACAACTTCATGTTGTCGGGGCTGTCCTCGACGATCAGGATCGCGGCCATGTCAGCTCGATTGGCTGCGCCGGAGAACCGCCTTCACTCGGGCGACGAGCGAGCGGGGTTGTACCGGCTTGGTGAGAAAGTCCTGGGCGCCGAGTTCCAACGCCTCGAGTTCGGTATCATCGGTTCGCGCAGTCAGCATGATAACCGGGAGCGCAGCCGTCGTGATCCGCGCTCGCAGTTCCTCGAGCACGCCGAGGCCGGTCAGGTTCGGCATGTCGTGGTCCAGGACCACCAGATCGACCAACCCTGACTCCACGGCCTCAAGTGCCTCGAGTCCGTCGATCGCCTCACGAATCTGGAAGCCTTCGCGGCCGAGCACGGTACTGAGCAGACGCCGCATCGAGGCGTCGTCATCGGCGATCAGAATGGTCGTAGCTCCGGCGGTCCGGTCACCTGACGGCGTCGGTTTTACGGCCCCGGCCACCTTCTTCGTCACCTTCTTCGTGGCCTTCGTCGTGGTGGGCTTCTTTGTGGCCTTCGTCGTCACCTTCTTCGTGGTGGGCTTGGCAGTCCGCTTGGCGGGACTCCGGATGGCCTTGGCAGCTGGTGTCTCCGGTTCCGGTGGGTCGTCGCCCACCACGGCATCGGTTGCCAAGGTGTGATACTCGTCCTCCGGCCGGTCGCCGAGCACGCGGGTCAACTCTTCAGCCGAGGTGACGCCGCTCCACACGCGGGCAATGCCGCCTTCCCAGAGCGACTGCATGCCGTGCGGGCGCGCCGCCTTGAGCACATCAGCCAGCGGCGCACCGATCTCGATCAATCGGGGGACGTCGCCCTCGATCGGCAGGAACTCCATCACTGCTGCGCGGCCCTTGTACCCCGAGCCGCCGCATTGCTTGCAGCCAACGGGTTGGCGCGGGGTCGCGCGCGTGGCGTCTGACCCCGTGGGTTGCATATCGGGCGGGAGCTGTCCGATCGCACGCGGGGTCGCACACGCATCGCAGAGCCGTCGCACCAGTCGCTGTGCCACCACGCCGCGCAAGGTGGAGCCGATCTTGAATGCCTCGACCTCCATGTCTCGCAGGCGCACGATGGCCGATGCGGCGTCGTTGGTGTGCAGCGTGCTGAAGACGAGGTGGCCCGTCAATCCGGCTTGCATGGCGACGGTGGCAGTCTCGAGATCACGGATCTCGCCGACCAGCACGATGTCCGGGTCCTGCCGGAGCACAGACCTGAGCGCTGTCGCGAAGGTGAACCCCTGCGCCTCGTTCACCTGCATCTGCGAGATTCCGTCGACATCGTACTCGACCGGGTCCTCGACCGTCACGATGTTCACCTTGCCGGTTCGCAGGTGATTGAGGACAGCGTACAAGGTGGTGGTCTTCCCGGAGCCGGTCGGCCCGGTCACCAGGACCATTCCCTCGCGATGACCGATCATGCGGAGCAGCACCGCCTCTTCGTTGGCAGCCAGCGCGAGATCCGGAATGGAGCCCTTGAGGTTCTGCTTGCTCAGGATTCGGATGACCAACTTCTCGCCGCGGCGGGCAACCGGTGCGGTGGCGACGCGGAGGTCGACTGATTCCTTACCGACTCGTGCCGTGGAGCGTCCATCCTGCGGGGTCATCGAGTTGGTGACGTCCAATCCCGAGACAATCTTGACCCGCCTGACGAACGCGGAGCCGGCCGCCTCCGGGAGCCGCATGATCTCGCGCAGGATCCCGTCGATACGATACCGGATCACGACATCCTGACCCTCGACTTCCGAATGGATATCGCTCGCACCCGCAAAGACGGCATCGCTGATGATCGCATCGACCAATCGACTCATCGGTGCTTCGAGGGCCGGTGTGCGCTCGGCGACCTGTTCCGGCTGTCCCGTGATCTCGATCTTCGGGGCCGCTGTGAGACCTCGCAACAACCGATTGATCACGTTCTCCGGCTGATATATCTCATCGAGTCGGGTCAGGATCGCGCTCGGTGGCGCCACCCGAAACTGAATGGCACGACCAGTGACCCATTCGAGTTCCTGCTCGACGGCGAGATCGCGGGGGTCTGCCGTGGCAATGTCGATCGAGCGGTCGGTCGCCGACAGCGGCAGAATCGTGTGCTTTCGCGCCACGGCGGCGGGGATCAGGGTGCTCACGCGCCCGTCGGTCGCGCGCAGGTCCGCCGCCACCACGCGGAACCGCGTGGCAAGGAGCGCCACGATCGCGTCATCCGTGGTGTGACCCGCCTCCACCGCTGCTTCCCAGAGGCGATCGTGGGTTCCCGGCCTCAGCGCCTCGAGTTCCGACGGTTCGAGCAGGCCCCCCTCGACGAGATAGCGCCCCAGCCACTGGTCAAGGAACTCCCTGGATTTTGCTGCCGCCATCAGCTCCCCGATCCGAGTGGACATTTCGCCGAACGACTCACGGTTGTCGTGCCTGCGCCCTAAAGATACGATTCCGTCCGATCACCGCACATTGTCCTCCAGGCCAAGGAATCAGGTGTCGAAGCGATTTCAGGAATCCGGTGAGGTCCTGCGGGTGCCCGGCGACAAGTCGATCACCCATCGAGCCCTCATGCTCGCCTCGCTCGCCCCTGGCCGGTCCGTCGTGCGCGGGGCGTTGACTTCACTCGATGCACGGTCGACGGCCAGGGTACTCCGCGGCTTGGGTACCCGCATCTCTCCGCTTCGAGGTGGGGCCATGATCAGCGTCGACGGTCGGGAGCGGTTCCGCACCCCGACTCGACGCTTGGACTGCGGCAACTCCGGGACCACGGCCCGTTTGATGCTCGGCCTCCTTGCGGCGCATCACTTCCGGAGCACGCTCACCGGCGACGCCTCGCTCCGTGGCCGGCCGATGCGGCGGATCACCGAGCCGTTGGTCGCCATGGGGGCACACGTGCACGGGACAGGGGAACGCCTGCCACTGACCATCGAGGGGGGGGACCTCGTCGCGTCGCGTTGGACGCTGCCGGTTGCCTCTGCCCAGATCAAGTCGGCACTGCTGCTGGCTGCCGCAGTGGCGCACGTGCCACTCGAGCTCGACGAGCCCGCGCCGTCGCGGGACCACACCGAGCGCATGTTGCGTCGCTTCGGCTTTGTTATCGGTCAGGGCGCTGGACGACTTCAATTCGAACCCAGCGGCAGATTTCACCCCGCGGTGTTCGACGTCCCCGGTGATCCCTCCTCGGCTGCGTTCCTCCTCGCTGGCGCACTCCTGGCTGGCCTGTCCGGGCTCTCGGTCGGCGGCGTCGGTTGCAACCCCAGCCGCACAGGTTTTTTGGCGGTCCTCCGTCGCATGGGAGCCCCGGTGACGATCGACGATCCGATCGACCTGGGTGGTGAGCCAGTCGGGACCATGACGGTCGGCGCATCGCCGCTCGCTGGGACGACAGTTCCGGCGAGCGAAGTGCCCGCCCTCATCGACGAGATTCCCGTGCTCGCCTGTCTCGCGGCCCGGGCGGAGGGGATCACTCGATTCGAGGGCGTGGCCGAGCTGCGCGTCAAGGAGAGTGATCGTCTGACCCTGCTGGCACAGAACCTCACGGCGATCGGCGGCGACGCCCATGTCGAGGGGGACGACCTCGTGGTCACCGGGTCGACCCGCCCCCTTGCCGGTCGAGTCGTGACAGCACACGACCACCGAATCGCCATGGCCTTCCAGATACTCGGCCTGAGCCGTGGTTGTGCAATTCAGGTCGACGATCCTGCGTCGGCGGCAGTCTCGTTCCCCGGGTTCGCCGACCAGGTCGAGATCCTGCGGCGGCGCCAGTGACCGACCGACCCACGCTGCCCGTCGTGGCGATTGATGGCCCGGCCGCGTCGGGGAAATCCTCAACCGCGAATCGGGTTGCCCATCGGCTCGGCCTCGTGCACATCGACAGCGGGGCACTGTACCGGACGGCCACCTGGCTCGCCAACCGGGGCGATCTCGTCGATCAAGATGCGGTCGTGCGGGCCCTTGAAGTGGGTCAACCCCGTCTCCTCCGGGATGGATCATCGGCCACGGTCCATCTCGCGGGCGTCTCGATGGAGTCCGGCATACGCACGGCCGCCGTCACGGCTCGGGTCTCCGAAGTCGCTGCGATGCCGCTGGTTCGAGACTGGGTGAATCGCCGCCTCCGCGCCGCCGTGGCGGAGTGGGGCGGTGCAGTGATGGATGGTCGTGATATCGGGACCGTGGTCTTCCCGGACGCCGCCCTGAAGGTGTTCCTGACCGCCACCCCGGAGGCACGCGCCGTTCGACGCCTACGACAATCGGGCGCTGGTGACCCGACCGCGGAGATCGCTCGCGAGGCCTCACGGCTCGGTCAACGGGACCGTCTCGATGCCGGCCGCGCCGTGGCGCCCCTCCGGGCGGCGGAGGACGCACGCCGCCTAGACACCACGCTCCTGACCCTCGACGAGCAGGTGGACCGGATCGTGGAATGGGCCACAGAATTGGGGTTGTCGGCCTCTTGAAATGGGGCTATCCTTGATGGCTGTCCCGCACAAGGCGGGACGCCCGAGGACTACCCTCAATCCGCGCGCCTCCCCTGATACGCGGCGACCCGTTCCGCAGGATCCCCACACCCATGTCTGACACCGACACCACCACACCCGATCTCTCGGCTACCGAGCCCGATCTCTCGACCAGCGAACCCGGCATCACGGGTGCCGCCGATGTGGTCGAGGCGCCCGTCGCCGAATTCGCAATGGCTGACGTTCCCGGCATGCCGTTCGCCACGACCACCGGCCTTCGAGTCCGGCCTGACCTCTATGACGACGCCTATTCGGACGACGAGTACGAGGCCATGCTGGAGCTGTACGAAGGGACGATGTCCCAGATCGCCGAGGGCGAGATCGTCAAGGCGAAGGTGCTCCGAGTCACCGAGAACGCGGTCATCCTCGACGTCGGCTTCAAGTCGGAGGGGTCCGTCCCGCTCGACGAGTTCAAGGATCCCGAGAACCTCCAGGTCGGCGACGAGGTCGAGGTCTTCCTCGAGCATCTCGAGGATCAGGAGGGTGCGGTCGTCCTGTCGAAGAAGAAGGCCGACTTCATGCGCGTCTGGGAGAAGATTCGCCAGGCCCATGAGAACGACCAGCCGGTCGAGGGAACCCTGATGAAGAAGATCAAGGGTGGGGTGGTGGTGAACCTGATGGGCGTCGACGCGTTCCTGCCCGGATCGCAGATCGCGCTCCGCCGGGTGCCCAACATCGACGAGCTGCTCGGTGCGACCTATGAGTTCAAGATCATCAAGCTGAACAAGCGCCGCCGCAATATCGTGGTGTCGCGCCGAGTGATTCTCGAAACCGAGCGTGCCGGCAAGCGCGAGAAGCTGATGAAGGAGCTCGAGGTCGGTCAGGTGCGGAAGGGCGTCGTCAAGAACATCACCGACTTCGGTGCATTCATCGATCTCGGTGGCGTCGACGGTCTGCTCCACATCACTGACATGTCGTACGGTCGCGTGTCGCATCCGTCGGAGCTGGTCACCATCGGCAAGGACGTCGAGGTCAAGATCCTCGACATCGATTGGCAGCGTGAGCGGATTTCCCTCGGCATGAAGCAGCTCCAGAGCTACCCGTGGCAGAACGTCGCCGAGAAGTACCCGGTCGGTTCGCGGGTGCAGGGCAAGGTCGTCTCCATCACCAACTACGGTGCATTCGTCGAGCTCGAGCCCGGCATCGAGGGCCTGGTCCACATCTCCGAGATGAGCTGGACCCGCAATGTCCGTCACCCGTCGAAGATCGTCTCGATCGGCGAGACGATCGAGGCTGTGGTGCTCAAGGTCGACGAGGGCGACGAGAAGATCTCCCTTGGCATGAAGCAGACCGAGCAGGATCCGTGGATGGTACTGCCCGTCAAGTATCCGGTCGGGACCCGCATCGGTGGCAAGGTGCGCAACCTCACCTCCTTCGGCGCCTTCGTCGAACTGGAGCCGGGGATCGACGGCCTGATCCACATTTCCGACATGAGCTGGACCAAGCGCGTGCAGCATCCGTCGGAAGTCGTCAAGAAGGGCGACGCGGTCGAGGTGATCATCCTCAACATCGACGCCGACAACAAGCGCATCTCACTCGGCCTCAAGCAGGCGACCGACGACCCATGGCTCACGATCGGTGAGAAGCTGCCGGTCGGTCATGAGCTGCGAGCCACGGTGCTCCGCCCGGTCGACAAGGGTATGGTGCTCGATCTCGGCGACGACATCGAGGGCTTCGCGCCGGTGTCACAGATGGGTCTCGGCGCCGACGAGAATCCCGAGGACGCGGTGGTCGATGGTCAGGAGGTCATCGCCAAGATCCTCGAGGTCGATCCGATCCATCACCGGGTCGTGGTCGCGATCATCGAGTACCCGGAGGATGGCATCCCGAAGGAGCCGCGCCCGCGTGCCGAGATTCCCGCCGATGATGCCGATGAGGACGACGACGACATCGAGGGGCTGCATGCGGCCTACGAGGGCCTGGTGAGCGAGAAGCAGGCCGAGTCGACTGCTTCAACCGAAGCCGCACAACCGGCGGAACCGGCGGAAGCTGTGACCGATGACGCCGAGCCCGCGGAAGCGGAGGATGGCGACACGGACTGAGTCGGGGACGACCGACTGACCGAACGGGCCGACCCTTTTCTGGGTCGGCCCGTTCGCGTTGCGGCCTGTGCGCTGCCATCCCGGGCACCCGCGGTCCTGACTACCTTTGCTGCCATGACCGACATGCACCAGGCGCTCGATGAGCTCCGACAGCGACAAGCAGAGTCCGAACTGGGCGGTGGGGAACGCCGTGTCAGCCAACAACACGCCAAGGGGAAGCTCACGGCGCGCGAACGACTCGATCTGTTGCTGGATGAGGGCAGCTTCGTCGAGCTCGATCGGTTCGTCACCCACCGAGCGACCGGCTTTGGCATCGAGGATGATCGCCCGCTCGGCGACGGCGTGGTGACCGGTTGGGGACGCATCGACGGACGCCAAGTCTACGTATTCTCCCAGGACTTCACGGTGTACGGCGGGTCGCTCTCGGAGACGCATGCCGCCAAGATCTGCAAGGTGATGGACCTCGCCGTCCGGAACGGTGCCCCCATCATCGGCCTCAACGATTCCGGTGGCGCCCGGATTCAGGAGGGGGTCGCCTCGCTCGGCGGCTACGCCGACATTTTCCTCCGCAACACCCTCGCGAGCGGCGTGGTCCCGCAGATTTCGGCGATCCTCGGACCGTGCGCCGGTGGTGCGGTCTACAGCCCGGCGATCACGGATTTTGTGTTCATGGTGCGCGGCACGAGTCACATGTTCGTGACCGGACCCAGTGTGGTGAAGACCGTGACGCACGAGGAAGTGAGCTTCGACGATCTGGGCGGCGCCGACGTCCACGCCGAAACCAGTGGCGTGGCGCACTTTGTCCATGCGAGTGAGGCCGAATCGTTGATGGCGATTCGCACGCTGCTCGGCTTCCTGCCGTCCAACAATGTCGACGATGCCCCTGTTGCTGCACAGGATGACCCGGCCCATCGCGCTGACGAGTCGTTGCTCAACGTGTTGCCACCGTCACCGAGCACCCCCTATGATATGCACCAGGTGCTGGGTGCGGTGGTCGACCATGGTGAATTCTTCGAGGTGATGTCCGCGTTCGCCGGGAACATCCTCACCGGCTTCGCCCGCCTCGGTGGTCAGAGTGTCGGGATCGTCGCCAATCAACCCTCGGTGCTCGCGGGCGTGCTTGATATCGACGCCTCGGTCAAGGCCGCGCGATTCATTCGGTTCTGTGATGCGTTCAACATCCCGATCATCACCTTCGAAGACGTCCCGGGATTCCTGCCCGGGGTGGCGCAGGAGCACGGCGGGATCATCCGCCACGGCGCCAAGTTGCTCTACGCATATTGCGAGGCCACCGTGCCGAAGCTGACGGTGATCACCCGCAAGGCGTACGGCGGGGCATACGACGTGATGAGTTCGAAGCACATTCGGGGCGACGTGAACCTGGCGTGGCCCACGGCCGAAATTGCGGTGATGGGGCCCAAGGGAGCGGTCGAGATCCTCTACCGCAAGGAGATTGCAGCGGCCGCCGACCCGGCCGCCGAACTGGCCCGCCGGACGTCCGAGTACACCGAGGCCTTTGCCAACCCCTACCTGGCAGCGGCCCGCGGGTACGTCGATGACGTCATCGATCCTCGGGAGACACGGCCACGACTGATCGACGCCCTGGTCACGCTCCGGGGCAAGCGCGACCGAAATCCGCCGAAGAAGCATGGCTGCATCCCGCTCTGAGCCGTGCGGCGGTCGGGTGCCGGGTGGTGCGGCCAGCAGGTCGGCTGGTTACCTTTCCGGGTATGCCATTCCATCGCCCGATCGGTAACGGCGAGGCCGATCCGATGATTGCTTCACGCAGTCGCTCCACCGCACTCCTCCTCGTCGGGTTGCTCGGGGTCGCCGTGCCCCTTCGGGCCCAACACGTGCCCGTCGTCAGTCCGATCTCGCCGGGCACCTCGATCATGTCGCTCGGTGAGGCACTCTTGCGCGATGGCCGCCGCAAGGAAGCTGCTGACCTGCTCGGAGTCTGGCTTTCGGAACACCCAACGGACGGTCGGGCTTGGCACTATCTCGGTCGGATTCATCTCGATGATGCCCGCCGTTGGCACCGGGATGGCCATCCTGAAGGGATCGACGGCGGCATGCTGCTCGATTTCGCGGGCACCGCCTTCGAGGAGTCTCAGCGACTGCTCGCGGACAGTGGCAGCGTCTATCGGGTTCTGGTCGGCGTCGAGCGCGCCACCTATCGCGTTGAAACCGAGGGCTGGGAGCAGGCAATCGCACTCCCCATTTCTCCTGACGAGATGCCGCTCCCACCGGTGCTGGCCGAGTTGGGCGAGAATCTGATTTCTTCGTGCCCGGTGGGTGGGGTTCTGGTGACGGGGTCCCTGGTCGAGACGGCAGCGGCATGGGGACGCTGGCTCCTTGATCCCACCTCGCGCCGTGATCTGGTCCTCCTCCGCACCGACCTCTACAGCTGGGATCCGCGCTACCGGATCCGCATGGCCGAGACCCTTGGCGTGCCATTCGACGACGACCTGCCCACGGCTTTGATGCGTGTCGCAGAGCGCCGGGCGCTCTGTCTCTCGCCAACCGTCGATTCGCTCACCGTCCCCGCGCTCGACTGGCGCCCGGTCCGGCTCGTCCTCGCCGCGGGACCGCCCGGTGTGACCGGTACCGATGCCGAGCTCTCAGTCCACCAGTTGGCGTTGACCGGCCTTGCCGGATCAGTCTGGAGCGAGGCCGCTCGGGATGTGTACGACCTCGCCGCACGCCGGAACCGCGGACTCTGTCGGACGCTATTTCTGCCGGGCGATCTCGCCCCACCGATCCCCGCGCTCTCGTCCTGCCCCAGGTGAGCCTCGCGCGGGTGCTGGTCGCCAACCGAGGTGAAATTGCACTTCGGGTGATTCGGGCATGCCACGAACTCGGCATCGAGGCCGTCGCGGTCTACTCCGCGGCTGATGCCAACGCCCTCTTCGTCCGGGCCGCTGATCAGGCGATTCTGCTGGGTCCGGCGCCGGCCAGCGAGAGCTATCTCAGGGCCGATCTCATCCTCGAGGCCGCCGCGAGGAGCGGTGCGGACGCGGTGCATCCCGGGTACGGGTTTCTCTCGGAGCGTGCGGTATTTGCCCGGGCCGTCGAGGACGCTGGTCTGGTCTGGATCGGGCCACCCTCGGCCGCGATCGAGGCGATGGGCGACAAGACCTCCGCGCGTCGACTGATGGCCGCGGCCGGTGTGCCGATCGTCCCTGGCACGGTCGCCCCGATCACCGATCCCGACGAGGCGCTGACCATCGCGGCGGAGATCGGCTATCCGGTGCTGGTGAAGGCCGCCGCCGGTGGGGGGGGGAAGGGGATGCGGGTGGTCGAGGTGCCGGAGGAGCTGGCCGGCGCGCTCGAGAGCGCCGCGAGCGAGGCGATCAAGTCCTTCGGCGACGGGGCGGTCTATCTCGAGAAGTTCATCGCCCGGCCTCGCCATGTCGAGATCCAGGTGCTCGCGGATGCGCATCAGACGCTCCACCTCGGCGAGCGGGAATGCTCGATCCAGCGCCGACACCAGAAACTGGTCGAAGAAGCACCATCCGTGGCCGTCAACGCGACCCTGCGCGAGGCGATGGGGGCGGCGGCGGTCGCCGCGGCTCGGGCGGTCGACTACCGCGGCGCGGGCACGTGTGAATTCCTCCTCGCCGACGACGGCACGTTCTATTTCCTGGAGATGAACACCCGGATCCAGGTCGAGCATCCCGTGACCGAGCTGGTGTACGGTGTGGACCTGGTCCAGGAACAGCTCCGGATCGCCGGGGGGGGGCGCATGTCGATCGATCCGGCACCGGGCACGCCGCGTGGCTGGGCCATGGAGTGTCGCATCACCTCCGAGGATCCCGCCAGCGGGATGCTCCCCAGCAGTGGGAAGATCCGGTGGATGCGTGCGCCATCGGGTCCCCACGTGCGGTGGGACAGTGGGGTCGAGGCCGGCAGCGAGGTGACGCTCTACTATGACTCGCTCCTGGCCAAGTTGATTGTCCACGCCCCAGACCGACTTGGCGCGATCGATGCGATGCAGCGGGCGTTGACGGAGTTGTGCGTGGTCGGGGTCGCCACGAATACGGGGTTCCACCGGCGCCTCCTCGCCCACCCGGAATTCCGGAGCGGGGCGATCGACATCCAGTTCCTCGACCGTCATCCCGACCTGCTGCGTCCCGAGGCGTCCGAATCGGACCATGCGACGCTGGCCGTCGCCACTGCCCTCCTCGAGCACGAGCGTCGTGCCCGCCGTGCCGTGCTCGCCCCGTCGTCACTGGCGACCGGCTCGGCATGGCGGGTGGCTGGTCGCGCCGACGCACTCGGATGACGGTCGGCGAGCTCGTCGCCATCCGGAGCATCGCAGGGGGGGGAGATGGGGTGGGGACCCTCGCCGATGGCCGGACCGTCTTCGTGCCGCGCACCGCCCCCGGGGATCAGGTGCGCCTCCGCGCGATCGATCGCCGGAAGCGATTCGCCCGCGCCGAGATCGCCGAGGTGATGGTCCCGGGCCCGGGGCGGACGAGCCCGCCGTGTCCGCACTATCTCGTCGACCGCTGCGGGGCGTGCCAGCTCCAGCACCTTGACGACGCGGCGGGGCGCGGCGTGCGTCGGCAGATCGTCGGCGATGCCATGCGTCGCCTCGCGCACCTCGACGTCGCCGATCCCCCCCTGCATGGCGATGGCCCGGCCTTCGGCTATCGCACCTCCATCACGCTCACGATCCGGGGCGGATTGATCGGCTATCATCGTCTCGGGGCACCGGACCAGCTCGTGGATGTGCGGGACTGCCTGCTCGCGACCGACGCACTGCGAGGCCTTTTGCGTGCGTTGCGATCGGCACGACGTTCCCTCCCGCGCGACGCCGAGCAGGTGGTGCTCCGGGAGGACGAAGGCGGCGGGCTCCATCTGGTGGTGCGGACCGCAGGCCAGGAGGGGTGGACCACGTCGGATGCCTTTCGGGAGCGTCTCCCCAAGGGTGTGCATGTCTGGTGGCATCCGGCCGGTGGCGCGGCCCGCGTCATGTCAGGGGGGGGGGATCCATTCCCCGCCACCGTCTTCCGGCAGGTCAACCCCGGCGTGGCTGCGGCGGTTCGGGAACAGGCCATTCAGGCCCTCGGCGCCGTCGCGGGGCATCAGGTGTGGGATCTGTACGCGGGTATTGGGGAGTCTACCGTCCGACTCCATGCCCTCGGTGCCCACGTCTCGAGCGTCGAACGCGACGTGCGGGCCGTGGCAATGGCCGAGGCGCGAGGGCCAGCGGGCCCCGTCCGCCTGACGGGCGATGTGGCGGATTGCCTGCCCTCCCTGACGCCACCAGCACTGGTGCTCACCAATCCGCCTCGGGTCGGCATGGAGGATCGGGTCACGACACGACTCCTCGGCTGTGGGGCACGTCGGATTGTCTATGTCTCGTGTGATCCCGCCACGCTGGCGCGCGACATTGTTCGGCTCGCGGCGCGCTACCGGCTCGCCGACCTGAGTGCCTGGGATCAGTTTCCGCAGACCGCGCACGTCGAATGTGTGGCCACCCTGGCGGCGACATGAAATATGTCGTGACCGTGGGCGATCGCGAGTTTGTGGTCGACATCGATGGCCAGTCCATCCGGCTCGATGGGTCCGTGATTGCTGCGCAGCTCCATCGGCTCGGTGATTCGCCGGAGTATCGCCTCGAGATGGGCGCCACCCACCGCACGTTCGCGGTTGATCAACGTATCGAGGACGGCTGGACACTCGTGCTCGATGGCACCGTGCATGAGGTGGGCATCCTCGATGAGCGGACCCGACACATCCGTTCCTTGTCGGGCGCGTCGGCGGCGGCCAGCGGCAGCGCGTCCATCAAGGCGCCGATGCCGGGGCTCCTCGTCAAGCGCCTGGTCGAGGTCGGCGACGAGGTGACGGAGGGTCAGGGTCTCGTGGTGCTCGAGGCGATGAAGATGGAGAATGAACTGCGCGCGCCAATCGCGGGGCGGGTCACGGCGCTGCATGGCCTGCCTGGCGAAGCGATCACCAAGGGACAGCTGCTCGTCCAACTCGCACAACCGGAGTGACCAGGAGCCACTAGCGGAGTCGCGGCGACTCCTCGGTCGTCCGAATCCCATTGGTGAAGGTCAGGCGCAGGCGACTGGCCTTGACGGGCACCGTCACACGTCCGCCGCGTGCAAACGAGAGGATCGTGCCGGTCATGGCATCGCGCACGAGCACCATCGTGTAATCCCGGGGATTCCACTCCAGCACCGAGGCACTGCCGACGGCGCGTGCGGTCGGATTCGCGTCTTCGGCGGGTCGGGTCGGCACGCCGATCTGCACGGACTGCGCCCCGACTCGGAGCACCACGGACGCCAGGCGCACCTCGACATCACCCGTCAACGGGATGACGAAGGCGAACGCTTCCTCCGCGCCGGTCGGGAGGTCGGCGTGCGACTCCGCTTGGAACGCCCTCGACAGGATCGGCACGCCGGCAGCATCTCGCAGCTCGATCTGGTTGGATCCGTTCCGGATCGGCGTGGGCGGGGCATCGATGATGAATGCCGGCTCCAGAATCGGCCCGGCTGCCGTGATCCGACCCCAGACCAGCAATCCGCGTGACGGACTCGGTTCGCCGATCAGTCGGTTGGTCCCGGCGAGACGATAGGCGAGCATCGCTTCCCAGGTGTAGTCACTCACCCACTCCGGGTTGCAGTAGCTCATCAGGTCCTTGTACGACGCGGGACTCTTGAGTGCCATCGCCCCGACATCCAGCCCCCAGATGCCGATCCCCCCCCCGGAGTGCGGATAGTTCGGATCGGGATTGGCGGGACCCCCGCAATCGACATGACTACGACCCAGGTTGTGGCCGACTTCGTGCGCCATCACCCCCGACGCACTCGGAAGCCGGTCCCAGCCGATCGCGGTGCGTGCGCTGCCGCCGACGTAGCCGATGCCAGCAACGCCGCTCCCGTAGGTCGTCCTCACCACGCCGTAGTAGTAGCCGCTCTGTCCGTCCGCGGCACGCAACGCCAGCAATTCACTCAGGATGGTGCCCCACGCGCCGTTGCCGTTGCCACTCTGCAGTTCCGGCGCCGTCGTGACGTATGGTGCGCGGATCGAACTGCTCACCCAGGCAATCGGGAGCAACTTGAGTGGCTCCGACACGAACTGCGCGGTGTTGCCCGCGCTGACATCGCCCGTCAGGCCGTTGACCTGTTGCTGCACCGGCACGAAGCGGAGCACGAATGCTCCCGGTGACCGCACATCGATCAGCGCCGGAGTTCCCGAAGTGGGGAACTGATTGTCGGACTCGTCGGATTCCGGGACGCCGCCCGCGGGATCGACGTCGGCGAGCAGTGTCATCCCCGGTACCACGTCGGCCGGGGACAGCGTCAGGTTCCAGGATCGTGTGAGCGAGCCCTCGTCGACGGCGAGCGGCACCGATGCGCTCGGCGCGATGAGCGTATAGGTCTGGTGCAGGACCGCACCGTGGTAGAGCCGGACCCGCACGGTCGGTGTCGCGCTGTTGGCTTCGCTGGCGAGCGCGAAGACCCGGAGTACCGCACTGCGCCCTGCCACCAGCGGCACGCTGCCATCGAGGCGCTGAGCCGCCTGCGTCAGGTACATCGCGGAGATGCGGAGGTTGAGGGTGCTTCCTCCCCCCCCCGACGCAATATAGGTGATGGCGTGCGTCGCCGTGACGCCCGCCGCGACGGGCACGGTCGCCGACGCCGGGGTGGCCACCCAGGTGGTGCCCGCATGTTGCACGGCGCTGGCCGTGACCTGGTAGCTGCCGGGTGTCAGCCCCGTGAGCGAGCTTGTGGCCACGGGACTCGCCGTGAAGCCGCCAGGCCCGGAAACCACGACATCGGCGTCGGTACCGGCCGGCAAGCCGGAGATGGCAATATTGAGTGAGCCTGTGGTGAGTTGATACGCCACCGCTGCCGTCGCAGTGTGTCCGATCGATACCGTGACGGATTGGGAAACCGGTGTCGGCTGCCAGGTCGATCCGCCCTGCGTGACCGGTCCCGCCGCGACGAGATAGCTGCCAGGGGTGAGGCCAGCGAGGGAGCGCGTGCTCAGGACAGTGGTCGCATAGCCGCCGGGTCCGCTCACCGCCACCGTGGCATTGATGCCACCGGGAAGGCCTCCGATGCTGATGGTGAGTGCCCCCACCCCGACCGCGTACTCGACCGAAGCGGTGGTTGCGGTGGCACCCGCACTCACGGCGATATCCTGCGTTGCCGGTGACGGCTGATAGGTGGTTGCTCCTTCGGCGACCGGACTGGCCACAATGCGATAGTTGCCCGGCCGGAGTCCGGTCCAGTTGGTGCTTGCGGTTGCCACCGCATGGAAACTGTTCGGACCATCGACAGTGACTGCGGCATCGGTGCCCGCCGGAAGTCCGAGGACCTCGAGGCGGAGCGAACCGGTCACCGGCTGGTAGGCAATCAGCGCCGGAACGCTGCCGGTGTCGATCACCACGGTCGGGAGTTGGCTCGCAACCGCGTAGGTGGTCCCGGCGAGTGTCACACTGTCGGCTGTCACCAGGTAGTTGCCCGGATCGAGTGGACCGAGCACGCCGGTCGCCGTCGCCGTCGCGATGACGCCGCCGGGGCCCTCGATTCGAATCGCCCCGCTCCCACCAGGAGGCAGTCCAGCCACCTCGAGCGCAATGAACCCGACACGACGCACGAAGTTGGCAACGAGGTGCGCCGGGGTGGTCGACGCACTGACCGAAACCGAGTCGCTTGCGGGCGCTGGTTCGTAGATGGCCGGGCCGTTCACGCGTGGGCTCAGTGCAATGCTGTATCGGCCTGGTTCCAGGCCTCGGATGGTGGTGGAGGCAGGGAAGTGCGCCGAGAATCCACCGGGGCCGGTCACCACCACGTCGGCGTTGACGCCGCTCGGCAGGCCGCTGATGCCGAGGCTCAGCGCGCCGGTGGCGAGCCGGTATTCGACCAGAATCTGCGCTGGGCCGGCCGCGGGATCGATCGTGATGGTCTGGTCGGCTGGGAAGGGGTCCCAGCGGTGCCCGTCCTTTGTTGCCGGAGCGGCGTGTACGGCGTATGCCCCGGCCGCCAACGCCTCGAACGTACCGGCGGACGTCCGGTTCGCGACGAAGCCGTTTGGTCCGGTGAGCGTGAGTGGTGTCTCGAGCGCGTCGATTGTTCCAGCGGTCTCGACTCGCAGGGACGTGGTGCTGGGGACCGGCGGGAAGGTCGGGTCCGTACTGCCGTCTTGGCACGCCGCGGCCACCCCTGCGAGGAGCAGGGCACTGGCCAGCCTGGGGAACCTCCACTGTCCGATCCGTGTTGACATGGGTACCAATGGCTGCGGTGGACGGATGCGCCCGAGTGGACGGTCCATCCCGTGAGTATCGCCCTCCGGACGACCGCGCTTGAGGCAGGAGCCGTGTCATCGCGCCTCACCCCGGGCTAGACTCCGGATCCACAAAACACCTGCACCTCAGAGAGCGGAGCACGATATGCAACGACAGGCCGACGCACGCTGGACCGGCGATCTCAAGTCCGGGACCGGCGAACTTGCCCTCGGAAGCGGGGCCTTCAAGGGATCCTACTCCTTCGCATCCCGCTTCGAGGATGGCACGGGTACCAATCCCGAGGAGCTCCTCGGCGCCGCCCACGCCGGCTGCTATTCGATGGCCCTCGCGCTGGCCACGTCCACCGCAGGTCATGTCGCCACCTCCGTCGACACCAAGGCAACCGTCCACCTAGGCCAGGTCGACGGCCACCCCGCGATCACGAAGATCGAGCTGAATTGCACCGCGGTGGTGCCAGGTATCAGCGAGTCGGAGTTCCAGGCGCTCGCCGAGGCGACCAAGTCCGGGTGCATCGTGTCGCAGGCGCTCTCCGCCGTGCCGATGCACTTGACGGCGAAGCTCGTCTCAGGCTGAGGGAGGAATCCGTGCACCGGCCCAGGGCGTTCCTGCTTTATGACACCCCGAGCCAGCCACGGTCCCACCATGCCTGAGCCGAATGCACGCCCACGGCTGATGGCGACGTCGCGCGAGCATGACTTGCGACGGCGGATCGCCGCACGCGATCAGCGCGCCCTCGCAGAACTGATCGACACCTGTGCACCCTGGTTGCTCGGCATTGCCCACGGCATGCTGCAGGATCAGGATGAGGCCGAGGAAATCGTGCTCGACACCTTTCGGCTGGCCTGGGAGAAGATCGAGCCACCGAGCGCAACGTCGCGCGGCATCATCGCGTGGCTCCTGCAAGTGACACGTAACCGAGCGATCGATCGACTCCGCGCTCGGCGGCGCCGCTCGCGATTGCTCGATCGGGTGCGACCGGAACTCGATCACGCCGTCGCGGCGACGGAACCCAACGAGGCCGCCACACCCGGCTGGCACGTGCATCGCGAAGTGCACGCGGCCCTCGACGAACTCGGGACCGACCAACGCAACGTGGTCCAATTGGCGTATTTCGAGGGTCGCACGCACTCGGAAATTGCGCAGTTGCTTGATATTCCGCTCGGCACGGTCAAGACCCGACTCCGGCTCGGGCTGGGCAAGTTGCGTGTGGCGCTGTCCTCCCTGAAGGAGTGGGTCTGATGAAGGCACACGACTGGTTTGTGGACCAACTCGAGGACTATGTGGCTCGGGCGCTCGGACCGGCAGACGAACAACTCATGCGCGAGCACCTCGCGCGATGCGTGGAGTGCCGAGTGGAAGTCGCCGTGATAGAGGATGAGCTCGCGATGTTGGCCATGGCCGTGCCCCCCGTTCCTCCGCGACCGGGGTTCACGGGTCGGGTCGTTCGCGAGCTCGTGGATCGGCGGGTCCCGGCATGGCAGCGCTGGATCACCCCGATTGCCGCCGCGGCCACGATCGTGCTCGCAATCGGGCTCACTCTGAGGGCACGCCGCCAAGTCGACCACCTCACGGTCGCGCTCCAGCGAGCCGATTTGCATGCCGACGCCCTCGCCGATACCCTCTCGGTGCTTCGGCAGGCATCGACCGTCATGCAAGCCTCCTTCGCGAAGGGTAAGTACGACGGCGGAATCACGATCTTCGCCGACGCCTCGAGTCACCGCTGGAACGTGATCGTGCACGGCCTCCCGGAACCGGGCCCCGACCACCGCTACGTCTTCTGGTTCGTGACCGCCGACGGGATGGTGTGGGGAGCAGATGTCATCTGCGAGGGGGGGCGGCCGGCCATGCTGACCCTGCCGATGCCCCCCGGAGCCCGAGGGATTCGAGGGGGAGCCCTCACGGTGGAGGCTGCGCAGGCTGACCCGAAGGTCCCCTCTGGCCTTGAGTTGGCCCACGTCGAGATTTGAAACGTCCGACTCGCGGTTGGTGGCTCCGTAAGGTCATTCCGCCGCTCCCCTGACATTGACGGCGCCCCACAAGGCGCATATCTTTTGTGACTGTATCCGAATCGACGTTCAGCCGCCAGTTGAGGCAGGAAGATCAGGAATGAAGACGTTTACCGCCACGCCGTCCGACATCTCCCACGAGTGGCATGTGGTCGATGCGGCCGACATCCCGCTTGGCCGTCTAGCCACGGCCGTTGCCCAACTGATTCGCGGCAAGCACAAGCCGACGTTCACGCCGCACATGGACGGCGGGGATTTCGTCGTGGTCCTGAATGCCTCGAAGGTCCGGCTGACCGGCAACAAGCTGAAGCAGAAGACCTACTTCAAGCACACCGGCTACATGGGACATGAGTCCCACACCCCGGCCGAGAAGCTGCTGGCCGATCACCCGGACCGGGTGATCGAGAAGGCAGTCTTCGGGATGTTGCCGAAGAACTCCCTGGCGCGGCAGAAGCTGCGCCTCAAGCTCAAGGTGTACGGTGGTGCGGAGCATCCGCATGAGGCCCAGCAGCCGAAGCCGTTCACGATTGCAACCGCGAAGGCCGAGGCATGAGCACGACTGACGAACTCCGCTGGCAGGCCATTGGTCGTCGCAAGACGAGCGTGGCGCGTGTATACCTGACGCCTGGTTCCGGCAAGTGGGAGGTCAACGGGCGGACGCTCGGCGATTACTTCCCGCGTCCCTCCCTGGTCCAGCATATCCAGCAGTCGTTCACGGCGACCGACACGCTCGGCGCATACGACGTGCGGGCGCATCTCGATGGCGGTGGTGTCTCCGGTCAGGCCGGCGCGCTGCGTCACGCGATCGCGCGTGCGCTCGTCAAGGTCGACGAACTGCATCGCACCAAGCTGCGTGGGGCCGGGCTCCTGACCCGCGATCCGCGGGCCGTGGAGCGGAAGAAGCCGGGCCGCGCAGGCGCGCGGAAGCGGTTCCAGTTCTCCAAGCGGTAAGCCGGAACCATTTGTACGCGCGCAACATGTTGCGCCCGCAACCCTCGCCGGGTTGAACGATGGTCAATCGACGATCGACCGTGAACACGCAGTTGCAGGACACCCTCCCGCCATGGTGGCGAGGAGGAGACGCACGCCTCCCGATGTCGACGGCTGGTGCCCTCAGGGGTGCCGTCGGCAGATGACGGAGGCCGATGCCTTAACCGAATTTGAGGAGTACGCTCCACGTGGCCACACCATCACTGCAGGACCTGCTGGAAGCCGGCACCCACTTCGGGCACCAGACCCGTCGCTGGAATCCCAAGATGCGCCGTTTCATCTTCGCCGAGCGCTCGGGGATCTACCTCATCGACCTGCAGAAGACGCTGGCGCAGCTGAACAAGGCGGCCGAGCTCCTCAAGTCGGTGGCGCTCAAGGGCGAGAACGTCCTGTTCGTCTGCACCAAGCGGCAGCTCAAGACCGTGGTCGAGGCCGAGGCCCGCAATGCCGGCGCCCAATGGGTGACCGAGCGCTGGCTGGGCGGCACGCTGACCAACTTCCAGACGATCAAGAAGCAGATCCGTCGTCTTCGCGATCTCGAGCAGGGTTCGTCCGAGGGTGACTTCGAGAACTACACGAAGAAGGAGCAGCTCCTGTTCGCGCGTGAGCGCGAGAAGCTCTCCCGAAACCTCGAGGGCATCAAGAACATGACCCGGCTCCCCGGCGCAATGTTCGTCGTTGACGCCAAGAAGGAAAAGATCGCCATCCAGGAAGCCCGCCGCCTCGGGATCCCGGTCGTGGCGATCGTCGATACCAACGCCGACCCCGATCCCATCACCGTGCCGATCCCCGGCAACGACGATGCCATCCGTTCCGTGTCGCTGATCACTTCGGCTCTCTGTGACGCCATTCGCGAGGCGCGCTCGCAGATGCCGGTGCGCGAGGCCGGCTCCGACGAGGACGCCGAGACCTACTCGGCCGGTGAGGGCGATGGCGCGAGCGACGACGATCGTCGCAAGCGCCGCCCGCGCCGCAAGCGCAAGGCACGCCCCGAGGCGATTGCCGCACGTCTCAAGCCCGAGACGACGGGCGCCCCAAGCGAGGCCGGCGACAGCCCGAGCTGAGTCACGCGTGGCGCGAGCCAGTTGCAGTTCCGCCGCCGCACGCTGGCCTTCGGGCCTCGGGCGGCGGTTTCACAACCTGAACACGCATTCCTTCTTCAGCAACGAGATGATGGGACCATGAGCACGACGATCACGACCAAGGACATTGCCGAGCTGCGCGCCCGTACCGGCGCCGGCATGATGGATTGCAAGAAGGCCCTCGAGGAGGCCGCTGGCGACATGGATCGCGCCGGAGAGGTCCTGCGCAAGAAGGGTATTGCGAAGGCCGAGAAGCGGGCCGGTCGGGACGCGACACAGGGGCTCGTCGTCATCGAGTCCGCCGCCGATGGCTCTGGTGCAGCCATGGTGGAGCTGAACAGCGAGACCGACTTCGTCGCACGCAACGAGAGCTTCCAGGCACTTGCACGGCAGCTCGTCGAGCATGCGCTCATGCACTCGCCGGTCGGTGTGACGCGTGAGGCATTCCTCGCCGAGTCGATCGACGGCACGTCGATCGAGGAGACCGTCAAGGAAGCCTCCGGCAAGATCGGTGAGGCCATCTCGATCAAGCGCGTCTCCCGCTTTGGTGGCGTCGTCGGCGAGTATCGCCATTTCAATTCACAGGTCGGTGTGCTGGTCGAGGTCGCCGGTGCGACGGGCGACGCGGCGCTGGCGATGGCGCGTGAGATCGCGCTCCATGTCGCGTCGGCTGATCCGGTTGCCGTGACCCGCGACGACATCCCGCAGGAACTGATGGACCGCGAGCGTCGAATTGCCGAGGAGCTGGTCGTGGCCGAGGGGAAGCCCGAGGCGATTCGCGCCAAGATCGTCGAGGGGAAGGTGTCGAAGTTCGCCAGCGACCGCGCGCTCGTCGAACAGGCCTTCATCAAGGACGAGTCGACCACCATCGGCGCGCTGGTCGCCGCGGTGCCTGGTGCGCGGATCGTGCGCTTCTCCCGCTTCAAGATCGGCGAGGTCTGATGGCTGGCTACCGTCGCGCATTGCTCAAGCTCTCCGGCGAGGCACTCGCCGGGGAGCAGGGCGCCGGTCTCGACTATACCGTGGTCGAGTCGCTGGCCAACCAGATCAAGGAGGTGCATGCTGCCGGCATCACCTTGGGGCTGGTCGTTGGCGGCGGCAATATCGTCCGGGGCGCGACGGCATCGAAGATGGGACTCGATCGCGTGTCGGCCGATTACATGGGCATGCTCGCCACGGTGATCAACGCGCTCGCGATGCAGAATGTCCTGGAAGCACAGGGTGTTGAGACTCGGGTGCTCACCGCCATCCGAATGGAGTCGCTCGCCGAGCCGTACATCCGGCGTCGCATGATGCGTCACCTCGAGAAGGGTCGCTTGGTGATCTTCGCTGGCGGCACCGGCAATCCGTTCTTCAGTACCGACACCGCCGCGGTGCTCCGGGCCCTCGAGATGGAGGCCGAAGTGGTGCTCAAGGCGACCAATGTCGACGGGGTGTTCACCGCGGATCCGCGGAAGGACCCGACTGCCAAGCACCTGCCCGACCTCTCATTCCAGGAGGCACTGGTGAAGGAGTACGCCGTGATGGACGCCAACGCATTCGGACTCTGCCAGGCCAACAAGCTGCCGATCATCGTCCTCAACATCAATCAGCCCGGCGCGATTGCGCGTGCGCTCGCAGGTGAGCGCGTTGGCACCCTCGTCCAATGACGCTCTCCGAGATCGTCAAGCATGCCGAGGGCGGCATGCAGAAGGCCATCGAGGCCACGCGCCGTGAGTTGACCGGCATTCGTACGTCGAAGGCATCGCCACAATTGCTCGACACCGTGCGTGTCGATGCGTACGGGTCCCAGATGCCGCTCAACCAGGTGGCCTCGGTCTCGACGCCCGAGCCACGCATGCTGATCGTGCAGCCATTCGACAAGAACCTCTCCAATGCCATCGAGAAGGCGATTCGTGATGGCGGCCTCGGTCTCAACCCCTCGAGTCAGGGCAACCTGATCCGCGTGCCGCTGCCGATGCTGTCCGAGGAGCGCCGCAAGGAGTTGGTCAAGATCTGTGGCCGCATCGCCGAAGAGGGTCGTGTCGCCATCCGTCAGGCGCGGAGCGATGCGATGGGCAAGGTCAAGAAGGTCGAAGGCGTCTCGGACGACGAGAAGGATCGCACCGAGAAGGATGTCCAGAAGGTCACCGACGATGCCGTCAAGCAGGTGGACGAACTCTTCCGGGCGAAGGAAGCCGAAGTCCTCGAGGTGTGAGCACCGCGCCCTCCGCCCAACTCGAGGCCCTGCGGATCGGCGGAGCAATCCCCCGACACGTTGCCATCATCATGGATGGCAACGGACGATGGGCGCGTGAGCGCGGACTGCCCCGATCGGCTGGTCACCAGGCGGGTGCGCCAGCGGTGCGCGAGGCCGTCGAGGGCGCCCTGCTGGCTGGGGTGGAGGTCCTGACCATATTCGCCTTCTCCGACGAGAACTGGCAGCGCCCCCCCGAGGAAATTGATGCCCTCATGACGTTGCTCGAGGAGTACATCGCGAGTGAGGCCGCCGAGCTGCGCGAACAGGGCGTCCGCGTCCGGATGCTCGGCGATCTCGATCGACTCGCGGACTCCTCGCGTGCCGCGGTCGCGCGGATCGAATCCCAGACGGCATCCGGCACGAGACTCGCTCTCAACGTGTGCATCTCGTATGGCGCTCGCGCCGAACTGACCCGCGCGGCGCGGCGTCTTGCGGAACGCGTTGCCGCTGGCGAACTGGCTCCCGGTGCGATTGACGACGCGGCCATGGCCGGCGAGTTGTACACCGCCGAATGGCCGGATCCCGACCTGCTGATCCGCACCAGTGGCGAGATGCGCCTCTCGAACTTCCTGCTCTGGCAGGTCGCCTACGCGGAATTCCATGTCACGCCCGTCCTCTGGCCGGACTTCGGTCGCGAGGAACTCTATGCCGCCATCCTCGACTACCAGCGACGCGACCGCCGGTTCGGTCGCGTGAGCGCCTGAGGCCTCCATGGACGCCAATATGACGAAGCGCGTCGGCTTCGCGGCCGTCGCCATCCCGCTCGCGGTCCTGCTGGTCTGGCTCGGCGGCTGGCCGCTCGCGGTGCTCGTGGCCGCGATTGCGATGCTCGGCGTGCGCGAGCTGTACGACCTCGCGCGACCACAGGGGATCGACGCGTTCAGGTCAACCGGGATGGTACTCGCGTTCGCCGTGCCGTTGTTGGTCCACTCGTCGTTGATCAGCAGCACGGCCAACGTGTGGCTCGATCGGTCCTGGATCTACCTGGCGGCGGCGCTGCTCCTGTTAGTCCTCGTGCAGGCGTTGACCGCGCGCGGACCGGGCGCCCGTCCGCTCGGGGCGATCGCGGTCACGCTGTTCGGCATTGGCTATGCCGCGTGCCTGCCAGCCTTCCTGATCGGCATCCGCCACGGTGGCTGGCCCATGCAGTCATGGGGGGGGGCGGCGCTGGTGTTCTTCCCCCTCGTCACGACCTGGATCTGTGACACCGCCGCGATGTTCGGGGGCAAGGCGATCGGCGGCCCGAAGTTGGCCCCCACCATCTCGCCGGGGAAGACCCGCGCCGGAGGAGTCGCGGGGGTAATTGGGGGGGGGCTGGTCGGCGTGCTGTTTGCCCTGGTGGTCTTCCCCGCGGTCGGGGTCACCATGGGCCTGCTCCCGGCACTCGGCATCGCGGTGGTGCTCGCCACCGTCGGCCAGCTCGGTGACCTCGCCGAGTCACTGCTCAAGCGCGAGGCCGGCGTGAAGGACTCGTCGGCCTTGATCCCCGGTCACGGTGGCATCCTCGATCGATTCGATTCGCTCTACTTCGTGCTGCCGACCGCGGCGCTCTGCTATCACCTGCTGGGCATGCTGTGATCCGGATCGCCCTGTTGGGCTCCACCGGTTCGATCGGGAGGAGTACGCTCAATGTGGTCCGCCGACACCGGGAACGGTTCCGACCGGTCGCCCTGGTGGCCCGATCGAACCTGACACTCCTGCGGGAACAGATGGCTGAGTGGCAGCCCGCATTCGCGGCGTTGGTCGACGGAACGGCCGACAGCGGCATGATCACCGGCGCCGCGGCACTCATCGAGGCCGCCACCCGCGATGACGTCGACGTCGTGGTCAACGCGGTGGTCGGAGCCGCTGGACTCGAGGCCACGCTGGCCGCACTCCGAGCGGGCAAGCGCGTCGCGTTGGCCAACAAGGAGACCCTCGTCACCGCCGGTCCGCTGGTCGCCGAAGCCGCAAAGGCGGGGGGGGGATCCCTTGTGCCGATCGACTCGGAGCACTCTGCCGTGTTGCAGTGCCTGACCGGGAACACTTCCCCGCCACGCCGCATCATCCTGACCGCGAGCGGCGGACCGTTTCGGACCTGGGACCCGGTCCGCCTCAATCGGGCCACGGTCGATGAGGCGCTCAAGCATCCGACCTGGTCGATGGGTGCCAAGATCACCATCGACTCGGCCACCCTCGCCAACAAGGCACTCGAGATCATCGAGGCGCACTTTCTGTTTGACGTGCCCTACAATGCCATCGACGCGGTCGTGCATCCCGAGAGCATCGTGCACGCGTTTGTCGAGTTCGTCGACGGCAGCGTCCTCGCCCAGGTCGGTGTTCCCACGATGGAGACCCCGATCCTCTATGCCCTCACGCATCCCGAGCGGCTGGAGGAACCCGATCGCCCGGCGTTCGATCCGGTGGCCGCCGGCGACCTGCACTTCGAGGCGATTCGCTCGGAGTGCTTCCCGGCGTTTGCACTCGGGGTTGCGGCCGGCCGTGCAGGCGGGACGGCGCCGGCCGTCTTCAATGGCGCCAACGAGGTCGCCGTGGCGGCGTTCCTCGACCGGCGCATCACCTTCGGCCGAATCCCCGCCTTGATCGAGGCCGCACTCGCGCGGCACACGGTCGTGCCGGCAAGTTCGCTCGAGGTCGTTCAGCATGCAGACACCGAGGCACGCCGCCTCGCCGAGGAGTCGATCTGATGGGTTCCGTCATCTACATCGTTGCCGTCCTGGCCGTCGTCCTCGGCGTACTGGTCTTCGTTCACGAACTGGGACACTACTTGGCCGCCAAGGCGTTCGGGGTCTGGGTCCACCGGTTCGCCGTCGGCATGGGTCCCCCCATCAAGGCGCTCTCGTTCCGGCGCGGTGAGACCGAGTGGGCCATCGCGTGGCTGCCGCTCGGCGGCTACGTCAAGATGGCCTCCAAGGAAGAGGACCCGGCGTCCGGCGTGCTCGAAGGCGGCGCGGAGAACGCGGTCGTCCCGCCGGATCGCGTCTTCGAGGCGAAGCCGGTCTGGCAACGCATGGTGATCATTCTGGCCGGTGTCACGCTCAACCTGGTCTTCGCATTGGTGGTCTACGTCGGTCTTGCGGCGAAGAATGGCCACCAGTACGACCCGACCCTGACCGTCGGTCGGGTGGTCGCCGAGGCGCTGCCCGAGGAGGCGAATGGAATGGCGTCGGTGCAGCCGGGGAGCCGGATCACTCGGGTCAACGGTGTCACGATGCACGAATGGTGTGACGTCACCTCCCAGATCACCAATGGTTCTGGCAACGCGATCGTCTTCGAGTTTGCCGATCGCCCGTCCGTGACGGTGGCGCTGCACACGGATCAACTCGTCGAGCGGGCCGAGCTGGCGGGGGCTATTGCACCGCAGCATCCAGCGGTGGTCGACCAACTGGTG
>JBBSPX010000013.1:0-26049 GCA_038258395.1 Gemmatimonadales bacterium | reverse complement strand
TACGGGCCGACCTGCGGGATCAGGAGGTTGACCGGAATGCTGTCCTCGGGCTGCGCCACATAGTTGAACCGCGAGTAGTCCATGAGGGTGGCAACGTGACCACCCATCCGCTCGAGAAACGCACGGCTCCGAAGCGAGTCGGCCGGATACATCGCCGAAGACTTCATGTTGTGCGGGAAGCCGATCGAGTGCCCGATCTCGTGCGTCACCACATACTCGACGAGCCGCCCCATCAGGGAATCGGGGAGTGGTAACATCTGCGCGCGCTTGTCGAGCGGCGAGACCTGCACAAAGTACCACTCGCGCTGCAGGTCCATGATGTTGTGGTACATGTTCACTTCGCCCTTGAGGATCTGCCCCGAGCGCGGGTCGACGATCTGACCACCCGTGGCGTTGGCCACGGTCGAGGGCCGCCAGTAGATGATCGAGTGGCGCAGGTCATAGATCGACCAGTCGGGATCGTCGGTCGGTGCGTACTCCGCACGGATCGCATTCTTGAACCCGGCCTGCTCGAAGGCCACGTTCCACTTCTCCACGCCCACCTTGACCCACGGCTTCATCCACTCGGGTGTCGCCGCATCGATGTAGTACACGATCTGCTCGACGGGCTCCACCAGTTCGCCGCGCCTGAAAGCGGCCATGTCCTTCGGCACCAGCTTGAAGCGATGGATGATGCTCTTCTGCTCGGCCTCGTGCTCGCGCGATGAGAAGTCATAGTACGTGCTGGAGATGAAGCCGACGCGGTCATCGGCATAGCGCGGCATCATGATCTCGTCGGGGAGCTTGAGCATGCTCCAGTGCATCCGGTTGGTCTGCGTGCTGGCAGTTGCGGTCGGCGGTGCGCCGGGTGCGCGTGCGTTGCCTGTCTGGGTCGCCTCCACCTCGACGTTCCGCGGGAAGCTGACCACCGATTCGAACCAGCTCTTGTTCTTGGTCGTTCCTTGCAGGCTCCCCATCTCACCATTGTAGGTGAGGAAGAGATCGGTGACATCGATGACCGCCGCGCTGTCGTCGGGATTCCAGGCGGCGATGTTGAATTGACCGATCACCGCGCCGTTCTGAAAGCCGCGCACCTGTCGATAGATGTTCTCGGTGGTATCGGCGTGGAGCCGGTAGGACCGCTCACGGAGGACGACGTTGTCGCCGTGCCGCTCCCACCGGACAAGCGACTGGGCGCCGCCGCCGAAGAAACCACCCGGGTCCTGGGTGGTCGACTCGACCGCACGGGCGATCATCATCATCTCAACGCCGAATTCGCTCCGCGGGATCTCGAAGTAGAGATTGTCACCGATCCGGTGCGTCTTGAACATGCCGGTCCGGGTCACCGCTTTCGAGGTGATGACATCCTTGTAGGGCTTGGGCCCGCTGTTCGGGCCGCCGGGACGCTTGGCGGTACTGTCGCCCGCGGCACGCGGAGTTGGGGTCGTCTGGGCTCGGCCGGCGGTTGAGCAGCTGGCGAGCGTGAAAGCGACCGTCGAGAGGGCGAGGCCGCGGAGCCATGAAGAGGCACGCATCGGAAGTCCGGAGGTTTGAGTCGGATTATGGGAACGGGCTAAACCTACGCCTTTCGGTGGTATCTGCCAGTCTGTCACCACGGATTTCCGCTATAGATTTGGATTCACTCCCATCTGGAGCCCACCCTGTCCCAACCGCCACCCGTTCGGATCCCGGATCTCGGTTCCTCGCCGCACTGGCTCGAAGTCGACGAGCTGTTGGCGCTTTCCCCCGTCCAGATCTTCGAGGCCTGGACCACCGGCTTCGACCGCTGGTTCGCCGCGCCCGGCTCGGTCCTCATGACACCAGCGGTGAATGCCCCGTTCTTCTTCGAGACGGAGTTCCAGTTCGAGGAGGATGGGCCGGTCGAGCGCCACCCGCACTACGGCCGATTCCTGCGGCTTGAGCCCGATCGGCTGATCGAGATGACCTGGGTCACTGGGCCGGCGGGGACGAGTGGCGTCGAAACCGTGGTGACGGTCGAGCTGGCACCCGAAGGCCAAGGGACCCGAGTCCGACTCCGCCATGCCGGGTTCCTCGATGCGGATGCCCGTGACCGCACCCGCCTGGCTTGGCCGTTCGTGCTTGGTCAGATGGAAGCCCGTCTACTCGGACTGGATGGGGAGGCATGAGCGATCGAATCTCGAGTCTTGCCTGCTATACCCTGCTTGTCGGAGGCACAGCGGCATTGATGGCTGGGTGTGGTCGAGGTTCCGATTCCGATGCGTCGGTTGAGCGATCGATGGTGGGTGACACCGCGGTGGTCCGGACGATGACTGGGTCGATCTGGGGTGCTTCGATCCCGATATCGGAAGAGCTGCGCGTCGGGACGCTCGACGGCGCACCCGAGTATCAGTTCAACCAGTTGAGTGGGTTCGCCGTGACTGCGACTGGTGGATTCCTCGTGTTCGATGGCAGTGTGCCGTCGCTTCGGGAGTTCACGGCGGAGGGCCGCTACGTTCGCACACTGGGCGGTCCGGGTAGCGGTCCGGGCGAATACCACGAGAACCTCGGCATCGCCGCACTGAGCGACGGAACGATCCTCCAGTACGATGTGGGCAACTCGCGCATCAATCGCTACACGGCCTCGGGTGACGTTCTGCCGGCGTGGTTGGCGCCGGGGCAACTGTACACCGGCGACGCGCTCGTCACCGATTCGGCCGATCTGGTCTACACCACATTCCTTCGGGGCGAACCGAAGCCGGACATCGACTGGGACATCGTATATCTGGTGCACGATCATGACGGGGTGATCGTCGATACACTCGAGGCTCCGTACGCTCTCGCAGCGACTGGATCCAGCCGGACCCAGTTCCATCCGATGCGATTCTGGAAGGTCGGTCCGTTGGGCTACCGGATCGAAGGCAACACGGGAGCCTACGCCGTCACCCTGCTGAAACCCTCGGGTCCGATTCGAATCGAGCGCGATACGCCTGCGTCACACTGGGAACCTGCCTTGCGGGACGAGATGAACGCCATGTTCAACGCGCCGCGACCCGGCGCACCTGCCGGCCCCAGGATCGAGCTACCCGACACGATGCCGGCGTTCGAGTCGGTGGATCAGATGCCGGATGGACGGCTCTGGGTAAAAGTCTACGATCGGACGCGTCGCCTCGATGCCGACGAGATCCGTTACGACCCTGACCGACCGACCGTACCGGTCGTGAGCTGGGGACTGGTGCGCGCCTGGGACGCCTTCGAGGAGGATGGCACATACCTCGGCCGGTTGCGGCTTCCACCAGGGGCGGAGGTATTGCGCGCCGATGGGGTACGCCTCTGGGCGATGGAGAAGGGCGAGAGCGGAGAGCAGTACATCGTCCGCTACAGGATCGGGCCGACTTGAGGAAACGTCCTACGCGGACGGTGTGAGCGCATCCGCGACTAGCCGTTTCAGTTCGGGCAGCATCTCCGCCACGAACCACGGGTTCACCTTGAGCCAGCGCTGATTGCGTGGGCTCGGATGCGGGATCGGGATGTGGGTCGGGAGGTAGTCGCGCCAGGCGGTCACGGTGGCGGTGAGGTTCGACTTGCGCCGGCTGCCGATGTGGTAGGCCTGGGCGTACTGGCCGATCACGATGGTGAGGCGGACCTCGGGGAGGAGCGGCAGCAATCTGTCATGCCACGTGGCCGCGCACTCGATCCGTGGCGGCAGGTCACCATTGGGACCGGTTCCCGGCCAGCAGAACCCCATCGGGATGAGTGCCACCTGATTGACATCGTAGAAGGTGTCGTGGTCGATGCCGAGCCACTCGCGGAGTCGGTCGCCGCTGGGGTCCTGCCACGCGACGCCGCTGGCATGGACCCGCCGGCCTGGCGCGTGACCGGCGATCACCAGGCGTGCACCTGCGCCGGCCGCGAGCACCGGGCGTGGTCCGTGCGGCAGGTGCGCCTGACAGATCGTACAGGCACGGATGTCGCGGAGGAGGGTGGTCAGATCGGACATCGTGAAGCGGTCGCTCCCTGTGGTGACTTCTGGTCACGGACCATCCGTGATCAGGGCCCGGTTCCGAGGCCTTGCGAGCCCGTGTGCAAGCTTAGTCATGGCGGGACATCTCCTGAATGAGGGTCGGGCATTCCGTCCGGTCCCTCTCCCGAAGAGGAGGATGAACCGATGACCCCAGACCTTGTCAGGAATCTGGCGCGCTTGCCGCGCCGCCTCGTGCTCACCACCGTGTTGGCGTTGGCCAGCCCGGCACTGCTCGGCGCGCAGGTCGCGACCGGTGCGCTGGCAGGTGTCGTTCGCGACGCCGCGGGCGCCGGGATCGCCAACGCCCAGCTTCGCCTTCTCACCACGCCATACGCGACCCGAGCCGACACCGCCGGCCGGTACGCCTTCGACAACGTCCCGGTGGGGACCTACAGTGTGCGCGTCAACTATGTCGGCTATCGGCCGAAGGAAGTCACGGGCGTCCGGATCGTCGCCGGACAGCGCCTCACACTGGATGTCTCGCTCGAGGCCACAACAATCGAGATCCAGGAGATGACCGTGGTCGCGGCGCCCAATGCACTGGTGCCGCGAGATCAGGTGACATCGAAGCAGTTGCTCGATGGGCAATACGCCGGCGGCATGGCGAGCACACGCGGGCGTCCGTCGATCCAGGTCGGGACCAACAGGTTCGAGAACGCTTCCATCGCCACGGGCGCCACTCCCCCCCCCGTAAATGAGTCCTACGCGCGTATCCACGACAACAAGTTCCTCGGGGTGCGCGACAATCCGCTCAGCACCTTCGGGGTGGATGTCGACCGGGCGTCGTACAGCAACATCCGTCGTTTCCTGGTCGCAGGACAGCGGCCGCCGCCCGATGCGGTCCGCATCGAGGAAATGCTCAACTACTTCACCTACGACTACCCTGAACCGGCACGGCAGAGCGAGCATCCCTTCACGGTGACCACCGAGGTGTCGATGGCGCCGTGGCATGCTGGTCACCAGTTGCTTCGGGTGGGGTTGCAGGCACGGCGGATTGATGTCGCCGATCTGCCGCCCGCCAACCTGGTCTTCCTCGTGGATGTCTCGGGGTCGATGCAGAGTGCCAACAAGCTGCCACTCGTCAAGCGGTCGCTTCGGATGCTGGTCACGGAACTGCGCGACGTTGACCGCGTGGCGATGGTGGTCTACGCCGGCAGTGCAGGTTTGGTGCTCGAGTCGACACCCGGCACGGCCAAGGACGAGATCTTCCAGGCAATCGACCGCCTGGAGGCCGGCGGATCGACGGCGGGTGGGGCCGGTATCCGGCTCGCCTACGGTGTCGCACGCCAGCACTTCATCACCGGCGGCAACAACCGGGTGATCCTGGCCACCGATGGCGACTTCAATGTCGGGGCTGCGAGTGATGCCGACATGGAGCGCCTGATCGAGGCGGAGCGAACCCAGGGGGTGTTCCTCGCCGTGCTCGGCTTCGGGATGGGCAACTACAAGGACTCGAAACTCGAGACCCTCGCCGACAAGGGTAACGGCAACTACGCCTACATCGACGATGCTGCCGAGGCCGAGAAGACGCTCGTACACGAACTCGGGGGCACGCTATTCACGGTCGCGAAGGACGTCAAGTTGCAGCTCGAGTTCAACCCGGCCCAGGTCGCCTCGTATCGGTTGATCGGCTACGAGAACCGCCTCCTCGCCAAGGAAGACTTTGACGATGACACGAAGGATGCCGGCGAGATGGGCGCGGGTCACTCGGTCACTGCGCTCTACGAGATTGTGCCGGTCGGTGCCGACGATGCGCTCGCCCAAGGCTCGACTGACTCACTCCGCTACCAGCATGTGGCAAACGTTGTCGGAGCGCACCGTGATGGGGAGCTGCTCTACATCAAGCTGCGCTACAAGACACCCGACGGCACGACCAGTCGATTGCTGACGCATGTCGTGCCGAATCGGGTCCAGCGGCCGTCGACCGACATGCGGTTCGCGGCGGCGGTGGCGTCGTTCGGGATGATCTTGCGTGACTCCGAGTATCGTGGTTCGATGGACATCAATGATGTGGCCACGCTCGCCGAACGCTCCCTGGGCGAGGATGCGCATGGCTATCGCGCGGGGTTCGTCGATCTGGTGCACCGGTATCGCGGTCTCACGCTGACTACCGACTAGGCGTCGGCCGAGCCGCCACATCCGGTCCGAGTGGCCGGATGTGGCGTGTTGGCTGCGCTGTGGCCGGGGTAGTCGAGCCCGATGCCGGGACTGTGTCGCTCCCTGATGCCTTGCCACTCGCGGATGGCCCGGGTTCAGGTACTTTTCCGGATCTCTCCCTCGACCTGACAGGACACACCTGATGCTTGCCCTTTCGCTGCTCGCCACCCTCGCGTTCGCCCCGGAGCCCGCCTGCCCGATAGCGGCCCCTGCCTTCTCGCCGGTTGGGATGGCCTCCGATTCACTCCGGGCGATATACGAGAGCGGACAATCCTTCCCGGAATTCCTTGCCGCGGCAGAGCGCCGGAAGGAGATGTGGGAGGCGAACTACAAGGCGGGCGAGCCTGTCGACGCGACGATGGTGGCACGTGCCGACGCCGTTGGTGGGACTTGGCACATTTTGGTGGTTGCGATCGATAGCTGCTCGGATTCGGTGAGCACGATCCCCTACCTGGCGCGACTGGTGGAGCAGGTCGAGGGACTGGAAATGCGGATCGTCCTGCCAAACGTGGGCAAGTCGGTGCAGGAGGCCCACCGGACGCCGGATGGCCGGGCGGCCACCCCGACGGTGGTGCTGCTCAACCCGAATTGGGAGGTCGTGGGCTGTTTCGTGGAGCGCCCTGTGGCACTCCGCGAATGGCTCGAGGCCCATACGGGCGAGAGCAAGATGGATTGGTATGCCGATGACCTTGGCCGGACGACGGTCGCCCAATTCGTGGATGTGCTCGAGAAGGCCGGCCACGGCGAGATGCGCTGCGAATGATCCGGTGAGCGAGCCGGGCACGCGCTGGATCACCGCGTCCGAGCGACTGCAGCTCCGCGCGTTCACACTCGCGGATGCTCCATGGATCCTGACGCTGCTCAACGATGCGGCCTTCCTCGAGCATGTCGGTGACAAGGGCGTCCGCTCCATTGCCGATGCCGAGCGGTATCTGACGGATGGGCCACTGGCGAGCTATCGGGCGCACGGCTTCGGACTCTCGGTCGTGGTGCGGACAGGCGACGGCGAACCGGTGGGAATGGCAGGTGTCATCTTGCGTCCCACGTTGCGAGCACCCGACATCGGCTACGCGATGCGACCGGCAATGCGCGGCTCGGGCTATGGGTTTGAGGCGGCCGCGATGGCGCTCGCGTACGGGCATCGTGACCTTGGCTTTCCGCAGCTGCTCGCGATTGTGAACCCCGGCAACACCGCTTCCCGACAGATCCTTGCCCGACTCGGATTTCGGCATGAGTCGATGCACCGACCCCCCGATGGCACGAAAGAGGTGGAACTCCATGTTCACGATGCCTAGATCCGCTGCGGCCGCCATGGCCATGTTCGCGCTCGGTTGTGCGCCTGTGCCCGCGCACGATGATCCGATGGGCGACAGCACTGCCGCGGTGACCACCACTGAGTCGGACACAACCTTCCGGGCGCATGGGGAAGAACCGGGCTGGGTGGTCGCGGTGTTCGGCCAGGACTCCATCAGCTTTCTGCTCGACTATGGTGAACTCGTTTTCACCACGCCCGCGCTGGCACCGGTGTCACTCGGTGACACCATCGTCTGGCGTGCGACACACGACACCCTCGCCATCGAATTGCGCGCGCTGCGGACACCGTGCACCGATGCGATGCGCGGTGATTCCTTCCCGGCCCATGTGACCCTCATGGTCGGCGCACGCGCACTTGACGGCTGCGGCCGCTGGCCCACGGAGCCAACACCATGACCGAGACGGCACTGATCACCAACGACGCGGTGGTGTTCGGCCTGCTGGTGGTGATCCTCGCGGCGATCTTCCATACCAGTGCCAGCAAGGCCCCCGGTTGGCGACGGTTCTACAAGATCGTGCCAACGGTCCTGCTTGCCTACTTCATCCCCGGCATCCTCAACTCGCTCGGGATCATCAATGGCGAGGCCTCGGGGATCTATCCGATGGCTCGTGACTACCTCTTGCCGACCTCCCTGGTGTTGCTGACGCTGTCGGTCGACATGCGGTCAGTCATGCGACTCGGACCAAAGGCGCTGATCATGTTCCTCGCCGGTACGCTCGGCGTCGTGATCGGCGGTCCGATCGCCTTGGCGATCGGTGGGATGATCAATCCCCACCTGCTCGGGGACATCGGCGTGGAATCGGCCTGGCGCGGCATGGCGACCCAGGCCGGCAGTTGGATCGGTGGCGGTGCCAACCAGGCGGCGATGAAGGAAGTGTTCGACGCCGGCCCGGTGATCTTCGGGAAGTTCGTCGCTGTCGATATCGTGATCGCGAATCTCTGGCTCGCGGTACTGCTCTTCGTGGCTGGCAGGGCGCCCGAGATCGATGCGCGGACGGGGGCGGACACCAGCGCCATTGATGCACTCAAAACGCGGATCGAGAACTTTCAACGCGAGACCGCGCGACTCACCGGCTTCGACGATCTGATGGTGATTCTCGGGCTCGGATTTGGCGTAACCGCGTTTTCGCACTGGATCGCTGGCATCATCGTGCCATGGATCACCGCGAATCTTCCCGGCGCGGAGCGCTACTCGCTGACCTCGAACTTCTTCTGGGTGGTGGTGGTCGCGACAACACTGGGGTTGGTGCTGTCGTTCACGCGTGCACGCAACTACGAGGGCGCCGGCGCCTCGAAGATCGGCTCGGCCTGCCTCTACATCCTGGTCGCGGCGATCGGCATGCAGATGGACATTCGAACCGTGGTCTCCGATCCGGGCCTCTTCCTGATTGGCGCCATCTGGATCACGGTCCACGCAATTGTGTTGATTGTCGTGGCGCGCCTCATCAAGGCACCGATGTTCTATCTGGCGGTGGGCTCACAGGCCAACATCGGCGGCGCGGCGTCGGCGCCGGTCGTGGCGAGCGCCTTCCACCCCGCCCTCGCACCGGTCGGGGTGTTGCTTGCGGTGCTCGGTTATGCGCTGGGAACCTACGGAGCGTACCTCGCCGGATTGCTACTCCGGATGGTCGCCGGGGCATGACGATGCGCGGGGCATCGTCATGCGTCGCCGGAGCGCGACCCTACGATGCGGACGGAATCCGGAGCACCTGTCCCGGATAGATCTTGTCCGGATTCTCGAGCATCGGGCGGTTGGCCTCGAAGATCAGCGGATACTTGCTGGCGTCGCCGAGCTGGTCCTTCGCGATCTTCGACAGCGTGTCGCCAGACTTGACGGTGTAGAACGCCGCCTCGGCGGCCGGTGTCTCGACCTCGAGCTGATCGTCCACGTGCTCGACGCCGACGGTGTTGCCCGCGAGGAGCACGATCTTCTCGCGCGTCGCCTGATCGGGAACCTTGCCCCGCAGCGTGACGGTTCCGTCATGGAATTTCGAGGTGACGCCTTCAGAATAGAGGCCGTTCTTCGTAATGGCTCGAAGGATCCCATTGCCGAACTTGAGATCGTCGAGGACGTCGTCGGACTTCTCGAGTTCGACCTTCTTGCCGGATCCCTTGAGGAAATCGAATATGCCCATCGGATACTCCGTGATATGAGGAATGGTGTGGTTGTGCTGCCCACCTGCTCCCCTGCAAGGTACCGCCTTCGCGTTACACGGCTCGGGGGAGGCCACCCGGGGTGACGCTTCGCTCGACCCCCGCAAGCACGCCATCGACCAGGAGTGCCAGCAAGGCCGCGGGAATGGCACCACTCAGGATCAGCCGATGGTCCGAGAGGGCCAGGCCGGCCACGATCGGGTCACCAAGCCCACCTGCCCCGATGAACGCCGCCAGAGTCGCCGTGCCGACGTTGATCACCGCCGCGGTCCGGATCCCCGCCATGATCACCGGGGCGGCGAGGGGGAGCCGGACCAGGCGAAGGACCTGTCCGGGCGTCATACCCGAGGCTGTTGCGCCCGCCACAGCCGCTGGATCGGCCCCTTGGACACCAGTGTAGCTGTTGCGGACGATCGGGTAGAGCGAATAGAGGAAGAGCGCCACGATCGCCGGCACGGTGCCGATCCCGAAGACGGGAATCATGAAGGCGAGCAGTGCGATCCCCGGAATCGTCTGCAGCAGACCGATGGCACGAATGACCCCTTCGGCTCGGCGCGGACGACGCTCGAGCGCCACCCCAAGTGGCACGGCGAGGAGGATGGCCGCCCCGAGGGAGAGTGCCACGAGGAACAGGTGACGGAGCGTGAGCGACAGGATGCGACGAGTACTGAGGTATGAGCCGGTCGGCCTCGACGGCTCGGTGGGTTCGGTGAGGATGGCATCGCCCAAGCCGAGCTCGCGAAGGGCGTCACGGGCTACATCGGCTGGGGAATCGCCATCGGTCTCGATCCGTGCGTTCAGCCGGCGCATGGTGGCATCGTCGAGCATGCCACTCAGGCGGCTCAGGGCGACGACTGCCTCGGGCATCGAATCGGCCACCCGGCGGCCCACCAGTGCCGCTGCCTCGTACGGCGGGAAGAAGTGCTGGTCATCGCGCAGCACCACGAGGCCGTAGCGCGCGATCAGCCCGTCGGTTGCGTAGCCGTCGATGATGTCGACCGCACCATCGGCGAGCGCACGATACTTCACTGCCGCGAGGAGCGAGCGGACATCCTTGAACGCGAGGTGGTATGCGTCTCTGAGCCCGGCGAGCCCATCTGCGCGACCGATGAAGTCGGGTGTGAAGCCGGCAGTGAGTTGTCCGGACACTCGCGCCACATCACTCAACGTCGCGAGGCCCAGTCGTTCGGCGGTCTCGCGTCTGACCGCGATGGCATAGCTGTTCTCGAATCCGAGTGGTGGCAGCCACCGGGCACCCGCTCGGCGTTCCATTTCCCGTGACACGATCCGAAATGCCTCGCGCGGATCGCGCACCGGCTGCTGGCCGAGGATCGCGAGCAGGCCGGTGCCGGTGTATTCGGGATAGACGTCGATCTGGCCGCCTTCGAGCGCCCGCCATGCGAGCTCGGTGGCGCCGAACCCGAATCGACGATCGACTGCGATGCCGTCGTGATCGAGCAGTAGGGCGAACATCTCCGCGAGGAGGTACGACTCACCGAACGGTTTCGAGGCGACGACCACCGGACGCTGTGCCTCAAGGTATGTCGGACAGATCCCCAGTAGTATCGCGATGACAATCATCCAATGGCAGCGTCGATTCATGACGAGACTCCGGACCGCGCGAGCAGATCCGCAACATAGGATGTCGCTGGGGACGCCACCATATCGCGCGGCGTGGCGATCTGCTCGAGTCGGCCGCTCCGCATCACGGCGATCCGATCGGCGAGCAGAATCGCCTCGCGCAGGTCGTGGGTGACCAGGATGGCGGTGAGGGGGAGCTGTCCCCGCAACTGGCGCATCAACGCGTGCAACTCGCCGCGAGTGATCGCATCGAGCGCACCGAACGGTTCGTCGAGCAGGATGCAGCCCGGCACCGCGGCGCTCGCCCGGGCGCTCGCCACTCGCTGGCGCTGCCCACCAGAGAGTTCGGCCGGCCACCGCGCACCGAACGTCGCCGGATCGAGACCAACGGCCGTCAAAGCCTCCTCGGCGGCGCGACGCGGATCAATGGCCCCGCGCAGACGAGGTACCAGTGCGGCGTTCTCGGTCACGCGCCAGTGGGGCAGCAGTCCGCCATCCTGCGGGATGTAGCCGATCCGCCTCCGCAGCGCGATCGGATCGAGACCGACCACATTGTCGCCGCCGACGGTCACGGTGCCGCTGTCCGGGGTGACGAGGGCATTGAAGCAGCGGAGCAGGGTGGTCTTTCCCGAGCCACTCTCCCCAACCAGCGCCAGCCACTCGCCGGAATGCACCTCGAACGAGAGTGCGTCCACGGCGGTCACGGCACCATAGCGACAGGTGACATCGGCGGCGACCAGCGCCGGAGCGGTGTCGGGCATCCGTGAATCTACGCGGAGGCGGCGTCAGTGAGAGGGTCGGTGCATATTGGGGACGATTAACGATTAACGATTAACGATCCTTCATCCTTCATCCTTGATCCTTGATCCTTGATCCTTGATCCTTGATCCTTCATCTTTGATCGCCATATGCCCACTCCATCATCGTTCCGCGCCCTCCATGTCGATCACTCCGCCACCATGCTGCTGCCGATGCCGCTGGAGGAGGCGATGGAGTGCTTCACGCCCGATGGCGAGCGGGAGTGGCTCGAGGATTGGGAGCCGGAGTATCTCTTTCGCTCGGAGGACGACGGCGTTGACACCGCCTTCCGGACCACGCACGACGGCGAGGAGACGCTCTGGATGGTCCTCGACTTGGACCTCGAGGAGGGGTCGGCGGGCTACGCTCGGATCACGCCCGGCTCACGGATGGGCACCGTGATGATCGACGGCGAGGCAATCGACGAGACGTCGTGCTGGATCACCGTGACGTATGAGCTCACGGCGTTGTCGGCAGCCGGCAACGCCGTGCTGAAGGCGATGACGCCGACGGCATACACGGCGATGATCGGCGAGTGGGAGCGGGCGATCAAGGATCTATGATCAACGATTAAGGATTAACGATGGAGTCATCCCGAGTGTAGCGCTCGAAGAGCGCGAAATTGAGGGATCTGTACCTCCAAGCACGAACGTGCATATCCCTCCACTTCGCGGCCGCGCACGGCCGCTCCGGTCGGGATGACACGTTCATCCTTAATCCTTAATCCTTAATCCTTGATCCTTCATCCCTTTACAGCAGCCCATCGACATAAAACTCGAGTCGCCAGCCGGTCGGGTTTTTGAGCGCTCGTGCGAGGTCGATACGCACCAGTCCATCGAGGAATGAGATGCCGACGCCGGCGCCGATGAGGGGGCGTCCCGAGCCGAACTCGCCGCGTGGGCCAGCCCAGCCGGCATCCGTGAATGCGATCAATCGCGCGGCGCGCATGGCATTGCCGACTTCCGCTCGCGCCGTCCAGTAGGCATCACCCCGCATCGCACCGCCGGCGTAGCCTCGGAGCGTCCCGCTGCCGCCGAGGAAGAATTGGCCTTGCGTCGGCACCGTGCCGCGTGTTGTTCCCGCGGAGAGGGTCAGCGCGCCTGCGAGCGGCCCACCCGGCTCCAGGAGCGCGAGCGCCGTGAGGCTGCCGCGCCCAAAGTCAAAATCGCCCGTTTCACCGCGCAGCTCGGATTGCACCCCAAGCGTGACATGACGACTGAGCAAGGTCGAGCCGCGGAGCGCCAGGGACGCACCGTATTGTGTGGCGTCGTCGGCCAGGAAGTTGGCGCGGAAGCGCCGATCGCTACTGAACAGGTGGGGGAGGCTCGCACTGGTCTCGACCAACGCAGTCTGCTGCCGCTCGGTCCAGACCCGAGCACTCCACCAGCGCGACACCGTGTTCTCGGCGACGACCTCTGCGCCATGCGATCGGAAGTACTCGCCGTCGTCTCGTCCGGCAACAAGTGACATGAACGAGTTGATCGCGCCGAGTGGATTGTTCTCGGGGTTGGCAACCGCGAGGCGACTGTACCCGCTGAAGGTGAGACGGGTGGAAGTCCTGATCTGATCAAGGGAGAGTTCCCCGCGCGGGCGGCCGTCGGCCAGGCCGATTCGCGCCACACCTCGCAGTTGCAGCTTGCCGAGATCGATCCGACTGCCGAGCCCGAGCGAGAGCCCTTCCACCCGGTTGTACCTGGCGTGCTCGAGCAACGCACTCATGCCATGTGGCAGCTGTGGTGAGAACTCCCACGGGCGTCCCGGCAGTCCGTCGATCGCACCGCGCAGCGTGAGCAGCTCGCCTTCGGTGACCAGGTCGCCCATCGCCAAGATTGGTGGCCCGAGGGTCGGCGAGGTGAGCAATGCAGCGCTGTCGGTTGGGACCACGACCGTCAGGTTGCGGCGATCGTTGCGCACGCGCGCGCGACAGCGACGCGCCTGCACGCCACCCGACACGGCTTCGGTGACGCGCTCACCCGCATTGTCATCTGCCGTGGCACTGTCAATGCAGGCCGTCACCGCGACGCGCAGGCTGTCGGTCAGGCGTTGACGCTCGACACTGTCCCGCCCCTCGCGAACCCTGCTGCTGCCTGCCGGCCGGAACATGCTTGTGGAATCGGGCGGTGTACCACCTTCGACCTCGTAGTTGCTGTAGACGCGTTCGAGGCGAAAGGGTGAGTTGAGCCACGAGCCGACGCTGCCGACGGCGTCGATCCCGACGTAGCGCGGCATCCACCAGCGCCCTTCAAACAGTGCGTACTCCAGCGTGATGTACTTCGCCTCCGCACGCGCGTTGACGAACCCCGGCACACCCTTGAGATCATCCGGGTCCACGTCGCGGCGCATCTCGAACGGACGTGACGGGCGGAAGACGGCGCGCACGAGGTTATAGGTTGCTTCATCGAACCAGAAGGTGCCATTGACAAGCCGATAGTCGGCCCGACGCGCAGTCACCTCGAGCGCCACGAGCCGAACCTGGCGCCCGTTCGGCAATCCGATGGACGTGGTCGAGCCCTTCTTGAACCGGTAGAGCGACTCGCCCGCCAGACTGAGCGGATAAATGAACGAGCTGTTGTCGCCATCGGGACCGAGGAACTGCAGGTAGTCCGAGGCGGGATCGAGGATCAGGTCACTGAGCATGTCGTCGAGGTCGGACGGTACCTGATCACCACCCGTGGCGACCGGGACCCCCTCACGAGCGCCGACCACCGTCATGGTGCTGGTCGAGTCGCGCCGCCAGGAGATATCCGCCACCAATTCCTGCCGGTAGAGCATCCGGTCGCGGGAGAGCGCATGCAGCCCGACGCCCAACCGTTGGGAAACACGTGCGCGGTACGCCGTCACCAGGCGTTCGTTCCGATCGCGGGCGCCACGAGCGGCGTTCACGAGCGTCGCGGTGGCGGTATCGGCGTAGCTGTCCTGAGGGACAAGACTGGCGGCGCCGTCCTGGACCTGCATGGTGATGGCGAGTACGGCAGCGGCGAGGGCGAGCATGGGGTCCCGGGTTTGATGTCCCGGTGATCTACGCCCAATCGGGCCGGAGGGTTTCAGATCGAATCGTCTGCATTCGTGGAACTCTTCACTTCAGTCGCGATAGCGGTTTCGACCGGCGTGCTTGGCACGGTACAAGTTCTCATCCGCCAGCTTGAGCAGCGCTTCGGCGTCGACGGCACGGTCATCGGGAAACGTCGCCAATCCCGCGCTTGCCGTCACACCAAGCTCCTCGGTGCCATCGGAGAACTTGTGGTTGGCGATCCGTCGGAGCACGCGGTCGGCGAACAGTCGAGCACCGGTTCCCCCGGTCTCGGGCAACACGATCACGAATTCCTCGCCCCCGATCCGGGCCACAAAGTCCATGGTGCGCAACTCTCGTTTGAGCAGGGAGGCCATCTGCTTGAGGACCCGGTCGCCGGTCTGATGACCGTGCGAGTCGTTGATCCGCTTGAAATCATCGATGTCGATCAGGGCGATCGTCACGACCTGATCATATCGGCGAGCACGATCGAGCTCCTCCTCGATCCGCTGGTCGAACACCCGGCGGTTCGGGATCCCAGTGAGCGGATCGCTGTCGGCCAGGGCCCGGAGTTCGACATCCGACTCCTCCCGAATGTCGTAGGCCTTCTCAAGCGCGGTGACGGCGGTCGCGATGACCTGTTCGGCAAACTTCAAATCGATCGGATTGAGGGGGGGATCCTCGGCGGTGGTCCGGAGGAAGAACACCCCGGCGGTTCGGCCACGCAGGACGAACGGCATCGCGATCACCGACCGGGTGCGATTCGCATTGCTTTCGTTGCCCCAGGTCCCGCGCACGGTCTGATAGAGCGGATGCTTTTCGACATCTTCCACCATGACGGTGCGTCCCGACGTGAGTGCCTCGACGACCTCGGGATATTTGCCGAGGTCGACCCGCAGGTCGCGGATCGTGGGGTTCTCGAAGGCGGCGACGACGGTGCCCTCGTTCGGTGCCTCATCGGCGAGCACCACCGAGCACCTCGCGATGCGGAGGCCCTGCGCCACACGTCGGACAAGGATCTGGTAGATCTGGTCCGGATCAAGTGCCGCGGTGACTTCCTGTAGGATCGTCACCAATTCGGTGCGTGAGCGCGCCTCGGCACGCGCACGATTGAGCTCACGACCGACACGCAGGTGCGCCTTCATCCGCGCCAGGAGCTCGCGCACGCGATACGGTCGGAGGATGACGTCGGTATTCCCGAGCCCGTACGGTGCCACGATCGACAGATCGATACCGGCGTCGGCCAGGATCAGAAGAGGCGTCTCACGGGGGCCGCCGGCCTCGTGCAGGGTGACGAGGCGCGCGACATTGGTCGTCTCGCCACCGGCAAGGTCCAGCACGACCAGGTCGTAGGCTTCCTGTTCGAGTCGCTCGCTGAACTGATCCGCCCCAGCCGACGTGACCACATCGTAGCCGTTCTCCTTGAGCACCCAGCTGAGGGTGCGCGAGAGCGCGGTGTCTTCGGTGGCCAGCAGCAGGCGCGGCGTGAGCGACATCAATCCACCAGTCGAGCGTAGCGGTCAGGGTCCACGTTCCCGCCGGAGACAATCACGGCCGTCGGCCCGTTCAGGGACAGCTTCCCCGAGAGGAGCGCGGCGACCGTCGTCGCTGCGGATGGTTCGGCTCGAATGTCGAGGTCGCGGAGCCGCCTGAGGGCGGCCCGAATCTCGTCGTCCGAGACGCCGATGACCTCACTGAGGATCGGCGCGATGATCGGCCAGGTCAGGCTTCCGACCGACCTGGTGAGCATCCCATCTGCGAGGCTCGTGCCACCGTCGATTGTGGTGGGCCTGCCGGCAGTCAGGGCTTGAGATAATTTCGGGATCTGTTCGGGTTCCACTCCGACAACACGCACACTCTTGCCGCTCATCTCGACAGCGAGGCAGGTACCGGCCAGCAGGCCGCCGCCCCCACAGGGGACCACGATGGTGTTCACCTCAGGCCAGTCCTCGAGGATCTCCATGGCGCAGGTGGCCTGTCCGGCGATCACATCGACGTGGTCATAGGGTGGGATCATGACCAGGCCCTCGCGTTCGGCGAGCTGGTCGGCGTGTGCCTGCTGCTCCGGGCCTCGGGTGGCTCCGACCAGCACGACCTCGCCATGCACCGAGCGAATGTTGTCCTGCTTGATTTGGGCGGTGTTCTCGGGCATGACGATCACCGCCCGGGTGCCGAGTCGATTGGCCGACCAGGCGATGGCGTAGCCGTGATTGCCGCTGGAGGAAGTGACGATTCCACGGGCGCGAGTCTCGGGATCGAGACGGGAGAGTGCGGTCCAGGCGCCCCGGATCTTGAAGGCGCGGACCGGCTGGAGGTATTCGGCCTTGATGCGGACGGGATGCGCGAACCCGGGCAGGTCGAGGAGGGGAGTGCGAACTGCGACCCCCGCGAGCCCCTGCAGGGCGTCGCGGAGGGATTCAGGCGTCGGGGGTGTGGCCATCGGTGCTCCTGAGCAGGTCAGGTCTCGCTCTCGTCGTTCGCGTCGTCCATGGTCTCCAGTTCGTCGAGCGCGTCGTCGTCCTCGTCGCCGTCGGTGTCCTCCTTCTGGACCCGTGCCACGTCGATGATGCGGTCGCCCTTGTCGAGATTCATCAGCTTGACGCCCTGCGTGTTCCGGCCACTGACGCGAATACCCTGCACCGGTACGCGGATGATGATACCGGCCTTGGTGATCATCATGAGCTCTTCCTCGGGGAGCACGGCCTTGAGCGTGATCAGCTCACCGGTCTTCTCGGTCCGCTGCATCGTGATGATCCCCTTGCCACCGCGCTTCTGCACGCGGTAGTCGGCGATCATCGACCGCTTGCCGATCCCCTTCTCGGAGACGGCCAGCAGTTCGGCGCGCTCGCGGACGACCACCATGCCGATCACGTAGTCGCCCTTGGCGAGGTTGATGCCCTTCACGCCGGTGGTCGCGCGGCCCATCTCGCGCACGTCGCTCTCGTGGAACCGGATGCTCATGCCGTGACGCGTGGCGAGGACGATGTCGTCGTTGCCGTGCGTCTTGTGGACCTCGATCAGCTCGTCGTCGGCATCGACATTGATCGCATTGATGCCGACCGTGCGGACGTTGCCGTAGGCGGAGAGCGTGGTCTTCTTCACCGTGCCGTTGCGGGTGGCGAAGATCAGCGATTCCTCGTCGCTGAAGGTGCGCGCGGTGACCAGTGCGGCCACCCGCTCCCCCTCGCCGATATTGATGCAGTTGATGACCGGCTTGCCACGTGCCGCGCGACCGCCCTGCGGGATCTCGTGGACCTTGAGCCAGTAGAGCGTGCCGCGATCCGAGAAGAAGAGGATGTAGTCGTGCGTCGAGGCGATGAACAGATGCTCGACCCAGTCCGCTTCCTTGGTGTCCATCCCGGTGAGCCCACGTCCGCCGCGGCGCTGGCGGCGGTAGGTGGTGATCGGGATCCGCTTGATGTAGCCGGTGTGGGAGATGGTGATGACCATGTCCTCTTCGGCGATCAGGTCCTCGACCGAGAACTCGCCCTGGTCGCGGAGGATCTCGGTGCGCCGAGCGTCGCCGTATGTCGCGGCGAGCTCCTCGACCTCGCCGACGAGGATCGACATCCGCCGCTCACGCGACGCGAGGATCGATTCCAGTTCGGCGATCGCGGCGCGGACCTCGGTGAGTTCAGCCTCGAGCTTGTCGATCTCGAGCCCGGTGAGCTTGGCGAGCCGCATGTTGAGGATCGCGTCGGCCTGGGCCTCGGAGAGCGCGAACCGCTCGCGCAGCCGGCGATCGGCCTCGGGCGTGTCGCTCGAGGAGCGGATGATCTGGATCACCTCGTCGATGTTGTCGACGGCGATCTTGAGTCCCTCGAGGATGTGCTCGCGCTTCTTGGCTTCGGCGTGATCGAACTCGGTCCGCTTGACGATGATCACGTGGCGGTGCTCGATGAAGTGCTCGAGCATCTCCTTGAGCGGCATCACCTTCGGCGCACCATTCACGAGCGCCAGGTTGATGATGCCGAACGTGCTCTGCATCGCGGTGTGCTTGAAGAGCGAGTTGAGCACCACCTGGCCGATCGCATCGCGCTTGAGCTCGACCACGAGGCGCATGCCGTCACGATCGGATTCATCGCGCACGCCGCTGATGCCGTCGATCTTCTTGTCGATCGCGAGCTGCGCAATGGCCTGGTGCAGGTTTGCCTTGTTGACCTGGTACGGCAGCTCGGTGATGATCAGCGCGTTCCGGCCGGTGCGCTCGTTCTCCTCGATCACCGCCTTGGCCCGCATGATCACCTTGCCGCGGCCTGTCTCGTATGCCTCGCGGATCCCCTGCTCGCCGTAGATGTAGCCGCCGGTCGGGAAGTCGGGACCCTTGATGTGGACCTGCAGGTCGTCGACCGTCGCCTCGGGATTCCGCACCAGTTCGGCGATCGCCGCGACCACCTCGCGCAGGTTGTGCGGCGGGATGTTGGTGGCCATGCCAACCGCGATGCCGCTCGAGCCGTTGACGAGCAGGTTCGGGAGCTTCGACGGCAGGACCGTCGGTTCCTCGCGCTGGTCATCGAAGTTGGGCTGGTAGGCGACGGTGTTCTTGTCGATGTCGGTGAGCATCTCGAGCGCGATGCGGGTGAGCCGAGACTCGGTGTACCGATACGCCGCCGCGGGGTCGCCATCGACCGAGCCGAAGTTGCCCTGACCGTCGACCAGCGGATAGCGGAGCGAGAAGTCCTGCACCATCCGCACCAGCGCGTCGTAGACCGACTGGTCACCGTGCGGGTGGTACTTGCCGAGCACATCGCCCACGACCGTCGCCGACTTCTTGAACGCGCGATTCGGGAGGAGGCCGAGCTCGTTCATGGCGTAGAGAATCCGACGGTGAACCGGCTTGAGACCGTCGCGGACATCGGGGAGCGCTCGTGAGACGATCACGCTCATCGAGTAGTTGATGAAGGACTGCTGGAGCTCGTCCTCGATCAGGCGGGGAACGATCCGTTCGCGGGCGTTGGGCGCGGTCATCGGGGTCCGGGATCTAGGTCAATGCAGGCGTCCGCCGACGGGCGAACGGGAATCCCGAAATATAGCGGTTTGGAGGGGTTTTTTCAGGGGATTTTGGGGGTGATTCCGTGCGAGGCCGACCATACCGCGGCCAGACGGCCGCGGCTCGGCTCGGCTCGGCTACCAGCGTCCGCTGAAGCGGACCCCGGGATCCCGAGATTCGCGGGCGGGTTTTACCCGCCGCCCTTAGCCGAGCCGTCGCTTTTAGCGACGAGCTCACCCGCCCCGACCCACGGGTGGTCCCTCACTGCGTTCGCGACAGCACCCGGGCTCGGCTGACAGCGTCCGCTGAAGCGGACCGTGGGACCGACCCCGTAGAGCGGTGCATCCTCCTGACACGCCTAGTGCTGCGCGATGACCTTCGCGGCGGTGCTGTCGAGCAGAAAGACGAGTGGCCATTCGCCACCCAACATCCTGCCGTCCTCAGCCCAATAGCGCCTCCCGATGCGGATCAGGACGAGTTCGACCGCCTCTTGGTCCATCTGCCTGTAGTCCGCCACGGCGCTCGAGGCTTTCCGACAGATTGCTGGGTCGGAAACCAGAACGGCGGAATCTGCCGGGAGCTCGGCGATTCCCATTGTCGTTCGAACTGCAGCTAAACGCGGGTCGGATATTGTCTTGCGGACCTTTCCAAGAACCGATTTGCTGAACGAGGCACTGTCGGAGATGCAGGAACCTGGCAGCCTGGTGTCCCTGGACAAAAGGTCCTTGGCGGCTGTTGCCGCTCCGCCTACCGCCAGCGCGGCGACTACGAAGAGAAGTTTCGACATGTGGCTCCCCTGGTTAACGAATAGCACAAGCGTTGGTCACGCGGGTCCATACATTCGGGTTCGCTGCCTCATCACCCGGCACGACCGTCGGGTCGAGACGGTAGATACTTGTGGGGTCAACCGTGTACATGGGTGATCCCACGGAGCGCACAGTATTCCAATCCCCTAACCATGATGCACCTGGCGAGGTAATCGAACCACCGCCACTACCCGCATTGTTGACTGTGATGGTTTCACCGCGAAGTGGGCAAAACACCTGAGTGCCGTCAGTGTACAAGTGCGTGTGCCAAAATGCGACAGCCACTCCAGGGAGGGATTGTTTCACGACCTTGTAGTTGCAGTTGTCCGTCGCTGTCATGTCCATTGTCCCTCGCACAAAATACCAACCCGTCACGGGGTGTCTCGCGATCCAGCCGGCCAACTCGCGTCCTTCAGTGATCGAGGCCTGCAGCGCGGCCCCGAGCGAATCTTGAATCCACCGATTCTGCAACGGGCCGAGTGCATCGCCAGCATTCGGGCAAGTGTCTGCTGGCGGAGGCGGCGGCGGTGGCGGAGGTGGTGGGGGTGGCGGATCTCCACTTCCACCGCTGCAGCAGTAATTCGACCACGGATCAGGCACGAGATCCTCTTGCCCAATCCATTCGACCTTGATCGAATCAATCCACTGGCAACTGCCGGCCTGCCAGTAGGAGCGATTCCAGTGCCAGACCCCGCCGATCACGGTGTATTCGTCAATCTGAGTGCAATACTGAGTCGAAACGACTGTGAGTAGAAAGTAGCCCGAGACTGTACGCGACACGCCAGCGCCACCAATGGGCGATTCCTTGAACGCTCGCACAGCGTCTCTGGTGCCGGCCGTTGACAGCGTCGGGCAACGGAACTGGACGAGCGCTCCGCCTTCCGCATGGAACAGGATGTCGCCAGGTGCAGACCTTCCCCGCACACGATGACAACCGGCTTGGAGCATTGCGGTGTCGACTCGGCTCGATTTGGGATCGAGGGTATTGCCCCGTGGAGTGTCAGGCCCCAACGCGAATGGCGCCCCCCCCCCCAAGTGCTGACACTGGGCTCGTGGTGTCGCCGGAGGGCAGGTCGGCCTGACAACCGAGACTGGAGAGCACAAGGCTACCGATGGCGATAGTACTGCACCACCAATGGGGAAAGTCTCGACGAATACTCATGTGGCACCCCAATCCTTGGTCTGGGCCGATCGGATGATACGATCAGCGGAGGGCACTCCCAAAAGGGTCGAAACTTAAGATCGCACCGAATCCTGCATCTGGCAACTGTCGCGCGCACCTATCTTTGCTCGCCCCGCCGCCACCACTTCGGGACCAGTCGCCTGAATGAGGGCCGGCGTGGCAGCCACCGCCGCGGTCCGGGCGGCCCGTGCTTCTTGTGCCGGCGTGGTCGCGTCCCGATCAGGATTGGCGGCAACAGCCAGAGTGCCGCGATGGTCCCCGCCGCCACGCCGCCGGCGGTCGCAAGCGCGATCGCGCCGAAGAGCGTGTCGGTGGCGCTGCCCCAGGCCATCGGGACCAGCGAGGCCACCGTGGTGAGGGTCACCAGAACGATCATCCCGGCCCGGTCGCGGGTGCCCCGGATCACATCGGCGCCGGTGGCCTTGCCACCGTGTCGCCGCCGGGCACCGAGCACCGAGTCGATCAGCAGGATCGCCTGATTGACCGCCAACCCGACCACCAGGATCACCCCAACGGCCGCCTCCCGGGTGAAGGCCGATTCGGTGATCCAGAACGCCGCCGCGACGCCGGCCAGGGCAATCGGCAGCGACAGGAACACCATGAGCGACGCCCACCACGAGTCGAAGACCAAGGCGACCGAGAGCAGCACCAGGACCAACCCGATGCCGAAGACGAGGTAGAGCCCCTTGCTCGAGTCGTCGGTCTGCCAGTCGTATTGATCGTCGGCCACGGTGTAGCCGAGCGGCACGGAAATCGTGGCCATGAACCCCTTGTGGATCTTGTCGGCGAGCTTGGTGGGGCCGCGGAAGTCGTAGCTGAGGACCCGGATGTATTCCTGATCTTCGCGCTGGATTTCCGCCAGGCCCTTCACCTCACCGACCGTCGAGACGTCGGCGATCCGGACCGGCGCATTGCTCGGGTTGCTCACGATCGCGCCTTCGAGTTGCGTGAGCTGCCGCTCACGAACATTCAGCGCGCGCACCGCGACGGGCATGTCCTCGTCGCCGATCTCGATCGAGCGTGACGCATCGGCGCCAGCCAGCTCGCGGGCGACCGAGCCCACGAATTGGCTGGCTGATGTGCCGATCTCGCCCAGTGCATCTCGGTCGGGCTGGATCGAGATGCTGACTTGCTCGCCGTTGCCGTAGCCGCTCGAGGCATTGATGTTGACGTCACGGACGCGCGGGATCTGTTCCAGCCGCCCTTGCAGATCAAGCGCCACCTGCTTGACGCCCTCGAACGAATAACCCAGGATCCGGATCCGTCTACTCCCCCCCCCCATTCCGCCGGAACCATTGTAGTAGCCCGTCCCTTCGGGAGGGGTCACGTTGATACTCTGGGTCCCGCCGACAAGGACCGCGCGCTGGGTCAGTTCATCGGCGATGACGTAGGGCATCTCTGTCCGACCGCCGGTCGGTGTGAACTCGACCACGAGCTGGCCGCCCCGCGACGTGCCCTGGGCCCGGACGATCGAGACGCCGTCACGCCCGACGGCCACCTTCTCCAGCTCCTTGATCAACTCCTCGACCTGTTCGGGGTCCGATCCCTTGGGGAAGGTGACACTGGCGCGGACGGTCTCGCGCCGTTCGCCCCACCAACCGCCCCAGTTGGAGCGCGGCACCTTCTTGATCCCACCCCAGAACAGGAACGCGACCAGGCCGATGGTGAACGCGATGGAGACGAACCGCCAGCGCACCATCTTCCGGACGGTCCAGTCGTACACGCGACCGAGGCGGTTCCAATGACCACCCTTGTCCCCCCCCCGACCAACCGCGGGCACGAGCACCAGTGCCGTCCCGACCGACCAGAAGAGCGCCAGACCGAACGCTGCGGCGAACGGCATGAATGCCGCCCGGGCGTTGCCCTGCAAAAATAGGAACGGGAAGAGCACCACGGCGGTGGTGAGTGTCGATCCCAGCACGGCCGGTGCGATCAAGCTGCCCGCCGCCGCGCGTGCCTCGGGGGTGTCAGCAGCCGATCGCAGTCGTTCGACCACCACGAGACCATTCTGCACCAGGATCCCGATCCCCATCGCCAGTCCGGCGAGGGTCAGCAGGTTGGCCGGGATGTGGAGCAGGTAGAGGCCCAGTGCGGTGCCGGCGATCGCAACCGTGGCGGACCCGAGCACCAGCGCCGCGCTCCGGAACGAACGCAAGGTGAGCAGTAGCACGATCGCCACGGCGCCAAACGCGATCCCGCCACGGAGCAGCAGGTCCTCGAGTTGCTTGACGAGGTCCTCGCTGGTGTCACTGGCGATCTCGAGTTTGACGCCCTGAGGGAGCAATTGCTGTACTCCCGGGATCAGGGCCCGCGCGCTCTTCGCCGTCTTGATCGCATCGGCGCCGGCCTGGCGGTTGAGTGACACGGTGACCGCAGTGAGGCCATTCAGGCGGTAGAACTGGCCCCGACGATCCTCCTCGGGCCGAATCGACGCAAGGTCACCAAGCCGATAGACGACACCGCCGGGACCCCGAATCGGCAAGTCGCCGAGGTCTTCGATGGCGTGCGGTGTGTCGCGGAGCGAGACGCTCCGTTCGTTGGCACCCAGCTTCTCGGAGCCGAGAAACTCGACCATGCGAGCGGTGCCGATCGCTTGGCCAATCAGGTTGGCATCGACCCCGAGCTGGCGCAGCTTGACGGCGTCGAAGGAGATCACCACACCGTTTCGCGCCGCACCCCGCAGATACGGATCCCCCGACATCCCGTCGAGGGTCGCGAAGCGCGGGACCACGATGTCCTCGGCGATCTTGGTGAGCGCGCCCGGCGTGTACGGACCGGTCACGTTCAGCTCCATCAGCGGCGATTCCTGCAGCTCTTTCGGGACGAACGGCCCCACGCTGATGTTGCGGGCGCCGCTCGGTAGTTCAGGACGGAGGGCCTCCATCCGCTCGAGGATGGCGAGTCGCACCATGGTGACATCGACGTCGGGATCGAGCTGGACGGTGATCGAACTCGAGCCCTCGCTCGACGTCGACGAGATCTTGTGCACGCCACGGACTGACTGGATTGCCGCCTCGATCGGCGACGTGAGGTAGGTCTCCATCACCTCGGGCGAAGATCCCAGCCAACTGGCGCTGACACTGATGCTCGGCGTCTCGACGCTGGTCTTGGTCGCGAGTGGCAGTCGGGTGAACGCGACGCCACCCGCCACCACCAGCCCGGCCGCCAGCGACCAGATGACGGCTGGTCGTCCCGCCGCCCAGCGAATCATGTGGTCCGTGCCGCCTTTCGTTCCTTGCGCCGTTCGACCACCGAATACGCGGTTGGCAACAGGAAGAACGTCACCATGATCGCGGTGACCGATCCGCCGATGATGCCGGCCGCGAGCGGACGGTACAGCGCACCGCCGCTGCCCCAGCCGAGGATCAGCGGCAGCACGCCGGTGATCGTGGTGAGCACCGTCATCGCGATGGCACGGAGCCGCTGTTGCCCGCCGAGGAGGATCGCCTCGTCGATCGAATGGCCCTTCTCGCGGAAGCGTTGGATCGCATCGAGCTTGACGACCGCCTCGTTGTCCGCCAGGCCGACCATCACCACGAGACCAATCAGCGAGACGGCATTGAATGACTGCCCGGTGGCCCACAGGAAGATGATACCGCCCGCTGCGGCGAGTGGTACAGTGAGCATCACCAGCATCGGGGTCGTGAACGATGCGAACTCACCCGCCAGCACCAGAAAGACCAGCGCGATCGCAAGCACGGCCACGAGGCCGAGTTGCGAGGTGGTGCGGCGCTGCTCCTCGTCGGCGCCCGACACCTGCCAGTGTACGCCCGGGACGGTGAAGTCGAGGTTCGACATCGCCTCGTAGACGGACTTCGCAGTCCGAGAGGTGCCGCCCGACTCGACGACGCCCTCCACCACGTGCACCTGGCGTTGATTGACGCGGACCACTTCGACTGGAGCGCGACGCTCGTGTACCTCGACGAGTTGTTCGATCGGCATACCGCCGATCGGGGTGGCGAGCGCGGTGGCGAGGTCCTCGCTCGCGGCGCCGGCGTAGCGCACCTGGATCGGGGTGCGCCGATCGGTCTGCCGGAGCTCACTCGCCTCCACGCCGCCCAGTGATCCCTTGAGGGCATTGATCACCACTTGCG
>JBBSPX010000012.1:0-26522 GCA_038258395.1 Gemmatimonadales bacterium | reverse complement strand
GCTCACCTCCACCGTTCCGCCACGCTGACTCCCATTGGCTGCGCCGGTTCCACGATAGCCCACGGGCTGGTCGGGCTCGTAGAGCCGCACCGTGCCGGTCACGATCGCGTCCGCCTGCGATTCGGCCACGATCCGGAGCCCGAGACGCTGCTCCATCGCGTCGCGGATGGTGCGGTTGACCTGCTGGGCGATCGTCGGATCGGTGGTCTGGTTCTCGAATGGCTCGACCGCCACCGTACGGATGCCGGGGGGGAGTCCCCCCCCCGCGAAGCCGTAGGCGCATCCGGCCAGCGCGACCAGCCCCAGGCAGGCCCCCACAACATTACGGTGCATCACCTGGCCGGATCCAGAGCGACGCGGGCACGCCATCCGGCGTCCGGTGATTGCGGAAGGTGAGCGTGAGACGAGCAGGGCGGGAAGGCACGTCGAGTTGTGCCTTGGCCAACTTGCCGTCCGCATCGAAGGTGGTATAGACGCGGCCAATCATCTCCCCCTCCCGGTGCACCTCGGCCAGGAGGCTCCGCTTCGGTGTCATCGTGAGGAGATAATTGACCGTGTCGGCTCCCCGCACATATCGCCATGCTCGGGTCGCCGCGGTCGACTGGGCAGCAAGTTCGTCGCCGGGCTTGGGATCGCGAGCCTGACCCACCAAGGCCCAGAGCAGGTCGTACTCGGGCACCAGGTTGGTGACCTCTTCCTCCGGCTCGGCCCAGATCGCCGAATCACCCACGACAAACACCGCCCGCGCTGCGGAGCCCAGCGGGCCTCGCGCATCAAACCGGAGCGAATCCGGCGGTGCGATCACGACGGCACCTCGCAGGCTCGCCTCGGCGCCACTCCCCTCCTGGAACCGTGCATCAAACCGGGTCTCGGTCGCCACCGGATTGCGCAGTTCGCCCACCCAGGACGCGATCCTTGCGGGATCGGTTGGCGCGAGGGGAGTTGGCATCTGGGGACCGGGCAGCGCCGAAGAGCACCCGACAAGGGCGGCCAACAGGAGCGGAACGGGGAGGGCGTCCAGACGCATGGCACGGAAGGTCGCCCCGAATCCCTCTTGGCTCAAGGCGCGCCGCCACGATGGATCGAACGGATCTGGTCCCCGGGGAGTATTCGCTTGAGGGCGGAGTAGCTCCCGGTCACCTTCCCGAAGACCGTGTACCCCCCGTCGAGGTGGGGCTGCGGCGAGAGGTTGATGAACCACTGACTTCCACCGGTATCGGGGCCGGACAGCGCCATCCCGAGCATGGGCACGTCATAATGCAGGCGGTTGATCTCGTCCCGAATGGACCAACCGGGTCCCCCCTCCCCTGTCCCGGTCGGATCGCCATCTTGCACCACGAAGTTTGGGACCACCCTGTGCCAGCGTCCGTTGTCGAAATACCGACGATCGACGAGACGAAGGAAGTTGGCCACCGTCAGCGGCGCCTGACGCGGCAGCAGGTCGATTTCTATAGTGCCGCGCCGATCGACCTCGATCGTGACCTTCGGATTCTCAGTGGCGAGCAGGTACCGTATGACGAGCTGACGGTAGTCCTCGAGGGTGCGTCCAGTCTCGACCGGACCGATCGGGCCCCAGACCTCGCCGAGGCGCGGTACCTGCCGGTGCGCAAGCGCCCTGAGGCTGGCATCGTCAGGCCGCTCGAGGATGGCACGCCGTGAGGGCGCGGCGAGCCGGCCAACAACGCCCGGGTCTCGACGCGCCCATCCGCCAAGCATCTCGAGGACGGCCTCCCGGATTTCCCTCCGTCCCCCTTGCCATGCCTCGACGAGCAGGTCGAGCGCGGCGTCGGTTGGTGAGGGGGCGAGAATGCGCAATGCGGTGGCACGGAGGGCCTGATTCTCGCCCTGCCAAGCCCGCGTTGCCGCCACCCGCTGCGGGACCTGCGCCGTCGGATCGAGGCTCACCCACGAGGTCAATGCGGCACCGCGCACACGACTGTCCGGGTCGTTGACCAGCGGCTCAATCCGGGAGGCCGACGTTGGACCAAGGGCCGACCACGCCTCTATTGCCGTGAGGCGATCGAACGGATCGGGCGAATCGAGCCATGCCTGCCCCACCGGCGCGAACGTCGTCGGGTCGAGCCGCGCCAAGGCGAGAAACGCCGCTTGGCGGACACCCCAATCGTTCTTGTCGGGTTCGACCGCCTCACGCAGGACGCTGACGCCGGCATGACCGCCGGCCGCCCCGAGGGCCGCCGCCGCCGCGATGCGCACGGTGCGGTCCTCGTCGACCAGGAGTGGAATCGCATCGGTGACGATGCTTGAATCGTTGTAGGACGCCGCTGCTTGCAGGGCATTGATGCGCACGCCGGGCGTCCGGTCGGCAAAGGCCCGTGCCAACTCCGAGACGACTGCCGCGGGATCGAGCGCGGCCTTTTCGGCGAATCGTCGTGTCAATCCCTTCGCTGCGGTCTCGCGGATGATCGGCACCGGATCGCGGAGCGCGCCAACCAACAGATCGCCGGCCTGGGCCTCCCCCAACCGGCCGAGGGCGTAGATCGCTCTCCAGCGAAGTGACACGCTCGTATCCCTGGCCAGCGTCAACAACTCCGCCGCGGGTGCATTGGTGCCGAGGCGCCAGGACTCGATCGTGGCCTGGGCTCGCATCGCCTGACGCCGACTCCCGGTGATCTCCCCGACGTCTCCCACCAGATCCCGAATCACGCGAGCCGAGGACGCATCGCCAAGTCGAGCGAGGGTGGTCGCGGCCTCCGCGAGTGCTTCGTCGGTCAGGGAATCGCTCTGACGGAGCCGATCCACCAGCGGACCCGCGGCCAGCGTATCGCCCAGCAGTCCGAGCGCGAAGAAGGTGGTTGCCACCACGCCGGGATCCCGGTCGGAAAGCCTGGGAAGCAGGAGTCGCAGTCCGGCGTGATCACCGATTCGACCGATCGCAGTGATCGCCGTTCGGCGGACCAGAGGATCCGGATGCTCAACCGCGCGGGCCAGCACTGTGGTATCGAGGACCCGCCGATCCTCTGCCATGAGGATGGGTGCCAGACTTCCCACAAGCGCGGCATCCTGCGCCGAAAGGAGGGTCGGCAACGCAGCACACAGGGTCAGCAGAAGTCCGCAGCGGTTCACAGGCGCACCAGGTCGGGACGGGTGAGGAGGCGAGCCCCGACGGTCTCGGGCAATCGCGCGAAGGCAAAGTCGGTATCGAGCACCAACAGGGCGGTTGTGGCCGTCGCCAGCAGTTCGTCAGTCTCGTCGTGCTCGACCACATAACCAAACTCGATCCGGCGTGAGGCCCGGTTCCGAATCCAGCATCGGACGCGGATGGGATCATCATACCGCGCGGCGCGGCGATACCGCATGGTGAGGTCGCTCACCGCCAGTCGGAGCCCCAGGGTCTCAAGCTCCCGATAGCTGATGCCTGTGGTCCGGAGGAGCTCGGTGCGTGCCACATCCAGCCAGACGAGATACCGGGCATGGTAGACCACACCCATCTGGTCGGTCTCCGAATAGTCCACCCGGCGACGGATGGTGACAATCGGAGCGTCTGTTGCCTGATCCCTGGTCATTCGGCACCTTTCGCCCCGTGGAAGATACCCGACTCGTGATTGTCGCCGATGCACACTTCGGCGCGGCTCCCGCATCCGACGAAACCGCGTTCCTCGCCTTTCTGGATCAGGTGCCTCGCCCCGGTGATACGCTGCTCCTCGCCGGCGACATCTTCGACTACTGGTTCAGCTATCGCCGCCTGATTCCCCGTCGCTGTTTTCGCATTGCCGCGGCGTTGACCACGATTGCTCGACACATCCCGGTCGCCTTGGTCGGTGGCAATCACGACCGCTGGGGTGGATCGTTCTGGGAGGACGACGCCGGCATCCGATTTGAGCCGCATCGGTTGGCGTATCCCACCACGAGCGGACCCGTCCATCTGATTCACGGCGACGGCTTGCACGAGGAACATCCCGGTGCCGCATGGATGCACCGCGCGACCTCATCCCCGACCGTGATCGCCATCTACCGGCTGCTCCACCCCGACTTCGGGTTCTGGCTCGCCGACAGGATGGGACATAACCTCGCCTACGGCGAATCCCATCCCGAGGCAGTCCAGGCTGCCGCGGAACGGCAACACCGCTGGGCCACCGCCGAGTTGACACGGGATGCCACCATCCGCGCGATCGTGATGGGCCACACGCATCGCGAGGCCGCCGTCGAAGTCGGTCCCGGACGCTGGTACCTCAACCCCGGGGCCTGGCTCGATGGCCACCGCTACGCAACACTCGATGCCGAAGGCGCCACGCTCAAGCAGTTCACCTAGGCGCCACCAAGTCGCACCAGTTCGACATCCGACACCGCACGCCCCGTGAAGAGGGAGCCGAGGCGGGCGAACCGTTCAACGTCGTCGGTCGCGGCCCACCTATGCCTGACGGCCGACCCATCCGGCGCCGCAAGATCGCTCTGTTGCAGCACCCGTCTGACGTCTGATGCGGTCTCGTCAGCACTGTCGATCAGTTGGACCTGGGCCGGGAGGATGTCGCCAAGGAGCGGCTTGAGCAGCGGATAGTGGGTACATCCGAGGACGAGGGCATCGACGTCGGCCGCGAGCATCGGCGCCAGATAGACCTCCGCGATCATCCGTGCGGCGGGATGCGAAAACCAGCCTTCCTCGACCAGTGGCACGAAGAGTGGGCATGCCTGCTCGATGACTCGGAGATCGGGTTGTGCGGCGAGCAGCGCGCGGCGGTAGGCGCCTGACGCGATCGTGCCCGCGGTGCCGATCACCCCCACTCCCCCCCCCGTTGTTGCCGCGACGGCGGCACGCGCACCCGGTTGAATCACGCCAATCACGGGGATCGCCACCGCCGACTGGAGCGACGGGAGCGCATGGGCGGTGGCGGTGTTGCAGGCGACGACCACGGCCTTCACCCCCTGCCCCACCAGCCACTCCAGAATTTCGTGGCTGTAGCGTTCGACCGTTGCAGGCGACTTGGGACCATACGGTACCCTGGCGGTGTCGCCGAGGTAGATGGTCGATTCGTTCGGCAGCAAGGTATAGACCGCGCGTGCCACGGTCAGGCCACCGATCCCGGAATCGAAGATGCCGATCGGCGCGGCGCGGTTCATCGAGGCAGTGCGAACTGGAGACCAATGCCCGTCCGTCCATCGTTCAACGGGCGAGCTCGGAGGTCACCCGGGAAATCGTAGAGATTCGCCGCCACGAACGCCTCGAGGCCGGCGAAGAGGTGGTTGGCAGCCATCAGGACCAGCCAGTCCTGTCGCTCATTGCGCTTGTCCTCGACGCGATCCGACCCGGTGCGTTCGAGATACCGCAGTTCGGTGTCGGCCTTGAGCATCATGCCGAGTGCGAGTCCCTCGAACGCGATGAAGAGGCCGCCGGTCAGCTTGCGATCGAGGGAAGCCTGGCCCCACCCCGGAACCAGCAACGATCGCGCGAAATACCCGAGAGGAGATGGTCGGGAGGGAACGATCGGGATCGGCGCGGGACGTATTGGTGGAGCGACCGGTTGCTGGGCCGCGAGCGGTCCAACACCGACCAGAAAGGCGAGCAAGAACGTGGCGGTTTTCACCCCGGAAAGGTGGCGAGGGCGGCTGCATTCCCCAAGCCGGCTCATCCGGTTCGTTCGGCCATGGCGCGACCGTAGCGCGCGAGGATCCCGGCCCGCCCGACGGTCCCGAGGAGACGGCCGCTCGGGGCGTCGACCACCGGCAGCGCCGCGACCCCGAGTGCGCCGAGTCGGCGAGTCACTTCGAGGAGCGACACGTCGAGCGTGAGAGCCTCGGTCGAGTGTGCCACATCACGGGCCGTCCGCCCCGGCTCAATCCCCTCGGACGATTGCGCCATGGCACCCAGTTCACGGAGCGTCACCACACCGAGCAGCCGACGGCCTTCGTCCACCACCGGATAGACGGTCTGGTCGGCAAATGCGAAGCGACGGATCAGCGCCTCGACCGGCTCATGCGCCTGCACGACCGTGATCTCCCGGTCGACGGCGTCGGCCACGGTGAGGCCGGCGAGGCGGTCCCGGTCGACTCCGTGTTCGAGGTGAATGCCGCGTCGGCGGAGCCAACCGCTGTAGAGGTTGTCCGATTGGATCCGTTTGACGACCACGACCGCCACCGCGGTGGTCAGCATGAGCGGCAGCATGAGGGCATAGTCGTCGCTCATCTCGAACACGAGGAGAATCCCCGTGATTGGGGCACCGGTTGCGGCCGCGACGGTGGCGCCCATCCCGACAATGCCGTAGGCGGCCGGCTGCAGGCCGGCGTTCGGGAAGAGGGCGGCGAGGCCAGCGCCCATCGCGCCGCCGGTCGCTGCACCGAGGTAGAGCGAGGGAGTGAATACCCCGCCGGAGCCGCCCCACCCCAGCGTCAACGCCGTCGCGATGATCTTGCCGATCGCGAGCAACGCGATCATCCACCAGACCATCGTGCCGAAAACGTCGAGCGGGATGGCCAAGTGGCCTTTGCCGACCAGCAGCCCGTTGGAGGCGGCAACCATGAGCCCCACGATGCCACCGGCGAGCGCGGCGCGCGGTGCAGTGACATGGGAATGCGCGAACCGGAAATAGACCCGGATGAACCAGGCACTCACGACGCCGACGACCACACCAAGCAGCGGGTACGCCAGGGCCACTTCCCAGAGATGGGTGTAGGAGTATTCCATCGGCAGGTGAATCGCTGCGTGATCGCCAAACACCCCGCGAGACACCACGGCAGCGACGACACTGGCGACGATCACGACCGGGAAGGCCGCCACGCTCAGGCCGCCGAGGATCTCCTCGAGCGCGAAGAAGGCGCCGGCAAGCGGGGCATTGAAGGCCGCACTGATCGCCGCCGCCACGCCGGCCGCCACGAGGAGCGTCGTGCGGTCGGCCCCGAAGCGAAAGAGCCGCGAGAGGAGCGATCCCGCCGCCGCGCCGAGGACGGCGACCGGGCCCTCAGCGCCAGCGGACGCGCCCCCCCCCAGCGTTGCGGCGGACGCTGCTGTCCGAGCCAGAGCGGGTCGGAGCGGGATTCGGCCACCGACCCGGACGACGCGACGCTGCACATCGGGAACGGTGAGCCCTTCCTCGCCGGGGGCGAAGCGGCGCATGATCCACCACGCCGTGACCATCGCCGCGGCGGTGATGAGCGGCCTGGTGACCCATGGCCCGAACGCCGGCATCCAGGTCGAGGGCCAACTGAAGAAGATGGCATAGGCGATATCGATCGCCTTGAAGAACCCGACGACCGCGAAGGCCCCGGAGATGCCGACCAACACCGCGAATCCCAGCAACACGGCGTTCTCGGAGAGGTCGAGATGGTTGAACCACTCGACGAAGCTCTCCCACGCCCCGCTGGCCATCCGACCCGGCGCATACACCACACGGCGTGCCCGGCGCGGTATGAGGGCGAGCCCGCGCTCGATCAAGCGCATCACCGGGTCCGGCCGCCGACCAGAGTTCACCGGGTGGAGGCCACGACCTCGATCTCGACCCGGACATCCTTGGGCAACCCTGCCACCGCCACGGTCGAACGTGCGGGACGATGCTCGCCCATGACCCGAGCGTAGACCTCGTTCATGGCGCCGAAATCGGCCATGTCGCGCAGGAACACCGTGGTCTTCACGACATTGTCGAAGGCCATGCCTTCAGCCGCGAGGACGGCGCGCAGGTTCTGGAAGACCCGCTCAGTCTGCTCGGCGACGCCGCCTGAAACGACTTCCATGGTGGCCGGATCGAGGGCGATCTGGCCGGCGGAAAAGAGCAGGTCGCCAATGCGGACGGCCTGGCTGTAGGGTCCGATGGCGGCAGGCGCATCAGGTGTGGCGATGATCTTCATGAGATCCTCAAGGCGAGAAGGCGAGAAGGTGCGAAGGCGAAAACTTAGTCGCCTCCGTCAGGTGGCGATCGGGGTCCTAGTCCTCAGCGAGGCGTGGCGCATCGACCGCGTCCGGCCAGAACAGCTCGAGCGCATTGTCGGTGGTGCATGCCGCGACGCTCAGCGGATCGGTGCCACGGAGTTCGGCCAGCCTTCGAAGCACCTCGACCACGAACGCCGGTTCGTTGCGACGGCCGCGATGCGGCACCGGGGCCAGGTACGGTGCATCGGTTTCCGTCAAGAGGCGGTCGGGTGCCACCAATCGCGGTGTCTCGGCGTCCGACCATGACTTGAACGTGAGCATCCCCGAGAACGAAAACCAGTAGTTGCGCTCCAGTCCCGCATCACGGAGGATGGGGCCGCTGCTGAAGGAGTGCAGGACCACGCGCGCGGTCGGCTGTTCCATCAAGATCGCAGCGACATCGGCGTCGGCGTCCCGGGCGTGGATGATCACCGGCAATCCGACCTCGACCGCGAGCGCGAGCTGTTCGCTGAACACCCGCCGCTGGACGCCCCGGGGCGAATGATCGTAGTGGTAGTCGAGACCCATCTCACCGGCACCGACCACCCGGTGCTGCCATAGTGCACGGAGGCGTTCACGGAGGGCGTCGTCCCACGCCGAGGCGTCGTGCGGATGGCAACCGGTCGCAAGAGCGAGGTCGGGGACCCCCTCCAGCCACTCGAGGGTGTCATCGATCCGGGACAGCTCACTCTCAATGACAAGCGCACGGCCCACCCCGGCCGTGCGCATGCGTGCCACCACGTCATCTCGATCCTCGTCGAACGCCGGATCACCAAGGTGGCAGTGCGTATCAATGCAGTCGATCACGCCGACTGCGTGGCGCTCCGTCGAGTGGTCGACTTGGCGACCTTCACACCATGCCCACCGATCCCAGGCCACTTCTGCTCAATGATGAGCAACACGGGAGCCGCGATGAAGATCGACGAGAAGGTACCGGTGAAGACGCCGAAGGCCATCACCAGCGCGAACGGCCGGATGACATCGCCGCCGAAGATGATGAGCGCCAGCAGTGCGGCGAGCGTCGTGGTGTGGGTCAGTACTGAGCGCGGCAAGGTCTCGTTGATGGACCGATTGAGGACGGGGATCCAATCGCGATTGCGATCCTTGTGCATGTTCTCGCGGACGCGATCGAAAATGATGATGGTGTCGTTGAGGGAGTAGCCGACCATCGAGAGCACCGCGGCGACCACCACCAGCCCGACCTCAAGCTTCAGGACGGCAATGAAGCAGATCGTCAGCACGATATCGTGTGCCGTCGCGGCCACCGACGCGAGTCCGAACCGCCACTCGAAGCGCCATGCCAGATAGGCAAGCACCGCGAAGAACGAGAAGAAGATCGCGAGGAAGGCCTGCGAGCGAAGATCGCCACCCACCTTCGGACTCACCGCTTCGGCGGACATGCGTTCCCACTGCCCGGCACCCGCGATCTGATCGAGGACCGCGCCGACCGCATTGGCGGTGGCCTGGGTGTCGTCAGCGTCGCCGCCCGCGACCACGTCCTGAGCCCGGATCGCGATCTCGTGCCCGTCGCCAAACGGGGTGATCTCGACCGTACCTAGCCCGGCTTTGGCGAGCTCCTGTCGCACGGTCTCAATATCCCACGGTGCCGCTGAGGCGATCTTGGCCTCCACCATGGTTCCGCCGGTGAACTCGATCGAATAGTTGATCCGGCGGCCGAGCAGCGCCACGAGACCGAGCGCCAGCAGCACACCGGTGACGATGATCGCCTTCCGGCGCATGCCGATGAAGTCGTAATTCGCGTTGGCAAAGATGCGTGTCATGGTGGTCAGATGCTCAAGGTTGTGGCGTGGGGATCCTTCCGCTCAAGCCAGAGCAGGAAGAAGGTCTTCGTGATGAAGATCGCAGTGAGCATCGACGCGGCGATACCCATGATCAGCGTGACGGCAAAGCCCTTGACCGGACCGGTCCCGAACTGGAAGAGGAAGAGCGCCGTCAGCACGGTCGACACGTTCGAGTCGATGATTGCGCTCATGGCGTGCTGGAAGCCCTCCATCACCGCGAGTCGCACGGTTCGGCCGGCGATCAACTCCTCCCGGATGCGTTCAAAGATCAGCACGTTGGCGTCGACCGCGATGCCGATCGAGAGGACGAGTCCCGCCAGACCGGGTAGGGTCAGCGTGGCCCCGATCGCGGTCAGCCCCGCGATAGTGAACAGGATGTAGAGTCCCAGGGCGCAAACGGCCAGAACACCCGCGAATCGGTAGTAGGAAATCATGATGATCAGCACGAGGAGCGTGCCGATCAGGAGCGCGGTGATGCCACTCCGAATCGAGTCCACTCCGAGCGAGGCGCCGACCTGCCGCTCCGCGACCACCTTGAGGGGAATCGGCAGGGCCCCCGCATTGAGCGTGAGGGCCAGGTCCTGTGCTTCCTGGAGCGACCCGCTCATGGTGATCTGCCCGCTCCGATCAATCCGGCCGTTGATGCTTGGGGCACGGCCTTGGACCTTGTTGTCCAGCACGATCGCCATGAAGTCACCGATGTGGCGACCGGTTTCCATGCCAAACCGGCGTCCGCCCGCGCGGTCGATCGTGAAATTCACGACCGGCTTGTTCTGAGTCGGGTCGATCTGGGGTGTGGCGGTCTCGAGCCGGTCCCCGGTCAAGATCGCTTCGCCATCGAGGATGTAGAGCAGCCGAATCTGCTCGGTGCCGACCGCCATTGGCTCGCCTGCCCACCGGAACACCAGATTGCGGGGAAGGAGTCGCTGTACCTGAGGGATGTGGAGCATGGAGTCAACTCGAACAAATGCCGTCTCGAGGACGGCATACTCGCCCGGAATCGTGCCTCCCAACCCGTAGCTTGACCCGGGCGCGATCAGCGCCTGCAGGATCGGCCCTCCGGCTGTGGCCTTGCTCGTATCCGCCGTCGCGCTATCGGTCGCTGCCGTGGTTGAATCGGCGCCCGTGCCGGAGCTGTCGGTGCCCTGTCCAAGCAACTCTGCGACCTGGTTCGGCGTCGTTGCGGCCGCGGCGCCCGCATCGCCACGTACGCCGAGCTGGGTGAGGACGCGGTCCATGGCTGGAAGGGCATTCTCCAAGGCATTGGTCTTGTCCGTGAGGCGGAATTCGAGCGAAGCCGTCTTCTGGACGATCTCCTTGGCACGGTTGGCGTCACGAATGCCGGCGAGCTCGACGATGATGCGCTCGTCGCCGACCTTCTGGATCACCGGTTCCGCGACACCGAACTCATCGATGCGCTTGCGCAGCACCGTCACCGCGAGGTCGGTGTCGCGCTTCTTGTCGCTCGAGACCTGCCCGCTCTCGTCGAGCTCCAACTCCAGATGCATGCCACCCTGGAGATCGAGTCCGAGCTTGAGTGGAACACGCGTCATGACCGTGTCCTGCATTCGGCCGTCGGCGAGCTGTTCCCGGACCGTTTCCGGGCGGGGAAAGAGGTAGAAGATCGCCAGAGCCACGAGGGCCAGGATCATCACCACGCGATTGCGAATCGAAGCAAACATCGTCACTCGGGCGCCGGAAGCGGCGCATCAAGGTCATGTGGTGCGCCGGCCAGCATGGCCCGGGCGCGCTCGGCATCCATCCCCAATTGATGGCGGAGAGATGCAGCCCCGTCGAAGCGGCGAATCGGTCTGAGCGGTGCGAGCCATTCGACGCGCACCATCCGGTCGTACAGGTCCACCTCGACATCCAGCAGGTGGACTTCCAGCAAGCGGCGGCCGTCATCAAACGTCGGACGGTGCCCCTGGTTCATCATCCCGCCAAACCGACCGGCGGGCGTCTCCACGACGACCACCCAGACCCCGTCGGGTGGCAACAACTTGTCGACCGGGATCCCGAGATTGAGCGTCGGAAATCCGATCGTCCGGCCCCGAGCCTCACCACGCTGAACGCGGCTCGAGACCGTGTAGCGTCGTCCCAATTGGCGAGCCGCCGTCTCCAGATCGCCACCGGCGATCGCACGACGGATGCTCGTGCTCGAGACCGACTGCCCTCCCCCGGCACTCACCGGACTCACCACATCGACCTCGAACCCGAGCTCGGCGCCCAGCGTCCGGAGCGTTGCCGCATCGCCCTGGCGGCCACGGCCGAAGCCATGGTCGTGGCCGATCACCAGTTCACGCATGCCGCACCCCCCCACCAGCACCCGACGCACAAACGCCTCGGGACTCATCGCTGCCATCTCCCGATCGAAGCGCAGGACCATCACGCGGTCGATCTCGGACGCAGCCAGCACCTCGAGCCGCTCGATCGCCGTCGTGAGCCGAGGCGGTGCCGCCATCGGGTTCACGACCGCGAGCGGATGGGGTTCGAACGTCACCAACACACTGGCGCGTTCCCGGTCCATCGCCCGCCGCGCTATTTCCGTCAACACCGCACGGTGGCCAACATGCACGCCATCGAACGTTCCCACCGTCACCACGGTACCAGCCGGGGGCGGGGCGAGCCGGGTCATGGAGCCGGTTCCAGGACCACCACCGGCTGCCACACCTCGTTCCGCGCTTCGGCCACCGCAATCAGCCGTCCGTCAGCCGCCAGCAGGGACACCGGACCGGCACTCCCCCCCCCATCGGTCCGCGCCACCGGCCGACCGAAGCCGACATCGATCACCGCCTGCGCATCGAGCTCGACCTGCGGCAGGTGCTGCATCATCGCCGCCGGTGTCCGGACCCGGGCGGCCGTCACATGCTCCGGCAGGATCGCGTCGGCGACATCGAACGGCCCGATCTGGGTACGCCGCAGCTCCGCGCAGTGGGCCGGCAGCCCCAGTCGTTCGCCGACATCCCGAGCGAGTGCCCGCAGGTACGTGCCCTTCCCCACCACGGCATCGACCGTGATGTCCGGCGGTTCCCAGCTCCGGAGCTCGAGCGCATCGACCACGATCTCGACCGGATCGAGCGTCACGGCCTTTCCGGTCCGCGCCAATTCATAGCTCCGCTTGCCGGCCACATGTTTCGCCGAGTAGATCGGCGGACGTTGAGCGCTGACGCCGAGGAACCCCTCGAGCGTGGTCGCAACCTCCGCGCGAGTCGGCCATGACTCCGGTGTCGCCTCGGCGGTGACCTGGCCGGTTCCATCTTCGGTGTCGGTCGCGACCCCGAGCCGGATCACCGCGGTGTACGCCTTCCGTGACGCCTCGATGAACCGGGCCAATCGCGTGGCCCGTCCGACGAACACCACAAGAAGCCCGGTCGCGAACGGATCCAGCGTCCCAGTGTGCCCCACAGCTCGAAGTCCGAGTTGGCGACGCACGACCGCGACAGCATCGTGCGAGGTCCAGCCGGACGGCTTGTCAATGAGCAGCCCCCCGTTCAGGAGGGATCCTCCTCGTCGTGGTGGAGGCCCGCCAGGATCTCGTTGATCCGTCTGGCGTGTTCCATCCCGACGTCCCGAACAAATCGCAATTCCGGCACGATCCGCGTGCTCAGTTGCTGTGCCACCTTGCGTCGCAGATATCCCGCCGCACTCACCAGGCCCTCGACGGCCTCATCGAGCTTCTCCGGATCATCACCATGCGGCACCACGCGGATCGTGGCCACCTGCAGGTCACGCGTGACCTCGACACTGCTCACGGTCATCAGCCCGACTCGCGGGTCGCGAACTTCACCCTCGGCGAGGGCGGTAGCAACCACAACGCGAATCGCTTCCGCAACCTGTTCCGGTCGACGCGATGACCCCTTGCCGGCCACGACTCAGCCCTTCGAATCGCTGGCCGAAGCCTCCAGCGTCCGCTTGATCTCTTCCAGTCGGAAGGCCTCGATCCGATCCCCGACCTTGAGGTCGTTGAAGTTCGCGACGGCGATGCCGCACTCGAGGCCCTCGCGGACTTCTTTCGCATCGTCCTTGAATCGCTTGAGGGAGGCGAAGTCGCCGGTGTAGACGGCCACTCCATCACGTACCACTCGGCCCTTTGCAACCTTCTGGATCACGCCGCTGGTGACGCGACATCCGGCGATGGTGCCGACCTTGCTGACCTTGAAGAGCTCGAGCACTTCGGCCTCGCCGAGGATGGTCTCCTTCTCCTCCGGCTTGAGCAGACCTTCGAGGGCGTTCCGGATGTCCTCGACTGCCTCGTAGATGATTCGATACGTGCGAATGTCGACACCCTCACGTTCGGCTGCGGCGCGCGCATTGGCGTCGGGTCGGACGTGGAAGCCGATGATGATCGCCCCCGACGCCTTGGCCAGCAGCACGTCGCTCTCGGTGATCTGACCGACACCACGGTGCACGACGTCGACCCGAACCTCATCCGTGCCGAGCTGCGCGAGCGCGTCGGCCAGTGCCTCGGCGGGACCGCCCTGGTCGGCCTTGATGATGATCGGCAGCTGGGAGACCTCGCCCTCCTTGAGCGCGCGAGAGAGATCCTCGAGCGTGCCGCCGCGGGCGGAGCGTCGGTTCTGCGCCTCGCGCTCGAGGCGCTGACGCTTCTGGGCGATCTCACGCGCCTCCGAGGCGTCGGCGACGCTCAGGAAAGTGTCGCCCGCCGACGGCACGCCCTCGAAACCGAGGATCTGCACCGGAATCGACGGCCCGGCTTGCTTGACGTTCTGACCACGCTCATCGAAGAGCGCGCGGACGCGTCCGGAGAATTTGCCGCAGATGAAGTTTTCGCCGACCCGGAGCGTGCCGCGCTGCACCAGCACCGTGGCGAGCGGTCCTTTGCCGGAGTCGAGGGTCGCCTCGAGCACGGTACCACTGGCCGGAGCGTCGGGATTGGCGGTCAGCTCGAGGATCTCGGCCTGGAGGAGAATCTGCTCGAGCAAGCCCTCGACACCCTGACCGGACTTGGCCGAAATCGGGGCGTGAAGTACGGTGCCACCGAACTCCTCGAGCACGACGCTGTGCTGGAGCAGCTCCTGCTTGACCTTGAGCACATTCGCCGCGGGGAGATCGATCTTGTTGATCGCCACCACCAGCGGGACGCCGGCGTTCTTGGCGTGGGAGATCGCCTCGACGGTCTGCGGCATCACCTGGTCATCGGCGGCGACCACCAGGACGACGAGGTCGGTGACCTGAGCACCGCGGGCACGCATGGCGGTAAAGGCCTGGTGACCCGGCGTGTCGAGGAAGGTGATCTCGCGACCATCGGGCAAGTGGACGTTGTAGGCACCGATGTGCTGCGTGATGCCACCGGCCTCACCCGCGACGATGTTTGCCTTCCGGACGTAATCGAGGAGGGATGTCTTGCCGTGGTCGACGTGACCCATGATGGTCACCACCGGCGACCGCGGCTTGAGGTCTTCCTCGGCATCGACCACCGTCTCGGTGACATCAGCCTGATATTCCTCCTCGCGGAGGGCCTCGAACCCGAACTCGCTCGCGATGAGCTCGATCTGGTCAAAATCGAGACGCTGGTTCACGGTCACCATGAGCCCGAGTTCCTTGAACGCGAACGCGACGATCTGGTTCGCCGGGATCTTCATCAGGTCGGCCAGTTCGGCGACCGAGATGAACTCGTTGACTCGGATCCGGGTCTTCTCGCGTTCCTTCTCCTCGGCGGTGCGGGACGCGATGATCTCGCGGTAGCTCGGCTCGACGGACCGGCCGCGCTTCCGCCCCCCCCCCGTGCTCTTCAAGCCGGCGAGGGTCTTGTCGATGTTCGCTTGGACCGCATCCTGGTCGACGAAATTCTTGCGACCGCGCTTGCCACCCTTGGCTCGGCGCCCGCCTCCCGGTTGCGCATCGGGCCCGAAGGTGCGCGGGGCCGAGCTGCCCGGAGGGGTCCGCGGTTGCACCGGTGCGCTCGAGGAGAAGACCGGCTTGGGGCGCGGACCGCGAGCCGGTGGTGTCGCGCTGGCCGCGGGCCTGGGCACGCGGGGCGGAATGAACGCCTTCTTGGGCGGCGCCTTGCTCGCGGGAGGCGCGCTGGGCGTCGATGGCTGAGCGTCGGCGGTTGCGGATTCGGTGGACTTCGCAGCAGGTGGCGTCCCGGCGGTCGTGCGCTCGACGTCCGGGTCGTCGGGCGACGCGTCCGGAGCGGTCTCCGCCTCGGCTTCGGCGGCGCTCGCCTCGGCGACGCGCTTCGCCTCGGCCTCCTCGGCTGTGGCCGGGAGGTCCTTGAACAACAGGCGCGCCCGCTCCTCGATCGAGAGCGTCGGCTTGGCCGGCTCGGACGCCGCGGCCTCGACAAGTGACTCGGCGGTGAGGACCGGCTCCGTCTCCTCCGGCATCTCGTCGGCGGTCTTCGCCTCCTGCTCCTGCACCTCGGCGGCGGTCCGGCGACGGCGCACCGGCCGACTCTCCGCAGGTGCGGGTGTCGGTTCGGGCCCGGCCGTCTTGCGGCGACGCCCCTTCTTGGGCACGTCCGGCTCGGCGCTGCGCCGCTTCTCACGTTCCCAGCGCACCCGCGCCGCGGAAACCTGATCAGGCTCCAGCGCGGAGAGGTGACTGCGCACGAAGATGTTCATCTCGCGTAGCATCCCCAACAGTTGTTCCGATGGGATGCCGAATTCAGCAGCGAGGTCGTGCACTCTCGTCTTGACCACTCGAGTCCTCCGTCAGGGTCCGTCCGGGGCGGTCACGAGGGCAAGAATGCCTTTCGCCAGATCGTGATCCCGGACTCCAACAACCATCACCGGCGGGCGTCCAATTCGCGCCCCGAGCGCCAGAGCGGCGGGGCCAGGGACGACCGGAATCCCGGTCCCCTTGGCCAGCGCCACCACCTTCGCGATCGCGCGGTCGGACGCATCCGCCGCGAGTACCACCACCCGCGCCTGCCGACGTTGCAGCAGCGCGCGAGTTGCTTCCACGCCTGTCACCACGCGCCCGGCCCGGATCCCGAGCCCGATGAGCCCGAGGATCCGCTCGGACACCTGGTCAGCCGACGTCGCCGCCACCCGGTGCCGCTTCCGACTCGTCGGCGGGTGTGGCAGCGGGTGCCGCACTGGCCTCAGGGCCGGGCACTTCTTCGGTCAGATCCGCGACGAACCGCACCAATTCATCGGCTGTGCCGCGCGTCATGCCCGGGATCTCGGCGATCTCCTCCGGCTCGAGGTCGATCACATCGTTGAGCGCGCTGTAGCCAGCCTGATCGAGCACGGCGAGCAGTTCCGCCGACAGCCCCTCGAGCTGGGCCAGTGGCACCCGTGGCATGTCGTCCTCATCGGCGCCCTCGGCCGCCCCGAACATCGGGCCATCACCACCGCGATCCAGCCATTCCCGACTCGAATAGAGATCGATCTTCCAGCCGGTCAACTCGCTGGCGAGCCGGACATTCTGTCCGCTCCGTCCGATGGCAAGCGAGAGCTGGTCCTCGTCCACGACCGCCTGGATCGTCTTCGTGGCGATGTCGCTGAACACCTTGGCCACCCGAGCGGGGGCCAGCGAGAGCCGCGCAAACCGCTCGGGATCCGGCGACCACGGCACGATGTCGATTCGTTCCCCACCCAGTTCGGTCACGACGGCCTGGACCCGTGAGCCCTTGAGTCCCACACAGGCGCCGACGGGATCGATCGCATCGTCGCGCGAAATCACGGCGACCTTGGTGCGCGATCCCGCCTCGCGAGCCAGTCCCCGGATCTCGACGATGCCCTGCTGGATCTCGGGCACTTCAAGTTTGAAGAGCGCTTTCACGAAGAGTGCGTCGGCCCGCGACAGGACAAGACGCGGACCCTTCGGGGTCTCCTCGAGCCGCTTGAGCACCGCACGGATGGTGTCGCCCTGATGAAAATGTTCGCGGTGATTCTGCTCGCGATACGGCACGATCGCCTCCGCCTCGCGGAAGCGATTGAGCATGATCACGAACTTGCCGCGCTCGACCTGCTGGATCTCGCCCGACAGCAGCTCGCCGACCTTGTGCGCGAACTCGTCACGAATGCGGTTGCGTTCGCCCTCGCGCACACGCTGGATGATCCGCTGCTTCGCGGCCTGCACCGCCAGACGGCCGAAGGCCTCGGTAGGAACCTCTTCCTCGAGGACATCGCCGACCTGGAAGTCAGGATCCTCGAAGCGTGCCTCCTCGAGGGAGATCTCCGCACTCGGATCCTCGACCAAGGCGACAACCTGTCGGAGGCGGGTCACCCCCATCGCACCAGAAAGTTCGTCGATCTCCATCTCGAAACGGACGTTCGGGCCGAATTTCTTCATGAGGGCGGCGTGGATGCCGTCCTTCAAGAGGTCCAACAGCTCGGCGCGCTCCAATTGCTTGGAGTTCGAGAGCTCGCGGAATGCACTTACCATGTCGACGGGCGACGTCATGTCCTCGGTCTCCTGCTACCGGTTACCCGATGGCGGACCAGTCCACCACCAGTGTGGCGTCCCGAACCGCCTCACGCGGCACGCGATGCCGCGTTCCATTCACTTCCAGTTCCAACACATCCTCGTCCGACAGCGCGATGATCCGGGCGACCTGCCGCCCGCTGATCCCGGTTGCCCGGACCTTCACCTGCTGTCCGATGTAGCGCCGCCAATGCTCCGGAAACCGCACCGGTCGTTCGATCCCCGGCGACGAGACATCGAGCCGCCAGCGCTCTCCGACCGCGCCACTCGCCTCGAGCGACGATTCGATGGCTCGGGACACCCGGACACAGTCGTCAGTCGTGACCCCCTGCCCTGGCTCCGCACCACCCGGACGATCAATCCGGAGCGTGACCACCGGTGCCGCCACCGACCCCGACTGCACCACATCGACCAGCTCGTAGCCAAGGGACGCCACGGCGGCCTGCAACGACGCGGCACTGAGCGCTGAATCGGTCACAATCCGACAACTCCTGAGGACATGAGCCAACGGGGGTATAAACAAAAATGTCGGGGAGCACCCGACACACGACACCTGCCCCCATCACTGCTCCAGCACGCAAAGATAGCCCGCCTGGGCCGGGCTGGACAAGGGGATCAGTCCTTCGGGATCAGGCCCAGCCATGCCACCATCCTGCCATCCGTCCCCCCGCTGCCGCGATGCGAGAAGAACGGGCCACCGGGGTCAGCCGTGCAGTGTGGGCTGGCGGTCACCTCACCAATCCCCAGCGTACGCGCCTGTCTTCCCAGCAGTTCCCGGATGTCCAGATGCCACGGCCCAGCCCCGCGCGCCGGCGCTCCGACGCCCTCCATCACCTCTCGGCCGACCTCGTACCTCGGTCCCGAGATGGCGACACCGGTGTGCATCACCAGATCTTCTGGCCGCGCGCCGGTTCGGGCGGCCAGGAGCGCCGCTCCGCGCTGGAGGATACCCGCCGCCGTCCCGCGCCAGCCGCTGTGCAGCAGCGCGATCGCCCCGTGCGCCGGAGCCACCAGATAAATCGGCACGCAATCGGCCACCGTGACCAGCAGGAGGACCGCTGGGGCCGCGGTGGCATGTCCGTCGGCCGCCTCATGGATCGTCCAGCCTGAGGGCTGTTGGTCGTGCCAGAGCACCACGTCACCGTGGACCTGATGGGACATCACCTGCGCTGGGAACCGCGGGTGGGTGTTCCGGAATTGCTGCCACCGGTGCATCGTCTCGCCGACCGGCCCCGACGACCACAGTCCGAGATCAAACGGCTCGGGACCGGCTCCCCGCCCCGTGATCCCAGCAGTGACCCCAAACCGATCGCGCCATCCCGGGACCTCATAGAGCGGAAGTTCACTTCCCGGGATACGCTCTTCAGCCGTCATGCCGCTCGATCTCGGCGCCGAGCGCCCGGAGTCGCTCGTCAATCCGCTCGTAGCCACGTTCGATCTGGCCGACATTGTGGATCGTTCTGGTTCCCTCGGCGGCAAGTGCCGCGAGCAGCATCGCCATGCCGGCCCGGATGTCGGGGGATTCCACGGTCCCACCGCGCAGTTGGGACGGCCCGCTCACCACGGCACGATGCGGGTCGCACAGCACGATCCGGGCGCCCATCCCGATCAACTTGTCGACGAAGAACATCCGGGACTCGAACATCTTTTCGTGGATCAGGATCATCCCCTCACACTGCGTCGCCGCGACGATCGCAATCGACATGACGTCGGCCGGGAACGCGGGCCATGGGCCGTCTTCGAGCTTCGGTATATGCCCGCCGAGATCAGGACGAATCCGTCGCTCCTGGCCGGCAGCCACCACAAGCCGGTCGCCGTCGATCCGGGGACTGATGCCGAGTCGCTCGAATCCGAGCAGCATGCTCCGCAGATCGTCGGGACGCACACCCTCGATCGTGATCGCGCTGTTCGTGACGGCCGCGAGGCCGATGAACGAGCCGATCTCGATGTGGTCGGGACCGATCTCGACGCTGGCCCCAGACAGCTGTCCCCCCCCCTCGATCGTGTAGGTGTTCGACCCGATGCCCGCGATCCGAGCGCCCATCGCGACCAGTGCCCGTGCGGTGTCCTGCACGTGCGGTTCCGCCGCCGCATTCCGCAGGATGGTGGTGCCCTTCGCGCGGACGGCCGCCATCAGGGCGTTTTCGGTCCCGGTGACGCTCGGCTCGTCGAGGAAGAGGTCCGCGCCGTGCAACTGCTTCGCCTCGATGGTGTAGTTGGCGCCGACATCCACCCGGGCGCCGAGCCGTTCGAGCGCGAGAAAGTGGGTGTCGATCCGGCGTCGCCCGATCACATCGCCACCGGGCGGCGGGAGGACGACCTTGCCGAACCGGGCGAGCAACGGTCCGGCGAGCAGGATCGAGGCTCGGATCTTCGTGCAGAGCCCGGGATCGAGGGCCCGTGGTTCAAGGTTGCGCGGATCGATCGTGACGGAGCCCTCGCCCCACGACACCGTCGCACCCAGGAAGGTGATCAATTCAAGGAGCGTCTCCACATCGCGGATCCGGGGCACGTTGGCAATGGTGACCGGACCGTCGGCAAGCAGCGAGGCGGCGATGACGGGGAGGGCGGCGTTCTTGTTTCCCGCCGGGCGAATGGTGCCGCCGAGCGGGCGGCGGCCGGTGACAACGAAGCGTGGAGGCATGCCGAATAGTCCCCTGTCGGGTGTGGTGTGGCAACCCGGGGGCCTCGAAGTGCTTAAATTGGGGGATGACCTCAACCGGGAGTGGCCCATGGCCAGCTGGGTAGGCCCCACCGTTGCCATCTCCGTCGCGCTGATCGCGCTCAGTTTTGTGATCATTGCCGTCCTGCTTGTGGTCGCGATCCGGGAGGCACGCGATACGAGCGAGACGGTGGCGCGCGAGCTCACCCAGCTGCGGCACGACCTGACGCCGGCGCTGGCCAGCATCAATCATTTCGGCGAAGTCGGCTCGGACGTGATCGAGCAATTTCGCGACGAAGTCGGTGAAGTGATCAAGACCTCGCAGGGCGTACGCCGGGGGGTGAAGAAGGCGGTCCGTCAGGCGGAGGGTCGACTCGCAGACCTCGACGCCCTCCTGGAGGTTGCCACCGACGAGGCCGAAGCGGCCCTGATGGATGCGTCCGCCGCGATCCAGTCGGTGCGGACCTCTGCGGGCCTGCTGAGTCACATTGGTCGATTCCTTGTCCCACGGGACGAGGAGTACGAAGACGACGAAGAAGTCGAGGACGAGGAGGTCGAGATCGCGGAGTTCGAGGATGCTGACCTCGACGATGACACCGATGATGACGCCGACGATGACGCCGACGATGAGGACGTCGCGTGAAGGTTGGTGCGGTCCTGCTTGCTGTCGTGCTGGTGAGCCTCTGCTGGCCTGAGTCGGCGCACGCCTGGACACCCGGCACCCATGTCGTGCTGGGTGAGCAGATCCTCGGGTCGCTGCATCTGGTCGTTCCGGCGGCGGCTGATCTGCTGCGTGCCTATCCCTATGATTTTCTCTACGGCAGCATCGCGGCCGACACGACGATGGCGAAGAAGTTCGCGCCAGCCGATCGCCACTGTCACGCCTGGCACGTCGGCCGCGAAGTGTACGACCAGGCACCCTCCGACGCCCTTCGGGCGTTCGGCCTTGGCTACCTGGCACACCTCGCTGCCGATGTGGTGGCCCACAACCATTTCGTGCCGCGGCAGCTCGTGCTCACGAGCAGCACGCGCAACATGGGCCACACCTACTGGGAATCCCGGGTCGAGACGGAGCTCGGTCAGGCCGTGCCGCGCGCCGCGCGGGAACTCATCCGACTCGACCATCGCCCGGCCGACGCGCATCTCGAGCGCATCCTCTCACCGACCATCTTTTCGGTGCGCACCAATCGTCGGCTGTTCCGTGGCATGGTGCACCTGACCGACTCGAAGCCGTGGCAGGTCGGCATGCAGATGGCGGCAGATCAGAGCCGGTGGGTGCTACCGGAGGAGATGATCCAGGCCCATCTCGATCGAGCCGTTGCCTACATTCGCGCGACGCTCAACGATCCGGAGCATGCGCTCGAGGCACTCGATCCCAATGGCGAGCATGCCATTGTCCGGAGCAAGGATGTCCGGCGTCAGGCGATGCGCGGTCCGGGGCGGCGCGATCGTGAATGGGTCCTGGCGCTCGCGGAGGCCCAGTTCGGGTTGTCCTTGTCGGAAGCAGACCCACACCTGCCAGCGGTGACCATGACTACGACGCCGGATCCGCGATCGTCCTGAGCGCCACAAGCACACGCTCGACGTCGGTGTGGTCGCTGTAGGCAGCCAACCCCAGACGCACCCACCCATCCGGCAGCACGCCTGCGACGTCTGCCGCCGTGTAGGCATAGAAGTCGCCATGCGACGCCGAACAACCGTGGCGCGTGAGGATCGCAGTGACGGCCTGGGGCGTGTGCCCATCGACCGTGAATGACACCGTCGCTGTTCGACCTGGCCCTGGCGGCAGGCCAAACTGCCGGAGTCCTGGAATCGTGCCGAGTCCATCCCAGAGTCGCGTGAAAAGCTCCATTTCGCGTGCCTCGAGCACGGCGAAACTCGCGTCGAGTCGCTCGGAAAGCGTGCCATCAGTGCCAGCGACCGACGACATCCAGCGGACCGCGGCGGCGCAGCCCGCGATCCCCTCGAACGCGGAGGTCCCGGTCTGGAGGCGCTCGGGGCCGGTCGACGGCGCGGGGCGGAGCCGCGGTGCGTCAACCCGCTCGAGCAGCTCGTGACGCCCCCAGAGCACCCCCGCATGGGGTCCGTAGAACTTGTACGGCGAGCAGACCAGGAAATCCACGCCGAGCGCGGCGACGTCGAGCCGGCGATGAGGAGCCAGATGCACGGCATCGACGAGCACCAGGACACCATGCTGCTTGGCAAGCGAGGTCACCGCAGGGATGTCGGTGATCGTGCCGAGCGCATTGGAGGCACCGCCGACCGCGATCAATCGGGTGCGAGGGCCGATCAGATCGGGGAGATCCGCGACCGCGAGCTCGCCAGTCACGGGGTCAGCCGACCACCATTTGAGCAGGATCCCCCGCTCGACGGCAAGTGCCTCCCACGGGGCGACGTTGGCATGATGATCGAGGCCGGTGACGATCACTTCGTCACCCGGCTGCCACGCGCGTCCGAGCCCCCGCGCGAGATGCATCGTGAGCGTCGTCATGTTGGCGCCAAAGACGATCTCCTCGGGCCGCCCGCCAGTGAACGCCGCGAAGACTTCGCGGGCGTCCTCGACCATCGCATCACTGCGTTCACTCTCGGGGAATCCCCAATGCGAATTGGCATTGCAGGTCGTGAGATAGTGCACCATGGCATCGATGACCGATTGCGGAACCTGGGTTCCGCCTGGTCCATCGAATCGCGCGTTGGCCGGTGCACCGCCGCGCGCGGCGAGGGCCGGAATCTCGGCGCGGAGATCGGCGATCGTACGCGGGGCGCTCATTGGTCAAGCCTCGACATGAGGATCGGTTGGATGCCCTTGGGATCGGCCTTCCCCTTCGAGCGCTTCATCACCTGTCCGACAAAGAATCCGATCAACTTCGCGTCCCCCCCCCTATAGCGTTTGACCTCCCCAGGATATGCCGCGATCACCTCGTCGACCCACCCCTCGAGCGCCCCCGTGTCCTGGACCTGCACGACACCGAGCCGCACCGCGATCGCCTTCGCCTCAGCGCCGGTGTCCTCCACCATCTCGCGGAAGACGTCCTTGGCCGCGTTGCCGCTCACGAAGCCGCTCGACTGCAGGGCAACCAACGCGGCCAGTCGATCCGGGGTCACCGCGAACGACCCGGACTCATTGAAGCGTGCCATCGCTTCACCCATCACCCAGTTGCCGGCAATCTTGGGCTCCACGCCGGCCTGAACGATCGCCTCGAAGTAGTCGGCGATGACCGGTTCGGCGGTGAGCACACTGACATCGTACTCCGGCAGGCCAAGCACGACGCGGAACCTGCCCTGCCGCGCGGCGGGGAGTTCTGGCAACTCGGCCTCGCGTGCGTCGAGCCATGCCTGCTCGAGCACCATCGGTGGCAAGTCGGGGTCGGGGAAGTAGCGATAGTCGTTCGCATCCTCCTTGATCCGCAGCACCTTCACGGCGCCCGTCGCCGCATTGAAGGTGAGGGTCACCTGCTGCACCGATTCACCGCGTTCGAGCAGGTCGATCTGTCGGATGCGTTCCGATTCCAGCGCTCGTTCGACATTGGCGAACGAGTTCATGTTCTTGACTTCGGTCTTGGTACCGAGCGGGGCGCCAGGACGACGCACCGAGAGGTTGGCATCGACCCGGAGCGAGCCCTTCTCCATCGAGCACTCGCTCACCCTGGCGTAGACGAGCACTTGCCGCAGCGTCGTGAGGTAGGCCCGCGCCTCCGCCGGCGATCGCAGGTCATGGAACCCCACGATCTCGGCGAGAGGGGTGCCGGCACGATTCAGGTCGACCGCAGTCTGTCCCGGAATGCGATCGTGCAATGACTTGCCGGCGTCCTCTTCCAGGTGGAGCCGCGTGATCCCGACCCGGATCGTGCCCCGCTCCGGCGTGTCGATCATGATTGACCCGTCGGTCGCGAGTGGCTTGTCGAATTGCGAGATCTGGTAGCCCTTGGGCAAATCAGGGTAGAAATAGTTCTTTCGAGCGAAGACACTGGTCGGGTGGATTGTGCAGCCGAGGGCACGTGCACCGAGGACCCCGAGCCTGACGGCCTCGACATTCGGCGCGGGGAGGGCGCCGGGCAGCCCAAGACATGTCGGGCAGACCACGGTGTTGGGCGGTTCGCCGTAGCTCGTTCGGCAGGCGCAGAACATCTTGGTGACCGTCGCGAGCTGCACATGCACCTCGAGCCCGATGATCGTTTCCCATTCCATCAGCGGACCTCCGCAGTGGCGTCGATGACGGATTCGAGCAACCGTGCGACGGCGATCATCCGGCCCTCACCGAGCGATGGGCCGATCAGTTGCCCGCCGACGGGGAGCCCACCGCTCCGACCCAGCGGTTGCGACATCGCCGGCAACCCGGCGAGCGACGCAGGGCAGACGAATACGTCGGCGAGATACATCTGCACCGGATCGGCCAGCTTCTCTCCCGCACGGAAGGCCGGCGTCGGTGTCGTAGGCGTGAAGAGCAGGTCCACGCCGGAGGCAAAGACGTGCTTGAAATCGGTGATGATGCCCCGGCGTGCCGACTGCGCTCGAGCGTAGTAGCGGTCGGCGTAGCCCGCGCTCAGCGCAAAGGTCCCAACAAGAATGCGGCGGCGGACCTCGGCTCCGAAGCCTCGGCCCCGGGTGGCGCGGTAGAGCGCACGCAGGTCGCCGGCCTCACCGATCTGTCGCGTGCCGTATCGCACCCCGTCATAGCGCGCGAGGTTCGCGGCGGCTTCGGCAGGATTGACGATGTAGTAGGCGGGGACCGCAGAGGATGTATGCGGCAGGCTCACGCGCCGAATGGTGGCGCCGAGGTCGCGCAAGCGGGCAATGCCCGTGTCGCACGCGGCGCGGATCCCCGGATCGAGATCGTCGGGGAAGTATTCGTCCGGCAATCCGATCGTGATCCCGTCGAGCCGCTCGAGGCGCTCACTCGCATCGAGTGGTGGCAGCGCATGCGTCGTGACATCGCGTGGATCGTGTCCAGAGATAACCTCGAGGACGCGGGCTGCATCATCGACGGTACGGCCAAAGGGCGAGACACAATCGAGTGACGAGCCGAACGAGACGAGTCCGTGTCGCGACACGCGGCCGTAGGTCGGCTTGATGCCGACGATGCCACAGAACGCCGCGGGTTGCCGGACCGACCCGCCGGTCTCGGAACCCAGCGCGGCCGGCACCACGTCGGCAGCGACCAACGCCGCCGACCCGCCGCTGGATCCTCCCGGCACCAGGTCCCCGTCGAGCGGAGGGTGGACGCGACCGTAGGCAGAGTGCTCGGTGGATGACCCCATCGCGAACTCGTCGAGATTCGCCTTGCACGCGATGAGCGCGCCGGCCTCGCGGAGACGCGTGACGACCGTGGCCTCGAAGGGCGAGACGTATCCCTCCAGAATTCGCGACGCGCACGTGGTCGGCAGCGTGGTGGTGACGATGTTGTCCTTGATCGCAATCGGCATCCCCGCGAGTGGGCCCTTGGTGGCGCGTGCGGCCTCGTCCTCGAGTGCAGCATGGGACCAGGCAAGGGTCGCGTTGAGGTGGGCGGCCGATTCCAGACGATTGACCAGATCTGTCACGACAGAGTTCGATGTCACTCGTCACCCAGCCCATCGAGTGCCGGCACGACGAAGAAGCCATCCTGCCAGGCCGGGGCAATCGCCTCTGGCGGCCGGGAGAGCTTGACCGGGTCGACCACATCCTCGCGCAGCCGGAGGACCGCCGGGCCGACGTCGATCGTGCCCACCGCGCCAGCTTCGACGTCGGGAAGCTGCTCGACGAAGGTGACGATCCGTTCCATGTCCGCCGCGAGACTCTTCAGCTCCGATTCGGAGATTTCGAGTTC
>JBBSPX010000011.1:0-27081 GCA_038258395.1 Gemmatimonadales bacterium | reverse complement strand
CGCTTTCACGGCGATAGCGGCCGCGAGCGGCGGAGCGACTGTGCGGCGACGCGACACCCCGAAGATCCAGATCAGGGCCCCTATCGCCAGCGCAACCAGCACACCCTGCGCGAGCAACGACTCGACCGTCGGATAGATGCCCAGCGCCGCGATGCGCGGCCAGCCCGGCAAGACCGTCGTCCCGATGATACCGCCGGCCTGCAACTCGGCGATCCCCGTCCCCGCGAAGACGAATGCGGTGTAGTAGAGGAACGCACTCGTCGCACCGAAGAACGGTCGGAGCGGGAGCTTCACGCCGAAGCGATTGATCAGCACGTACACCACCGCCAGCGCCGCGCCGCCAACCAGGATTCCGGCACCGACCGGCACCAGGCTGCTGCCGGTTGGCCCACCAGAGACCAGCAGTGCCTTGTAGAAGAGCACCGTCTCGAAGCCTTCGCGGTACACCGCGAGGAAGGCCGCGGAGGCGAGGGCGAACGCCGATCCGCCGGTGACCGCGACCTGGACCCGTTCCTTGACGAACGCCGTCCACTTCTGGACTTCCATCTTCGAGAGTAGCCAGTAACTCACATAGAAGAGCACCCCCACTGCGACCAGCATCGTGATCGCCTCGAGCACTTCCTGATGCCTGGGCGAGAGCTGGAACACCGTCTCGAGCAGCACGGCGGTGAGCACCGACAATGCCACCGCGGCACCGACACCGATATGGATATCGCGCTTCCGGTGGCTCGCGCCGATCTTGACGAGGAAGGCGATCAGTGCGCCGATGATCAGGATCGCCTCGAGCCCCTCGCGCAGCATGATCATCAGGGACTGCACGAAGAGATTGAGCGGTGAGGTCTCGTCGGCCACCACGCGCTCGGCACGCTCGAGACCCGCATACAGTTCTCCCGACACGGCACCGAGCTCCTCGCGGGTCGCTCCCCCCCCCACACGGGTGCGGAGTGTGGCGAAAGACGCCTCGAGATCGGTGGCCAGCGAGGCATCCTTGGCACGCACCGTCCGCTCCACCTGTTCGAACGCCAGGTAGGCATCGAAGGCGGCGGTGACGGCGGCGTCGTGATGTCCCTCGCGCGCCAACTTGGCTGACTCGTCGACATGGCGGCGCACTGTGGCGAAGATCGCGGCGCGTGCCGCCGCGTCATCGGCATCCATCTGGTAGGCGCGGACCGCCGACACAGCGGCCGGTGGGGCCCCAGCGCCCAGCGCCGCAAGCACCTGCGCATCGTTCATTCTCGCGACCGTGCCGAAGTCCCGAAGCGCGGCCGGCACGTCACCCGCCGGCTTCGGCTGCCGGAGCGTCGAGGCGTAGAGCGCCAACGCCCAGCGGTCGGCCGCCGGCATCCGGCTCTCGTATGCCGGCATCGCGGTCCCGGCGACGCCGATGGTGATCCGCTGATAGAAGGCGAGCGGTGTCACGTCGGCCAAGGCGAGGTGGCCGGTCAGATCGGCCGGTGCCGGGTCGAGACCCCGACCGGTCGGGCCATCGCCGCGCCCGAGCGTGCCGTGACATGCCGCGCACTGTGCCTGGTACAGCTCGGCGCCACGCGCCAGACTCGGCGTCCGGGTGGGGATCTCGACCAGTGCGATACCGAGCGAGCCGCTCAAGTGGGTGGTGAGGCGCGTGACCGCTGCATCGATCGAGTCGGGCGCGGCCGTGCCGCTCACGAACGCGAGGGCGGCGTCGAGGTGGGCAAGAGCCGAGTCAGCGACACCCGATGGGAGCAGCTCCGCCGCTCGCCTGGCCTCGGTCAGAAAGAGACGTGCCTCGTCGACTTCGGCTGGCATGACCACCCGGCCATTCACCACACCGATCCGGTACTCCTGGGCGGCCAGTTCGGCCGAAGCCGCGATACGACGTGCCGCGGCCACCGAGTCGGGCCCGGAAGATGGACTGAATGCTGCGAGGAGGAGCGCCGCCTGAACGAGAATCATTCTCAATCGCTTTTTCGAGGACAAGAAATGATAGCAGAAGGGCCCTCGACGCTCAAGGCTTAACGATCTGCTTGTCATCCCGAGCGGAGCGCTCGGAGAGCGCGAAGTCGAGAGATCGGCGCTTCGGTGTTTGGAGGGTGCAGATCCCTCCACGCGCGCCTACGGCGCTTGGTCGGGATGACCTCATCCTTCATTCTTCCAGGATCGCCACCGCCGCCGCGACATCGCGCGAATGGGAGATCGACAGGTGGATCGTCACGCGATGGGGTGCCAGCAGCTCGACGGCGCGACCGGCCAGCACCACCTCGGGGCGTCCATCAGGCAGGCGCCGAACCCCGATATCGCGCCAGCCGACCGGGCGAGCGCCCGGGAGGATCTGGAGCGCCTTGTACACCGCCTCCTTCGCGGCCAGGCGGGCGGCAAAGGCCGGTGCCGGGTCACCCAGCGAATCGACGTAGGCACGCTCCACATCGGTCAACGTCCGAGCCTTGATCCGATCGCCCAGCCGAGCAAGCAGGTCACGGGCCCGAGGGACCTCGACCACATCGAGTCCCACCCCGATTATGGCCACGGCAGGCTCCAGAACGCCTGCCCGATCGGGTCGAACCACGCGGGGGCGGGGAGCCAGCCACCCAGCCACGCCGCGAGGAGCGCCGCCACCGGGATCACGATCGCCGCGGCCATCGCCAACGGCCGCCACGGGCGCCGCCAATGCCGCACGCCAGAAACCACCCGGTGCCAGCGATCTTGCTCCCGACGAGCCACCGACTGGGCGCGATCCCACGCTGCTTCGAGCGCGGCGCCTCGGACGCGATCGGTCCCGGCCCCAGATGAGATTCCCTCAAGCCGCTCGAGGTCGATTCCTTCGGCCACGAGTTGTTCGATGAGCCGAGCCCGCGTGGCACCATCCGGCATCAAGGCTGCGAGCTTGGCCTTCGGTATCCGGGAATGCAGAGCGGCGCTCCGGAGCCCGGCGGTGGCGGCGTCGAGCACACGGTCAGCGAGAGTGACCGACGCTTCGTGCCAAGCGTTCACCCACGCCTCGCCCGTCGGCGCCTCGCCCGAGACGAGCCGGTCGACCAACGCGAGTCGGACGCGTTCGTCACCCGCATTTCGGGCAGGTGCACCGAGGCGGCCGAGTGCCGGAGCGAGACTCATGGTGCCACTCCAGGCCAGTGCGATGGCGGGCTGTCGGTCAGGGCGAGCACGGCCGCTCGGCCGGTGCGGGCCCGGTACGCCTCCGCGAATGCCGGGAGCGGCTGGGTCGAGAACGCCTCGCGGGGAAGGCCGGTGGCGCCGATCAGCCGTTCGATGGCGGCCGGATCGCCTTCGACCTCGAGCAGGACATCCATCTCGGGGTACCACTCGAGGCGCGCCTCGCCATCGCCCAACGCCCACACCTCGACATGCCGATCGATCACCTGGGTCACTTCGTAGCCCAACGCGTCGATGATGGCGCCCATCTGCGCACCCGGTGCCAGGAGCGCCTCGTGTTCACGCCGCGCCTTGTAGCCGGCGCTGGTGTGGGTCGGACCCTTCCACGCCACGACCTCCGTCATGACCCCTCGGAGTGGGGTCTGCTGGCGCACGCGCAACACATGGTCGTGGCCGGCGAGTTCCCCCCCCCGATCGTAACGGCGATCCCGAAGCCGACCGGCAAAGCGGCAGGCGGCACCATGGGTCCGGAGTGCGCTGCGCACCGCATCGGGATCGTCGACCCGCGCCTTCAGTTCGAGCTCGAGCACAGGATGGCCTCCAGGACCGCGTCGGTCGACTCGAGGGTCTGGAAGGTGGCGTGTGCCCCGGCGTCATGGAGTTCTTCCACCGCGTACGAGCCGGTCGCCACGGCCACGGCGCGTGCCCCGATGCCGATTCCACAGGTCACATCGGCCGGCGTATCGCCAATGATCACCACCCGGTGGCCGACCGGCGTATGACCGAGGAGCGCGGTGGCGCGTGTGACGGCGAATGCCGGCAGCTCCGGACGGTGCTCGCTGTCGCTGCCGTAGGCGCCGAGCCGGAATCGATCGAAGTCGATGCCCGCTGCACCGAGCTTGAGTCGTGCGCCAGGTTCGACGTTGCCGGTGAGGAGACCGATGCAGACATGCGGCATCGCCTCGAGCGCATCGAGGAGGGCATGCACGCCAGGGCAGACCGCGACGAGATGGGCGCGTGCCGCCAATTCGACATCCAGGTGCGAAAGGTAGCGTTCGATGAGGGCGGTCGTGCCATCATCGGAGGCGCGCTCGGGGAACCCGGCGGCCAGGTGCAGCTCGCGCACGATCTGCCGGTCGGTCTTGCCGTCGAAGCGCACCAGATCGAAGAACTCGGTCGTGTCGTACTCGCTCGCGAACGCGGCCTGGATCGCGCGGCGACCGGCCTGGGCGCTCGAGAGGAGTGTCCCGTCGATATCAAACAGGACGAGCGTAAAGGCAGGTGAGGTCATGTCAGCCGCCTGACCGTGGCTAGGAGCGGTCGAAGCGTCGCCGCGGGGTCATCGGGGCCCCAGGGTTCGCGGACGACCCGCCCGGCGGCGATCGTGGCGTGCACGAGCCTGTCACCGATGTCGGCGATCGCAACGTGGTCGATCTGGGCGCGGGTGGCACTCCGGAAGAAGAGCAGGTCGCCCGCAGCGATCGCATCGGCGGTGCACTCGACCCCCACCTCCGCCTGCTCGACTGCGTTTCGCGGCAGTGGCACGCCCCGCGCGAGGAACGTCGTCTGCACCAGTCCGCTGCAATCGATCCCCCCACGCGTGAGGCCCCCCCAGAGGTACGGCGCCTCACCGAACGACTCCCACGCCCAGATGGCCGGTGCGATCGCCTGCGCCGCGATGATCGTCTCAGCCATGGTCGCGAATATTCCACCGATCACTCGCGCGGGGCGACCATCCGGGAGCCGGACCCGGTCGGCTCCCTCGCACAGCACCCGAGCGCGCGTCGGCACCTCGAGGTGCCTGGATCCGAGCACGACCGTCCCCCCCCCAGACCAGGCGGCGGTGGCCAACCAGCCATCATGTCGGTTCCGGTCCATCGGCTGGACATAGCCCCGATGCACCCATCCCTCCACCCGATCGAGCGACGTCCGGATCCTGAGAAAGGCCTCCTGCCGGTCAAGAATCTCGGCCCCTTCACCCAGCAGGAGCTGCGTCACCTGCTCGCTCCGGAGTCCGGGCGCGGCCAGGACCGGCGTGACCATCGATGTGCCCAGCAGGTGCGTCACGCCGTCGTGGCCTGGGCCGAGCAATCCCGGCAGACCGTGATGCCGCGGATCGTGCAGACCAGGCAGACGAAGGTGCCACAGACGTCGCACGGGTAGCCCTCGGAGGCGCGCTCCTCCCGACCGCAACTGCGGCAGAGCATGGCATCGCGCTCGGTGAGCTCGGGACGATTGGTGGTCGGCATCAGTGAGGTATCGCGTATCGCTTGATCTTGGCGATGAGTGTGGCCCGGGAGATGCCAAGTTCCTCCGCTGCCCGGGTCCGGTTCCCCTCATGATGCTTGAGGGTCCGTTCAATATGCATCCGTTCGACCTCGGCCATGGCGAGTGGCGTGTGCCGCCGATCGAACGGGCCGGACTTGTCGCGAAACTCACCCGGCAGGTGCTCGACGCCGATCGCGGGACGGCCCCTCGCCAGCAGGCAGGCGCGCTCGAGCACATGGCGTACCTCAAGGAAGTTACCCGGCCATGGGTGGGCCACCAACCGCTCGAGGGCAGTGTCGCCCAGGACCGGAGGGGCGCCAGGCACGCCACGCGCCGCCAGCCGCAGGATCCGCTGCATCGCGACGGCCTGGTCCGAGGGGGAGAGTTCCCTGAGCGGCGGCACCTCAAGCCGCCCCGACTTGATCCGGAAGAACAGCTGCGCGTCCAACGTGCCCTCGCTCGCGAGGTCTGCAACGGGCGAACTGGTTGTGAAGATGAGCCTGACATCGATCGGAATTTCCCGCACCCCTCCCAGACGCCGGATCGACCGCTGCTCGAGCATTTCGGCCAATCGGGCCTGAACCGGCAATGGCGTCTGACCGATCTCACGGAGCAGCAAGGTCCCCTGGTCGGCGACCTGGATCAGGCCCGGCTGCAGTAACCTGCCGTCGGGGACATCGCCCTCGACACCGAACAACGTCGCTTCGAGTGCCTGGGCATCGGTGCTGGTCGCCGTGGTCTCGATGAAGGCCTCGCCACGTCGGAGCGAATGTTCATGGATGAGCCGCGCCACCTCCGCCCGTCCACTCCCCGTCTCACCCTCGATCACGATGGCCATGCGGTCGGATTGTGCCAGGATAATTGCCTGCTCACGGAGCCGTTGCATCGCGGGGGCATCGCCGAGGATGTCCAGCAACGCGCCCGACTGTGATTGACCGATCAGTGCCTGATTCACCCGACGAAGCCGGACCTTCTCACCGGCACGAGCCGCGGCCGCCAGCAGGTGGCCCAGATCGACGGGCTTGAGCAGGAAATTTTCGGCCCCGAGCGTCATGGCGCGGACGGCTGTGGGGAGGTGGTCGTCGCCGGTCAACACAATGACGGCGGTGTTGCTCGTGTTCAGGGCATCGAGGACTTCGAGACCATCCATGCCCGGCAGATGCAGATCGACCAACACCACATCACTGTGCACCCGATTGAACGTGGCAAGCCCCGCCTCACCGGCCAGTTCGCGATGGACGTCCCATCCTTCGTGCTCGAAGGCGGCACCCAGCGACTGCAACAAGGCAATGTCGTCGTCGATGATCAGGATCGAGTTGGCCATGGGCTCCTGGCGAGTGGGGAGCGGAGCGAGTCCAGCGCGGAATCTAAGAGCAGGGGCGAGGTTGGGGCTCCAGCGGTCAGGCCGGGGGCATGATCACCGAGAGCGCACCCGGGAGCACCGTCGCGGTGAACGGGGTCTGACCGCCAGGGTCGCCATCAAGTTGGACCACCTGCTCCGCCCCCTCCGCCACCTCGACCCGGATCTCGGTGCCACGCGCATGCGCCACGAAGACATCCTTGCCATAGGTCCCCCCGCGCTCGGTCAACAGGTCCCAGACCGCGCGCATGCTCTGCCCAATCGTGTTCGCCCCCAGTGCAAACACATCGAGCAGGCCATCAGTCGGGGAAATCCCCTGACCCAGTCGGATGATGGGGGGGATCACCTCACCACAGTTGGCGACCAGCAGCATCGCGGCGTCGACCTGGAGTGGCTCACCATCGATCGTCACATGGAATGGCACGTTGCGGATCTCGGGGAGGATGCGGATCGTGGTCGCGATGTAGGCCATGATCCCCCACCGATGCTTCTGCTCCGCGGCGGTCTCGGTCATCACCCGCGCATCAGCGCCGGCACCTGCCGCCACCGCGAAGTACTGATCCTCCCCCCCCCGATTGATGCGACCAAGGTCGATGCGTGCGGCATGACCAGCCACGAGTACCTCGGCGGCCCGCAAGGGGTTGAACGGGATCCGGAGGTTGCCGGCCAGCAGGTTGCCGGTGCCGCCAGGCAACAGGCCGAGCGACACGTCGGTGCCGACGAGCGCGCCGGCTGCCTGCATCGTGGTCCCATCCCCTCCGAGCACTGCCACGACATCGACCCCTTGCTCGACGCCGTAGGCGGCAAGCCGTCGTGCATCACCGGGACCGCCGGTGGCCAGCACCTCGAGCGCCCAGCCCGCACCGCGCAGCACGCGTTCGATTCCGCGCACTGTCTCGGCCTCGGTGCGTGCCGCGTTCGGATTGGCGATCAGCAGCGCACGCGCCACTCAGTATTCCTTTTCCCAGAATAGATCGGCACCGAGCTGATACCGTCGCGCGACCGTACTGAAGGCATCGCTCAGGCGATTGGTGACACAGGTCTGCACCGGCTCCGCCGAGGCCTGCACGCGCCATTCGCGCGCAAACCGATACTCGAGCGAGGCACCGAAGTTCCGCGCCGTGATCTGCCCCGCATCGTCCCCGCCGAGGCAGAAGCCGGCGTTGGCCGTCACGAACCACTTCTCCCCCAACTGCTTGCCGATGGCGAGTCGATTGAAGCTGGCCACGGAATTACCGCCGGCCGGCACCTCGGCCGAGAACTCGACCAGATCCAGACCGAACTCCTGTCCGAACGCTCGGCCTCCCTCGCCGAGCAGCAGGCCCACGGCGGACTGAAGCGCCAACCGGTCCGATCCGCTGCCCAGCTGCGACGACGGCCGACCGAAGATCAAGTAGGAGATGATCTCGAACTGCGGGAGTTGGGAGTTCGCGACGCTCAGCTCGACCTTCGGCGTCTGAATGGTTCCGGTGATGCGGGCGATCACCGGCAGTTCGTCGCCGCCCTCGGTCCGTGCGAGGTGCCGCGCTTCCAGATCGATCGAGGCATTCAGGTCCGGCGTCCCGAAGAAGCGCACCGACCCGCGCTCGACATCAAAATCCGTGGTGAGAAATCCGCCGAGCCGGAGCGTGTAGCGACCACGGGGCGTCGACAGATCGCCATTCACCAGGTACTGACTGCCGGTCTTCCGCACCGTGACGGCACCCTCCATCTGGATGTCTGCATCCTCAGAGAGCAACCGGACATTGGTGCCGAGCTGGAAGCGGATATTCTCGACCCGAAGCGAGTCGAGGAACCGATTCTGGAACGCCGCGCCGAGCCGCTGCTGCTTCAGTGCCTCGAGATCGACCAGGTTGGCGTAGGCCGGGTCCTCGAGCTTGATCACATCCTTGCTGATCAGGTCAGTGAAGTAGAGCGTGCTGTTGTCGAGCTGGATCGTGGTGCCGCTCAAGACGGGCTGGTTGAGCGGCCCCGTCAGGTGCACCGCACCGGTCGGCCGGAGGACCAGGAAATCAGGGACATCCATCGCAAGGAACCCGCGTGAGTCGAACGTGAGGTCGAGGCGAGGGTCGCTGAGATCGGCAAAGCGAATATGCCCCGTCACGGTCAGGTCTCCCTCACCCGAGCTGAGCAACAGCGAGTCGATCACCATGGAATCGCCAACAAACCGGGCCCGTCCGAAGATCGGTCCGTATCGCACGCCGAGGCTCGGTAACGTCATCCGGCCCTCGATGACCTCGAGGTCGCCCGCCAGGACCGGCGCGTCCCATGTCCCGTCGACTTGCAGGTCGAGGGAGACGGAACCGCGGGTGTCCTGAACCGCAGGGGTCAACGCCTGCAGGATCGACAGGTCCGCGGAGTCGGCATAGGCATGGATCTCGATCGGCCCGGGCAGCCGTCGTTCGACGCGACTGGCGAGCGCAAGATCGAACGGCAGCGACGCATCGACTTCAAGCACGGGCGAGCCGGTCTTCCAGAAGGTGATGTTCGATCGGAGCAGTTCATCCCGATAGTCGAACACCGCGCGGGCGAGCGGTGGTTGCACGTCGCGGAAGATCGGCCCGGTCACCATCGCATTGCCACGGAGCCGCGGCGACGAGCGTGAACCCGAGAGCCGCGCGTCGAGCGAGGCGACGCCGCGCACGGCGGTGGTGTCGCGCTGGGCCAACGCGTAGAGATCGGCGAGGTTGACGCCGACCGCTGTCAGATCCAGCTCGCCGTCGCCGCGTCCGGGAACCGAGCCGGAGAGCGCAATGGTGCCGCTGCCATCGACGGTATTGACCCGCAAGGTGTCGGTGAGTCGGATCGCCTCATCACTTACCGTCGCCTGCACCGGCGCGGCGAGGGTCCAGGTCTGATGCGGCAACCCCAGGCGGAGCGAGTCGACGCCGACGGTCTCGGTCTCACCGTCCAGCCGCCGCCATCCCCCGAGGGCAAGCATCGCGTTGGGCAGGTTGCCCGTCGCCGAGAGCGTGAGGGAGTCAGTCGACCCACCAACGTCGATGGTGAGTTGCCGTGCCAGCAAATCGTTGTGCCGGACCGAATCGATCGTTGCGGCGAGTTGCAAGCCGCGCACACTCAGAGAATCGGTCGAGAGTCGAGCCGTGACACCCGACACCGACCACGCATCGAGCACGAGATCTTCCACCTGGAGCTCCCCGGCGATGGCGGGGCGCTCGAGCGAGCCGGTGACCGCGAATTGGCCCGTCACGCTGCCGTCGAGCGGTCGCGGGGTGACGGTGTCCCTCGTCAATCCGAGTGTAGCGCGCGCCAGCGAATCGAATGCGGTCAGCCGGCTTGCTCGTGCGGTGATCGCGAGTGTCCCGCTATCGCGCAGAGTCCAGCCGAGGCTACCGTCGGCAGTCACCTCGCCGTCGGGCCACTGCACATCAGTGTTGGTGAACGTGATCACTCGGCCGTCGCTCCGAATCAGGCCGCGCGCGTCATCGATCGTCGCGCCGCCGATCCGGGACTGGCCAAGATCGAGTGTCACGACGCCGCGCGGCTTGACCAGCGAGTCGAGCACGCCGCGCACCACGATCCGACCGTTCAGCGCGGTCGATGTCCCCTGCCCCAGGATGGCGTCGACATCAAACCGTCGCAGCACCAGCGAGAGTGAATCCGCGGCATAGCGCGGTGCCTCGAGCGACACCACCCCATCGGCGATCACGGCACCGAACTCCCCGGAGACATCGGCCATGAGCGTCAGCGAGTCCAGCCGTCCTGCGGCTCGGACCGTGCCGGTCATCGCGCCGCGGGGTGTCAACGCGGGGTACCCTGCACGGAGTCCATCGAACGAGAGTGGATCGAAGCGGGCGTCGAGTTCGAGACCAAGCAGCGGCTGCCGCGTGTCGAGTCGCCACATGCCGATCATGCGGCTGAGAGCACCGTTGGGCGCCGTGTGCTCGGTCACCCCTCGGAACGTGGCGTTGTCCCACGCGCCATCGAGCTGGCCGCGCAGTGTCAGTTCCCCCGGGAGGGCGACGGCGGGCACCAGACGAGTCACCGTGGCGAGGTCGAGGACGGTTCGCCGCAGCTGGAGCCCGTCGAACACCGCGCCGGATGCGCCGCCGAATCGCACCGCGCCGTCAAAGTCCAGTCGCGAGGTGGGACGCCCAACGGCGAGGGCGTCGACAAAATCGAGCGTGCCCTGTGTGACGATCCGGTCGCGGTACCCATCGGCCCGAAGTCGGCCGGTCAGGGTGCCATCGAACGGCAGGGTGTCGAGGTACGGTCGCACGACGGAGAGCGGCACAGCACCCAGCGTGAGATCGAGGTCGCGGATTCCGAAACCGCGATCGGCATCGACCATCGCCGTCAGCTGTCCTCGCGCTCGGCTGGTGGCATCGCCCAGGGCGAGTCGGTCGAAGCGGTAGTCGGTATGCCGCGGTCCGCTTGAGTGGGCCACGACCGTGCCGTCACCGGTCCAGTCGGGAAAGTCCGGCTGGATCCAGCGCAGGTCCCGGAGCGCAACGGTGTCCGCGACGAGCGAGAAGTCAAACTCGATGACGGGGGTCGGCCAGCGAACCGTCCCCCCCCCCGACAACACGGTGCCCGGGAGTGCCGCACGATCGAAATCAAACTGCAGCGAATCCGCCTGTTGCTCGAGGCTCCCGCGGGCATCGACAATCGTGACGGCCGGCTCGCTGAGGTGGGCGGCAAACCGGTCGAAGACCACCCGGAGGGGGTCGTTGGCAGGGGTCGACACCCGGATCAACGGAAACGAGCCATTCACGTTGCGCAGTCGCCGCACCCGGACCAGGCCATCCGGACTCTCCAGCAGTTCCAGCGCCGGCGGCACCGTCCCGTTCCGTGAGATCGCCACGGGTGCCGGCACCGCGTCGGTCGGCGCGTCGACCCGAACGGTCGCCCCCGTGACCACCACATCATGGAGTTCGACCCGGGCCGACGTCCCCCCCCCAGGACCGAGTCCGCTCCGGAAGATCTCCTGATAGTTCCAGCGATCCCGGCGGAGTCGCACCAGATGGACATCCAGGCCTTCGGCCCGGACGTTGCGAAGGATGATCCGGCCGGCGAGCAACTCGGGCAGCGCGTAGCGCACCTCGAGGTGAGGGACCGAGGCAAAGAGGGTCCCGGTCGAGTCCCTGAGCACGACATCATCGAGCACGAGGTGGTTCAGGAGATTCCCACCCATGGCCCCGATCTCGAGCTGACCGGCGATCCGTCCCGTCAGCCAGTCGCCGGCGCTCCGGGCGAGTAGCGCCCTGCCCGGCGGCGAATACATCAGCGCCAGCAGGGTGCCAGCGGCCGTCGCGAGCAGCACCAGTGGTGGCCCCACGGACCATGCGAGCACTCGGCGGACCGTTCGTCGCCAATGCATCAGAACGCGTGCCCGATCGAGAAGTTCAGGTTCCAGCGTCGGGGGCGCCGGCCGGTGAATCGTTCCTGCACCTGGATGAGGTTGCCGTCGTCAGTCGCGCTGTACACCGGTCCCGATTCGAGTCGGTAACTGTTCCAGGCCACATCGAGTCGGATCGGGCCGACCGGCGAGGTCACCCGAAGGCCCACGCCGGGCGTGATCCGGAGCAGGGCCGGTGAGCCGCCATTCCAGAGCGCACCCGCATCAACGAACGCGCCGAGTCGGAAACGATCACCGAGGAACGGCGTCGGCAGGCGCAGCTCGGCATTCGCGACGCCGAGCCGATTTCCACCAGTGGCGGCGGGTCGAACCTCGGACACCTTCGCCGGATCGATCGTCCCCTCGGGGGTGAGCGCGCTTCGGGGGACGACGTAGACCTGGGGACCCAGCTCGTTCCGGCCAAAGCCGCGCACATCGTTGGCCCCGCCCGCATAGAAGCGCTGTTCCGGCGGGACGAAGTTGGCTCGACCACTCTCGAAGTCGACATCCGGCGCGACCACGGCGCCCGCCTTGGCATGCAGCGCCAGGACGACCCGTCTGGAGAGAGGGATGTACTTGGTACCTTCGGCCACGAAGCGCACGAATTCGGTCAGGTTGGACGATCCGAGATAGCGGGACGAGATGGTCAGGTCCGCCGTCAGGATCGAACCGCGGGTGGGGTTGAGCACGTTGTTGACGCGCTCACGCGTGGCATTCGCGCTGAGCGTGACCAGCACCCGGCGTTGCCGGAGCTCGGCAACATCGCCGATGGCACATGCATTGAAAAACTGGCAGAACACGACGTCGTTCGCTTCGGTCTGTCCGAAGGAGATCCGGTAACCGAAGGTCAACGGGATACGCGCGGCCGTCTCACGCGTGAGCGCAATGCCCGCGCCGACTTCTTCCCGGAGGTACACCCGGTACTCGCTGCGACGCTCGCTGAAGAGCGAGAGTGCGAGCGTGTTGTCCGGTGAGAGGAAACCGGGGCGGCGGAGCGTCACATCAAGGCCGTAGTTCACGAGCCGCGAGCCGATCGAATCGTCGGCCAGTGGCGAACAAATGGAGCGTTCCAGACCGAGTCCGAACGGCGAGCCGACCCCGAGCTTCGAGATCCGACCGGAGACATCAACGACACGACCGTTCCCGAGGAAGTTCCGCGCGGTCCACCCCGCACCGAAACGGAAGCAGTCGTTTGTCGCGTACCCTGCCACCGCGCGCGCGCGGTGCGTCTTCCCCTCGACCACCGCCACCAGGAGCGGCACGTCAGGATCGCCCTCCTGGAATCGGGTCGTGTCGATCCCGACCGTCGCGCCTCGGAACAGTTCCGACTGATAGAGGGCACGTTGCGAACGGTAGAGATCATCGAGGCGGTATGGCTCACCTGCGCGTGCCGTCACGAGCGAGGCAATGAACGCCGTGTCGATCTCCGCCGCCCCCGTGACCGTCACCTCGCCGAACACCGCCGGTGTCCCGGGTGTGACGATCAGTTGCACCGAGGCGGTTCGGGTCGCGGCATCGGTGCTCGACGCGGTATCGACCGTCGCCGTCGGGTAGCCGTCGTTCCTGAGCCGGAGTGCAAGCGTGTCCATCGTGGTGTTGAGGGTGTAGCGGTTGAAGACATCGCCCACTTCAAGCGGCAGATCGCGACTCAGCGACGCGCGGTCCCGCTCGTTGTCGAGCCCCATCACCGCCAGTGTACCCACCCGTATCGGTTCGCCTTCGGTGATCCGGAATGTCGCGCGCACACCGTCCTCGGATCGTACCACCGCGGTGTCGACCTGCACATCAGGAAACCCGCTGTACTTGTAGAACACCTCGAGTCCAAGGACGTCGCGCCGAAATTGGTACTCACCGAAGCGTCGCTTCTCGCCGAACCCGAGCTGGCGAATCACCGGCGTCCGCACCAGCCAGCTCGAATTGGTCGTCGCCACCCTGCTCGCCAGCGTGACATCGTCGTAATAGGAATTGCCCTCGAAGGAGAGACCGCGAACCGTCAGCTCCTCGGACTGCCCGACGAGAGGGCCGACCAAGCAAGTGAGGAGCGAGAGGAGCCCAATTGACCGCATCTCCTAAATCTGGTTACTTGAAGGGGTTACGCCAACCTGTAGCCGCTGGAGACGCACCTCACCGATGATCCACACCTGCCTGTTCCGTCGCCTCGCTCCCGCGCTCGCTGCCCTGCTGCTCGTCTCCCCAGCGGCCGGGCAATCGCTTGGCGCTCGGCTCAATGCCCGCCTCGATGGCCCTGGCCTCGACCGGCATCTCTGGGGAGTGGCCGTCACCGACCTCGACGGCAATCTCCTTTTCGGGCGGAACCCGGACCGGCTCTTCGTCCCGGCCAGCAACACCAAGCTGGTCGTCACGGCCACCGCGGCCGTCCTCCTGGGACCGGATTTCACGGTCAACACCTCGGTCTATGGCACCGGACCGGTCGAGGGCGGTGAACTGCGGGGCGACCTGGTCCTCTATGGACGGGGTGACCCGACGTTCAGTCTTCGCTGCTACAACACCGACGATCAGCGACCGGGCGCGTGCGACGCCGATCCCTCCGCGAAGCTCCGTGATCTCGCGCGACAATTGCGCGAACGAGGGGTGCGCCGAATCGCCGGCGACCTGGTCGGCGATGGATCGTATTTCGATGCGGAGACCATTCACCCGGGCTGGGAATTGTACGACCTCAACTGGTGGTACGCCGCCCCCGTGTCGGGACTCAGCTTCAACGACAACGCCATCGACATCACCATCGACCGTGCCGACTCACTCGGCCGTCAGCCGGTGATCCGGATCTCGCCCGACGTCGGCTATGCCTCGGTCGAAAATCGCGCCATCATCGGCGCCGAGGGATCGCGCAAGGATTTCGATATCCTGCGCGATCCGAACACGACGCGGTATGTCGCAACCGGTGTGGTTCCCTCGGGTGCAGCGAAGCAGACCGAACACGCGGCGGTGGGCGATCCCAACCTCTTTGCCGCCGACGCACTGCGAGACGCCCTGCGCGACGAAGGGATCGTGGTGCTCGGGCGGATTCAATCCACCGTCGATCCGTTCGACTTCGCCCTGGCTCGCGGAACACCAGCGCTCGCCGAGGTCACCTCTCGACCGCTGCGTGACTGGCTCTTCCCGATCCTCAACACGTCGCAAAACTGGTTCGCTGAGATGCTCCTCAAGCAGCTGGGCCGGCAGCGTGGCACTGGTGGCTCGTGGCACGATGGCCTCGAGGTCGAGCGCCGCTTCCTGATCGACAGCGTGGCGATCGACAGTACGGCCTTCGCCCTCGTCGACGGGTCGGGACTCGCTTCGGACAACCTGATCACCCCGCGGGCGTTCACCCAACTGCTCGCTTTCATGCGCCATCACCCGAACTATGAGGCCTTCGCCGCCGGACTCCCGCGGAGCGGCGAACCTGGCTCGCTCCGGCGTCGATTTGTCGGGACGCCACTCGAGGGCCGTGTGGTCGCCAAGACTGGCAGCATCTCCCGGGTGAACAGCCTCAGTGGCTATGTCGAGCGCGCCGACGGTCGGATCTTCGTCTTCTCGATCCAGGCCAATCACCATACCCTCGGCTCCAGTCGGATGATCGCGGCCATGGATGCGGTGGTCGGGGAACTCGCCACGCCATGAGTCGGTGCACGCCGGAGTACCTTGCCACATCATGATAGAAACCGATCTGCCGCTGCACGTTGCCATCGTCGGTGCAGGACCGTCCGGATTCTACGCCGCCGAGGCGCTGCTCAAGGCATTGCCGGAGAGCCGGATCGACCTGATTGACCGCCTCCCCACGCCCTACGGGCTCGTCCGTGGCGGGGTCGCGCCCGATCACCCGAAGATCAAGTCGGTCACCAAGGTATTCGACCGAATCGCCGCTCAGCCGACGGTGCGCTATCTCGGCAACGTGGAAGTGGGACGCGACACCACACCAGATGAACTCCGCGCACACTACGATGTGGTGATCTACGCTGTCGGGGCGCGCACCGATCGTCGCCTCAACATTCCCGGCGAGGACCTGCCAGGCAGTCATGCCGCGACCGAGCTGGTCGGCTGGTACAACGGACACCCCGACTATCGTGGCGCCTCGTTCGACCTCACCCAGACCAGCGCCGCCGTCATCGGACTCGGCAACGTGGCGATGGACGTGACACGGATCCTGTCGCGCCGTCCCGAGGAGCTCGCCACGACCGACATCGCCGATCATGCAGCGCGTGCACTTGCCGCATCGAAGGTCCACACGGTCCACGTGATCGGCCGACGCGGGCCGGTGCAGGGCGCGTTCACGACGCCCGAGCTCCGGGAACTCGGTGAACTCCCCGGCGTCGATGTCGTGGTCGACCCCGCCGACCTCGAACTCGATCCTGTGAGCCTGGTCCGGCTCGAGAGTGGCGAGGATCGCACGATCCAGAAGAACATCGAGGTGCTGCGCGGTTGGGCAGCGCGCGAGCGCACCGGTGCCCCCCGTCGGATCGTCTTCCACTTCAACGCGTCCCCGGTGGCGCTGCTCGGACCTGACCGTGTTTCCGGCATCACTCTCGTGCGCAATCGCCTGGTCGCCGATCGACGTGGCGACGTCCGCGCCGAGCCGACGGGACAGATGGTCGAGGTTCCCGTCGGGCTCGTCTTCCGCTCGGTCGGCTACCGCGGCACCGCGATTCCTGGCCTGCCCTTCGACGCCAAGCGCGGTGTCGTCCCGAATCACCAGGGCAAGGTGGTCGAGCACGAGGGCAGCAGCACCGCGATCCCGGGGCTCTATGCCTGTGGCTGGATCAAGCGCGGACCGTCAGGTGTGATCGGCACGAACAAGTCGTGTGCCGCCGAGACCGTCGAGGGCGTGCTCGCGGACGCCATGGCTGGACGCATCCCGCTCGCCAGCCGACGCGAGAGCGATCTGCTCTCGCGACTCACCGGCCGGGGCGTGGCCGTGACGGAGTGGACGGACTGGCAGCGACTCGATGCCCTCGAGATCGAGCGCGGCGCGGCGCGTGGCAAGCCGCGCGAGAAGATCACCGCCATCCACGAGATGCTCGGCGCGATTCGTTGAACTCCCCCGCCCCGGTCGGCGGATCTATCTTGGATGGCATGGCCACGAAGATCTACACCCGCACTGGTGATTCCGGCGACACCGCGTTGTTCGGCGGTGGGCGCGTCCCCAAGCATCACCCCCGCGTCCAGGCCTACGGCGATGTCGACGAACTCAACTCGTCGCTTGGCGTGGTCCGTTCCACGATGCCCACGGACCTCCTCGACGAGCTCTTCGAGCGGATCCAGCGTGATCTCTTTGCCATCGGCGGGCATCTCGCGACACCGCACCCCGAAAAGGTGCGGGCCGCGCTCGAACGGGCCACGCCCGAACGGGCAGAGCTCTCGGTCGACCGGATCGTGGAATTCGAGCGGGTCATCGACGAATCAACCGACGAGCTGGAGCCACTTCGGAAGTTCATCCTCCCCGGAGGGTCGCCGAAGGCGGCGGCGCTCCACATGTCGCGCACCATCTGTCGCCGCGCCGAACGCAATGTCGTCGCGCTCGCCGCAACCGATGAGGTACCGGAGCTCTTTCTCATCTACCTCAATCGACTCTCGGACCTGCTGTTCACGCTCGCCCGGCTCGCCAACCATCGGGCCGGAATCGGCGACGTGACATGGTAGCCGAGTGTGTGGTGCGTCACGCGGCTGGCGCATACCCGCTTGTCGTCTCCCCCGGTGCGCACAACGACCTCGAGGCACCGATCCGGGTCCATGCACCAGGCCGCCACATCGTGGTGATCTCCGACGAGACGGTCGGACGGGCGTATCCGAATGTGCTGCCCGAGGCGCTTCACCTCACCTTTCCCGCAGGCGAGGAGCACAAGACGCGCGAGACATGGTCTGCGCTCACCGATGCGCTCCTCGCGGCCGGCATCGATCGACACGTTGTTATCGTGGGATTCGGCGGTGGCGTGACCACCGATCTCGCCGGCTTCGTGGCGGCCACATATCTCCGCGGGGTTCCCTGGATCGCGGTCCCGACCACCACACTCGCCATGTGCGATGCGGCGATCGGCGGCAAGACCGGCGTCGACACCTCCCATGGCAAGAATCTCGTGGGTGCCTTCCATCAGCCAAATGCGGTGGTCATCGACCCCGTCCTCCTAGATACGCTCCCAGACAACCACTACTTCGGTGGACTCGCCGAGGCGGTGAAGCACGCCGCGATCATGGACAGCGAGCACTGGTCGTGGCTGGAGGCACACGCGCCCGCAATTTGCGATCGGGACCTGGAGATCGTGCAGGAATTGTTGATGCGTTCGAGTGCACTCAAGGCGGCCGTCGTGAGTGGGGACGAACGGGAGGACGGTCGTCGCGCCATCCTCAATGCCGGTCACACCATCGCGCACGCGATCGAACACGTCAGCCGCTATGCCATCGCTCACGGCGATGCCGTGAGCATCGGCCTCGTTGCCGAGACCCGGATCGGCGAATCACTTGGCGTCACGCGAGCGGGAACCGCCGATGAATTGGCCCGACTCCTGAACGCGTTCTCCCTGCCGATACTGATGCCCGACGAGATGGATCGCTCGGCGGTCGTCGCCGCAATGGCACACGACAAGAAGCGCGAGGACGGCCAGGTCCGGATGGCGCTCCTCGCTGAGATCGGCCGAGTATCCGGCTCCGAGGACACCGGCTGGACCACCCAGGTCCCGTCCGAGGCGATCCACCTGATCGCCTCAAGCAACATTGTCCACACCATTCCACACACGCTGAGACCCTAACTCCATTCGCCAGTATGGAGTTGCCCAGTTCATGCACGTCGTGTGGACAATTCCCATGTGCACGATGTGCCAAAACCGGCCAACCGACTACGCTGTAAATCTTTGTGATGTAGAGAGTTAGCGGCTCTTGACACGCTCGCCGAACCTGCCATCTTGCGTGCATCCGCAGGACATCACTGACCCACACAATTCACGCAGTCGAGGGATCAATGCCTCGTCGTCGGACCCGTCTGAACACGGCCGTTCGCCTGCCCATGGCACCTGCCGCCGCGGAGTCGTTCGAGCAATACCTGCGCGACATTCGTGACTTGCCGATGATCACCAATCGGGAAGAGGAGCGTGAGGTGGCGCGCCAAGCGCGGGCTGGCGATCAGGCCGCGGCCGAGCGGCTCGTCACCGCCAATCTTCGGTTCGTCATCGCGTTCGTGAAACGGTATCAGGGTCACGGCCTCGAGCTCGGGGATCTGGTCGCGATCGGCAACGAAGGGTTGTTGCGGGCGGTCCAGAAGTTCGATCCCGATCGCGGTGTCAAGTTCATCTCCTACGCCGTCTGGTGGGTCCGGCAAGCGGTGCTCAAGGCGCTCGCCGAGCAGACGCGGTCAGTCCGATTCCCACTCAACCAGAACACGGCCGTGGTCCGGTTCGCCAAGGCCCAGGGGCTCCTCGCCCAGGAACTCGGCCGGACACCAACCGATCAGGAACTGGCCACGGCGCTCATGCAGAGCGTCGATGATATCCGCGCAGCGAAGCGACTGTTCGTCACCGAAGTCTCGCTCGATGCGCCCGTCGAGCATGGCGACAACCGCGCCGCAACGCTCGGCGAACGTCTCCCCGTCGGCGAACTGAACGATATCGAGGCGCGGACCGATGAGTCGCTCCGCAAGGATTTCCTCGACCGTCTCTTCCGCCGGTACCTGACACCCCGTGAACGGCGGATTCTCTCGCTCTACTACGGCCTGGATCCCGACGAAGAAGCGCACACACTTGAGCAGATTGGTATCGCCCTCGGTGTCACGCGCGAACGGATCCGTCAGCTCCGCGAACGCGCATTCAGCAAGTTGCGCGAGTGTCCCGAGGTCCAGCACCTGGGAGAATTTCGCGCAGCCTGACCGGAAGCAGTCGGGGAGGTATCATTCGGCATGAATGGAACCGACCCCGATTGGACCAGTACCCCGACAGCGATCGCGGCCATCACCGCCTCACCCGGGACCATCCCGACCACCGACATCGTGTTGCGTGTCACAGGTCCCGGTGCCGCCGCCTGCGTGCAGGGCATCCTCACCAACGATATCGAGAAGCTCTCGCTCCCTGGAATGGTGCACGGCGCCGTGCTTACCCCCAAGGGGATGATCATCACCACCCTCTGGTGTCGGCGCGATGCGGACGGGATCACGCTTGTGGTGCCCAACGAGGGGCACGCGGCGCTCCGAACTCTCCTCGCGCGAAGTTTCCCACCCCGGCTCGCGAGGGTCAGCGAGGCTCCCACCGACACCGCCGTCTGGTGGCTGGTTGGCGGCGGCAATCCCCCGGATGGCGGCGACACGTTCCGGCCCAACGGACCGGCGCCGTTCGACGCCCTCTGGATCGGCGGGCTGGACAACGCGCCGGGGCAGGGGCGCACCCTGCGACCCGCGTGGCAGGCCGACGCGCTCCGCATGCTGGGCGGATGGCCCCGAGTCGGCCGCGAGATCGACGACAAGACCCTCCCGCAGGAGGTGCGGTTCGATGCGCTCGCGAGTGTGGCCTACGACAAGGGATGCTACGTGGGACAGGAAACGGTGGCACGACTCCACTTCCGTGGCCGCGCCAATCGTACCCTGCGTGCGGTCATCGGCCAGGGTGTCGGTCCGGCGTCAGATGTGGTCGAGGACGGGGGGGGGAAGGCCGTCGGGCGACTCACGTCGCTCGCCAGGATCGGGAGTCACTGGATGGCCCTCGCCCGAGTGCGCCGCGAGGTGGAGACTGGTGACGCGGTGCGCGTGGGTGAACAGGAGGCCGCGGTACACGACCTGCCACTCACCGATGCGATGATCGCCGGGTGGTGAATGCACGGACGCCCCGTTCACAGCGTGAACGGGGCGTCGTGGTGCGTCGGACACTCGACCGGATCACATCGCGTGCGACGTATCCTTCGTCATGTCCTTCATCTTGTCCATCGCGCTGTCGGCCATCTTGCCCGCGCTGTCCATCATCGCACCGGCGCTGTCGACCATCTGCCCCGGCGTCATCTGCGTGGTCGGAGCCATCATGCTGGTGTCCACCACATCGGCCTTCGGCGCCTTCTCTGTACACGCTGCCACGGCCAGCACGGCCGCAACCATCAGGAACTTCCGCATCGCCTCTCCCTTGGTATTGATTGACTGTGGTGACCGTGGCCCGTGCCGCAGGTCGGCCAGAAACGCCCGATGCACCGACCAACAAGTTACGGCATGTCAAATGCCTGTCAAGCGTGTAACATCTTTCTGATGAATCACTTCCGCCTCAGCAAGGCGAAGAAAACCCGAAAATCGCACCGCCACCCCACGGTTCGATTCGCAACGAATTCCTGTCCGGAGATCCGATGAACGATCGACCCACCACCCTCGGTGCCCTGCGCTCGTCCCCATGGGCCGACCCCCACCTCCTCGGCCGATCGGTGCGCGACGAGCTCCGAACCAACCTCCTGGAACGGCTCCGGTCGGGGCAACCGCTCTTCCCGGGGATCGTCGGCTACGACGATTCGGTGCTCCCCGAGATCGTCAACGCCCTCCTGGCGCGACACGACTTCATCCTGCTCGGCACTCGCGGGCAGGCCAAGTCACGGATCCTCCGAGGGCTCACCGGCTTCCTCGACGAGGTCATCCCGGTGGTGGCCGGCAGCGAGGTCCATGACGATCCGTTCAATCCGATCTCGAAAGCCGCCCGCGACCTGATCGCACAGGCAGGCGACGAGACCCCGATCGGATGGCTCCCCCGGGAGGAACGGTTCGTCGAGAAGTTGGCAACGCCCGACGTCACCATTGCCGACATGATCGGCGATGTCGACCCGATCAAGGCCGCGAGGGGGGGACACACCCTTGGTGACGAGCTCACGATGCACTACGGGCTGCTGCCACGGGCCAATCGTGGGATCTTTGCGATCAACGAGCTCCCGGACCTGGCCGGCAAGATTCAGGTGGGCCTCTTCAATGTCCTCGAGGAGGGCGATGTCCAGATCAAGGGGTACCCGATCCGGTTGCCGCTGGATGTGTTGATGGTCTTCACCGCCAACCCCGAGGACTACACGGCCCGGGGCAAGATCATCACACCACTCAAGGATCGGATCGGATCCGAGATCCGGACCCATGCCCCGCTCGCCGTCGAGGATGGCATGGCGATCACGCAGCAGGAGGCGTGGCTCCTTCGCGATGCGACAGAAATCGTGATCCCCGACTTCCTGAGCGAACTGATCGAGCGGATTGCCTTCGAGGCTCGGCGCGACAAGCGCGTCGACCAGCGTGCCGGCGTCAGTCAGCGACTCCCGATCACCCTGACCGAGCTGGCGGTGAGCAACGCGGAGCAGCGGGGCCTGCTGCGCCCGGCGTCGGGGACGCCGGTGCTCCGGATTGGCGACATCTACGCCGCGATGCCGGCAGTGACCGGCAAGATCGAGCTGGAGTATGAGGGCGAATTGCAGGGCGCCCACGTCGTGGCGGGCGATCTTGTCAGGCGTGCGGCGCTTGGGGTCGTGGGCGATCGGATCGCGGAAGGTGATCTGGACGGAACCGTCACGTGGTTCGACGATGGTGCAGCGCTCAAGGTCGGCGACCAGGAATCCGTGGCGGCGAGCGCCGCCGCGTTCCGGACGGTCCCTGGGCTGGTCGAGGCGATCGCCAAGGGCGAGCTGGCCATCCCCGATGTCGACGCGATGCTGGTGGCCGCCGCCGAGGTGGTCCTCGAGGCGTTGGTGGCCGGTCAGCGGATCTCGCGCTCGGAGGAGCGCGGCTGGCAGAAGATGCGGCGGCGGCAACGACCGGACGCATAGGACCGTTCGTTATTCTCCAGCCGCGGCGGTCATGCCGCGGGATATCCGCGCATTCACCCGACTCCGCGCCGTTCGTTCGGATCCCGCGGCGTGACCCCCGCGGCTAAGGCTGTTCCTCCCCCACTGCCGCCACCACCAGTTCCGCGCTGCGCTCCAATCCCAGCCAGCCAGTGTTGAGCGTCAGGTGATAGTTCCGGGCGTCCTCCCAGGTGCGATTGTACCACTGGCGATGGTACCGGGCACGATTCGCATCGATCACCTTGACCTGTTTTCGTGCCTCCTCGACACTGACACCCAGCCGTTCAGCAACGACCTGAACGCGGTGATCGTGGGGCGCGACCAGCCGCACGTGCAGCGCATCGTTCCGTCGTCCGAGCACCGCGACCGCGGCGCGCCCCACCATCACCGCATTGCCCTCCGTGCAGGCGTCGGCGACGACCTGCTCGGTCAGCTTGACGAGTCGCGCCTCCTCGGCCTCGGGGACGGCGAGCGGCTCGGGACCGAGGAGCTCAGGCGTGGCGAGCGCGAGCGCGCGTGAGAGGCGCTCGATGAATGACGGGCCGCGTTCCTCTCGGCGCGCCACGTCGGCCGGTGACATCCCCGCGAGTTCGGCCACCGCCTCGACCACCTGATTGTCGACCAGTCGCCAGCGCAGCGTCTCCGCCACGAGTCGTGCGACCGAGGAACCGCCTGCACCATACTCACGTGAGATCGTGATGAACATTCATTCCTCCGCGGGAACGAGGAGCCGACGACGGAGTGCCACGACACCGAGCAGCGAGAGGACTCCGCTCACGGCGATGGCACGGGGGGCCCCGAAGTGTTCGGCGATGTAGCCGGCCTGGAAGGCGCCGATCGGCGCGAGTCCGAGTACCACGAACGAATACACCGCCATTACCCGTCCGCGCATCTCGGGCGACGCCTCGAGTTGCAGCGACGTCGCGGTCGAGATGCCCGTGGTGGCCATCGCAGCCCCGGCAACGGCGAGGCAGAGCATGGCGGCGTTGAGCGCGGTCAGTGCCGCGAGCGCGACGGTGGCGAGTGAGAGGATCACCGCGCCGATCGATGCCAGGCGGCTCCGGCGGATCCGGCGCCCGACCCCACCCACGATGATGGCCCCAAGGGCCGCACCGACACCGATCGCCGAGGTCAGGGCCCCGTAGCCCGAGGCCCCGGTACCGAGCACATCGCGGGCGTAGACGGGCAAGATCGGGATGAACGAGATCGCAAAGACCGAGACCAGCACCATCTGGAGTGCCAGCGCCGCAAGGGTTGGCCGTGCGGCGATGAACTGCATACCGGAGAAGATCGACGGTCGGCCGAACCGGGGGCGAATCTCACTCCGGTGCTCGATCCGCTTGAGCCCGATCAGGACGGCGATGTAGCTGACGGCGTTGACCGCGAAGCAGGCGCCTGGACCGGCGATCGCGAGGATCACGCCGGCGATTGCCGGACCCATCACGCGGGCGAGATTGTAGATCGTCGAGTTGAAGGCGGCCGCGCTCACGAGGTCTTCGGGTGGGACCAGTTCGACGAGGTACGATTGACGGGCGGGCACTTCGAACGCGGTGGCGAGACCGAAGGCGAGTGCCAGGCCCCAGATCCACGCGATCGTCACCTGACCGCTGAGCGTCAGGTATGCGAGCAGAGCGGCCTCGACCAGCATGAACGACTGGAGCGTCATGATGAAGCGTCGCTTGTCGACCCGGTCGGCGACCACGCCGCCATACAGGGTGAAGAGCAAGATCGGCAGCGTATTGAAAGTGGTGACCAGGCCGACGTCGAACGGCGAGCCGGTCATTTCGAGCACGAGCCAGCCGAGCGCGATTGTCTGCATCCAGGTCCCGACCATCGAGATCGTCTGGCCGGTCGCGAACCGCCGAAAATCCGGGTGCCTGAGGGCGCGGAGTGGGCCGTCGAGCGTCGCGGCGCGGAACTCCGCGGTGACGCGAACGAGGCGTGGGTGGGTGGACACGGATGGAATTTACCCGGCCCTACCGGAGCTCGTCACTGTCATCCCGACCGGAAGCCGCGGAGCGGCTGAAGTGGAGGGATCTGCACGTGGGTACCGAGAAGCGCAGATCCCTCGACTGCGGCGGCTGCGCCGCCTTCGCTCGGAATGACACTTCGCTTCTCGCTTCTCACGTCTAAGTTCAAGTCATGCGCTACACCACGTGGTCCCGCTACGCCGCCGGGCTCGCCGACCAGCTCAATCTCCAATCGCTGCTGGATCAACTCGGCGACTTCCTCCTCCAATCCGGCTTCAACGACATGCCGGCGTGGTTCGGCGGTGAACCCGGTGACCCCAATGAGGGCCGTTCCCTCGACGACCTGCGCGGTGCCATCCTCAATGCATTGATGGAATCGGAGCAACTCACGCCCGAGATGCTCCGCTTTCTCCGGAACGGCACGACCGGCGATGCCGAACGCGACGAGGGGCTCAAGCAGGAGATCGCCCAACTGTTGGACCAGATCGTGGCACGCCTGATGGAAGAGGGTTACCTCGACATGAAGGGACCCGGCGGCCAGAGCATCCCCGCGGACCAGCTTCCCGGCGGCATGGAGCGCGCCGCGGCCCAAACGGTCCACTTCGATCTCCGGGAGAAGGGCGCCGACTTTCTCGGCTACAAGACCCTCCGCGACTTGCTGGGTGCGATGGGCAAGTCCGGGCTCGGCGCGCATGAGACCCCGCACCTGGCGAGCAGCATCGAGAGCGACGGCGGGTCACGGCCATGGGAGTTCGGTGATGTACCCAACCTCGATGTCCCGGCCACGCTCCTCAATGCCATCGGCAAGCACGGGATCGGCACACCGATCCCGCTGGATTACTCGGACCTGATGATCACCCAGAGCGAATACCGTTCATCGGCGGCGACGGTGATCATGCTCGACTGCTCACACTCGATGATCCTCTATGGCGAGGACCGGTTTACGCCGGCCAAGAAGGTGGCGCTCGCGCTCACCCACCTGATCCGTACCCAATTCCCGGGCGATACCGTGCGGGTCGTGCTGTTCCATGATGGCGCGGAGGAGGTGCCGGTCGGCGCGCTCGGGAACGTGCAGGTCGGCCCGTATCACACCAACACCGCGAGTGGGATCGCGCTCGCGCGACGCATTCTCGCGGGTCAGCGGAAGGAGATGAAGCAGATCATCATGATCACCGACGGCAAGCCGACCGCGCTGACCCTGCCCGATGGTCAGGTCTACATCAACTCCGGTGGCTTCGATCCGCGCATCCTGCGCGAGACGCTCGCCGAAGTTGGGGCGTGCCGCCGGAGCAACATCGTGATCAACACTTTCATGCTGGCGCGCGAGCGCCTGCTGGTCGAGTTCGTGATGGAGGTGGCGCGCATCTGTCGCGGCAAGGCGTACTTCGCCTCGCCGATGTCGCTCGGCCAATTCATCCTGATGGACTTCCTGAAGGGGAAGACGCGCCGGGTGGCCTGAGCTAGCTCACCTTCCCGAGCTGGAGCGCCTTCGCCAGGCGCGCATCATAGCCATACGGATCCTCCGCAAATCGCACCGTGCCATCGCCGTCGACGGTGGCCGTCGCGTACCAGAGCACCACCGGCACCTTGTGCTTGAGTCCGGCCGTCACCGGCTTGGCACCGGTCATCGACTCCTGGATCTTCGCGGCCGTCCACTTGGGTTGGTCGTCGAGCAGCCAGGCGGCAAGCCGCGCCGGCTCGTCGACCCGCACGCAGCCATGCGAGAACGCGCGCCGATCACGACCGAAGAGCGACCGGGCCGGCGAGTCATGCAGGTAGATGTCATCCGCGTTCGGGAACAGGAACTTGACCCGCCCGAGCGAGTTGAGCGGCCCTGGCCGCTGCCGCAGGAACAGCTTGCCTGCCCGGACCGACGCAAGGCGCTCCGGCGTCGGTGGCAAGGCCGTGGCGTCGTCGGAATGACTGGGGACGATGTCGTACTGGTTGGTCGCCAGGTAGGTCGAGTCCGCGAGTGCCGGATCGACCAGCTCGCGCGCCGCCAGCGTGGCGGGGATCTGCCAGTAGGGACGGAAGATCAGGTAGGAGATCGAGTCGGCGAAAATCGGTGTGGCATGTTCCCCCTTCTGGCCGATCACGACGCGCATCCCGAACGCGGGCTCCGCGTGGGCGTGCTCGTAGGCCGCCAACTCATAGAACGGCAGATTGACCACGACCGCTCGCGAGTCGCCCATCTCGGGGAACCAGCGGAGTCGCTCCATGGCGAGCTCGAGCTGGATCACACGATCCGTGAGCCCGACGTTGAGTGCGGCGAT
>JBBSPX010000010.1:0-29067 GCA_038258395.1 Gemmatimonadales bacterium | reverse complement strand
TTGTCGAGCATCACCAATGCCAGCGACCGCTCGACCGCGATCCTGTTCGGTGATGGTGCCGGGGCATGCGTGCTTCGTCGGAGCGAACCCGGGGACGAGCAGGGCATTCTGGCAACGTACCTGGGCGCCGATGGCGATCTGGCGGAGTTGTTGTACATCCCGGCTGGCGGCTCGTCGGAACCGCTCACGCCTGAGGGCATCGCCGAGAACCGTCACATGATGAAGATGGCCGGTCGTGAGGTCTTCAAGGCCGCCGTCCTCGCGATGAGTCGGAGTACCGACGAGGCCCTCCGACGTGCCGGCCTGACGCCCGAGGCAGTCGACCTGCTGGTGCCGCATCAGGCGAACCTGCGCATCATCGACGCCACAGCGAGGTACGCAGGGATCCCGATGGAAAAGGTGATGGTCAACCTTGATCGCTACGGGAACACCTCGTCCGCGAGTATTCCACTTGCATTGGTCCAAGCTCAGGAAGAGGGGCGGCTCACCCCAGGTTCGATCGTGATGCTGGTGTCGTTCGGTGCGGGTTTCACCTGGGGCAGCGTGGTCCTCAGGTGGTAGCAACGATTCTACTGTTCCCCGGTCAGGGCGCCCAGAAAATCGGCATGGCCAAGGATGTGGCCGAGCGGTTCCCGGTGGCGGCCGACGTTCTTGCCTCGATTGACGCCGCCCTCGATAGCGCGATCACTCGGGTGATGTGGGAGGGGACGGAGGACGATCTCGTCGCCACGCACAACGCCCAACCCGCCATCCTTGCGCACAGCGCAGCCATCCATGCCGTGCTCGCGCCTCGACTCGCCGGTCGGGTTGTTGCGGCGGCCGGTCATTCGCTCGGCGAGTACAGCGCCTGGATGGCCGCCGGCTCGCTGACGCCGGCTCGTGCGGCGCTCCTGGTTCGTCGTCGGGGGGCCCTCATGTATCAGGCGGGGCAGGAGCGTCCCGGCGCCATGTCCGCCATCCTCGGTCTCGACTCCGCCGAGGTCGAACGGCTCTGTCGGGAATCGACTGGCACCGTCGGGACGGTGGTCGCGGCCAACCTCAATGCGCCAGACCAGACGGTGATCTCGGGCGACCCCGCGGCCGTCGAGGCAGCGGGCGCGTCATGCAAGTCTGGAGGCGCGAGACGCGTGCTCCCGCTCAACGTGAGCGGTGCCTTCCACTCGCCACTCATGGAGCCCGCGGTGGCCGGACTGACCGAGGCGCTTCGTATGACGCCGTTTGACCGCTCGGCCTTCCCGGTTGTGGCGAACGCCACCGCCGAGCTGGTGCCTGATGCCGGCGATGCTGCCCGACTGCTCGCTGAGCAACTCACGGCCCCTGTTCGCTGGGTCGAATCGATGCGCCGCCTCGCGGCGAAGTGGCCGGAGGCCGAGTGGCTCGAACTCGGGCCAGGGTCGGTGCTTGGCGGACTCCTCAAGCGGATCGTCCCGGGGAGCAACTATACGGCGTTAGGGACGGCCGATCAGCTTGACGCATATCTGGAGCTACCGGCATGACGCTCAACCTCACCGGCAAGATCGCCTTCGTCACCGGCGGAACGCGCGGCATCGGTCGCGCCATCGTCGAGTCGCTTCACGCGGCCGGCGCGTCGGTGGCCCTCACCGGGCGGTCGGAAGCGGCGGCCGAGGCAGTGGCGCGTGAGATCGGAGCACGGGTGCGGGGCTTCGGCTGCGACCTCCTCGAGCCCGAGACCGTCCGGACCGCAGTGGCGGCAGCCGAGGCGACACTCGGACCGATCGACATCCTGGTCAACAACGCCGGTCTCACGCGTGACAACCTGATGCTGCGCATGTCCAGCGACGACTGGAATGACGTCATCGCCGCGAATCTGAGCGGCGCGTTCCATACAACCCAGCCGCTGCTCAAGGGGATGATGAAGCGGCGCAGTGGCCGGATCATCAATATCACGAGTGTGGTCGGTATGGTTGGCAACGGCGGGCAGGCAAACTACGCCGCATCGAAGGCGGGGCTCATTGGGTTCACGAAGTCGTTGGCGAAGGAGTACGGCGGACGCGGCATCCTCGTGAACTGCGTCGCACCGGGCTTCATCGAGACCGACATGACGGCCGCCTTGCCCGAGGGCGCTCGCACGGCATTATTGGAGTCCATCCCGCTGGCTCGACTGGGTCGGCCGGAGGATGTTGCAGGGGCGGTTCTGTATCTCGCCTCGGATCTCGGAGCCTACGTCACGGGCCAGGTGCTCGTGGTTGATGGCGGCATGACCGGTTGATCGAGGCCCAAATTCACACCTGGCGCAATGAGGCATCTGATGAGTGACGTGGAGGAGAAGGTCAAGAGCATCATCGTCGAGGAACTTGGGGTTGAGCGCGAGAAGCTCGCTCCTGAGGCATCCTTCATGGAGGACCTCGGCGCTGACTCGCTCGACACCGTCGAGTTGGTCATGGCGTTCGAGAAGGAGTTCGACATCGACATCCCCGATGAGGAGGCCGAAAAGCTCCGCACCGTGGGCGACGCCCTGAAGTATCTCCACGACAAGCTGGGCTCGTGACGTGAGGCGCCGCGTCGTCGTCACCGGCCTCGGGCTGGTGACTCCGGTTGGCCTCACGGTCGAAGAGACCTGGAGGAACCTGCTGGCCGGGACGAGCGGGGCGGCGCCAATCACCAAGTTCGATGCCTCGCGACATCAGGTTCGGTTCGCGTGCGAGGTCAAGCAATTCGATCCATTGCCGTACATCGACCGGAAGGAAGCCCGCCGGTACGATCTATTCGCGCAGTACGCGATTGCGGCGGCGCACCAGGCCGTGATGCAGGCCGGGCTCGATGCAGCGACGAGCGATGCGAATCGCATCGGCGTCGTGATGGGCAGTGGCATCGGCGGGATGCAGACCTTCGAGGACAACTGCAAGCTGTTCGTGGAGCAGGGCCCCGACCGTGTCTCGCCATTCTTCGTGCCGATGTTCATCCCCAACATGGCCGCCGGCCTCGTCTCGATTCGGTACGGCTTCAAGGGCCCCAACTTCGCGCCGGTGTCCGCGTGCGCCTCCTCGGCACACGCAATTGGCGAGAGCTATCGGATGATTCGTGATGGCGACGCCGACGCGATGATTTCTGGGGGCAGCGAGGCCGCCATCACCGGCCTCACCGTGGCGGCGTTCTCCAACATGAAGGCGATGTCGACGCGCAACGACGACCCCACTGCGGCGAGTCGTCCCTTCGACAGTGGACGCGACGGATTCGTGCTCGGCGATGGCGGCGCGGCGGTCGTGCTCGAATCCCTCGAACACGCTGAACAACGCGGCGCCACGATTCTCGGCGAGGTGGTCGGATACGGACTCTCGGGCGACGCTTACCACATGAGTGCACCCGCCCCCGAAGGTGAGGGTGCCCAGCGCGCCATGCGCATGTGCCTCGCCGACGGCGAGATCGATCCGGCTCGCGTCGGCTACATCAATGCGCATGGGACCTCGACTCCCCTTGGCGACATTGCCGAGACGCAGGCGGTCAAATCCGTCTTCGGAGCGCACGCGCGGGATCTGGTGTTCGCATCGACCAAATCGATGACCGGCCATCTCCTCGGCGGTGCCGGGGCTCTGGAATTTGTTGTCACCCTCCTGGCCGCGCGCGAGGGGCGGATTCCACCGACGATCAACGTCACCGAGCAGGACCCGCAGTGCGACCTCGATTGTGCACCGAACACGGCGGTCGAGCGCCCAATCGACATCGGGTTGTCGAACGCCTTCGGATTCGGCGGCCACAACGCCGCACTGGCCGTCCGGGCGTTGTGACGCGGTCCGAATCCGAGGAGACCCTCCCACGGCGCAGGCCGGGGAGGGTCTCCTCGTTTCGGCCCCTCACCATCGCACTCGCGGTCGGCGTCATCACGTTGCTTCTGGCATTCGTCTTCGATCGGTGGGACGATCGTGTCGCCGTGGCGAATGCCCGTGGCGCGGTGGTCGGGCGCCTGTCGCCTCGTCGGATCGCGCTCCAGCATACGATCACCCAGGGGTTCTCGGTACTGCCGGGATTGGCGGCCCTCCTCACGGTCCATTGGGGTGAACCGGACCTGATGACGCAGTTCGACGCGTTCGCGGATGAATTGCGTCTGGAAGCGCGCCCGATCGTCCGGACGCTGCAGCTCGTCGACCACGGCCGGATTACTCACGTCTGGCCGGTTGCGGGGAACCTGGACGCTGTTGGCCGTGACCTTGAGCAGGATCCCCGCGCCTTCGTGCGCGAGGACTATCGGCAGGCCGTGGCCGACACCGGGTTCGGGGTCACGCTTTCCGGGCCGCTGCCGCTCTATCAGGGGGGAGATGGCCTGATCGGGCGACTCCGAGTCAATCTGCGCCCCGAGTTCGAGCCAATCCTCGTCGCGGCGGTGCTCAATTTCCCGGACGTCATCAGCCTGAGCGGACTCTCGGATACGACCTCCGTGCGTTGGCTGGTCCGTGACCAAAACGGCGCGAGGATCGCGGGGGAAACCGAAACCGCTATGACGTCGTTTGCTCCGGTCACCCTTCCGGTCCGGCTGGAGGACCGCACGTGGGTGATCGAGGCTGCCCCGATTGAAGGTTGGGGGGCACTCCTCGCGGCCCGGCGCGCCTCCCGGCATGCGGCGATTGCGCTGGTCATCGGGCTGATGGCCGCGCTCGGGTACCTCTTCCAGTCGCGCCTGCTCTTGCGAATGGAGTCGGCAAACTTGCGCGAGCTTCGGGATGCCGAGGAGCACTTCGCCCTGCTGTTCCAGCTCGTCCCCGATGGTGTCGCCTTGATTCGGAATGACTCCGATCGGTTCGTGCAGGTAAACGACGCCTACTGTGTCGTGACCGGGAGGCGCCGGGCGGACTTGGTGGGACGCACCGTGACCGAGACTGGCGTCTGGGCCGACCCGCTGGTCCGGGACCGGATCGTCTCGGCGATCCAGAAGTCTGGAGAGGTGTTGGATCAGGCCTTCACGGTTGCACGCCCTGATGGCACGCAGCGCGAGACGCTCATGTCCACCCGCCTGATCGACCTCGACGGACACTCCCACTGCCTCACGGTCGTGCGCGATGTGCACGCCCGTCTCACGCTGGAGCGACGACTTGTTGCCAGCCAGCGACTCGAAGCGATCGGCCGGTTGGCGGGTGGGATTGCGCATGACTTCAACAACCTGATCACCGCGATTGGCGGGTACGCCGGACTGGCGCTGTCGGCGACCACCGACGACGATCCGCGCCAAGTGGAGCTCCGCGAGATCCAGCTTGCCAGTAACCGCGCAGCTGGACTCACGCGACAGTTGCTGACCTTTGCGCGACGCCAGGTCGTCCTGCCGCGGCGCGTCGATCTGGCCTCGCTTGTTCACGGGATCGCACCGTTACTCAGGCGCTTGGTCGGTGAGCAGGGGACGGTGGACATTCTCGTGGCGGGCTCGCCCATACCGGTCACGGTCGATCCATCCCAGCTTGAGCACGCCATCGTGAATCTCGTGGTGAATGCGCGCGATGCAATGCCGGGAGGTGGCGTCGTGACTATTCGCGTTGCCAGGCAGGAGGGATTCTCGGTGCTCGAGGTACGCGATACCGGGATGGGAATCGCCCCGAGCGCGATGCCTCATCTTTTCGAGCCGTTCTACACGACCAAGCCTCCCGGGAAAGGGACGGGGTTGGGACTGGCGACCGTGTACGGCATCGTCGAGCAGGCCGGGGGGACGATCCACGTTGCAAGCGAGCCGGGACACGGGACGACGTTCACCATCGCCCTGCCGACCACAGAGAGCGCACCGAACGACGACGAGGTGGTCGAGCGTCGTGAACTCCCTCGGGGTTCCGAGCATATCCTGGTCGTCGACGACGAGTCGCAGATCCGTGATATCTGCGATCGGCTGCTCACACGGCTTGGCTACACCGTGACAATTGCCTCCGAGGGTGGCGAGGCGCTGGCCCTTTTGCAGGCGAATCCGGCGGTGCCGATCGATCTGGTGCTCACCGACCTCGTCATGCCAGGCATGGGCGGCCTCGAGTTGCGAACCGCGATCGCGGCGGTGGATCCCACCCTTCCGCTCGTGCTCATGTCGGGGTACAGCGAGGACGCGCTCATGATCGAGGCGAATCAGGGTGCGTTCCTGCCAAAGCCGTTCACCGCCGAGGAGCTGGCGATCGCCGTCCGTCAGGCCCTCGGAGCGGCTAGGCGTCCGGACTGACCGCCGGCGGTACCCCGTCGGAGCCTGTCCCGATAGATTCCGGAATGACCGATCTCCTCGATCGACTCCGCGATACCGCGCTCCTTCCGATTCGTGATCGGGTCGTGGCCGGCGAGCGCCTCACGCGCGAGGATGGGCTCACCCTGTTCGCGACGAACGACCTGATCGGCCTCGGCCGTCTCGCCGACTTTGCGAATCAGCGCCAGAACGGCGACCGCGTCTGGTTCTCGGCCAACCAGCACATCAACCCCACCAACGTCTGCATCCTCCGGAACACCTGCACCTTCTGCTCCTTCGCGCGGATGCCGAAGGAGGATGGCGCCTACGCCCGGTCGCTCGACGAGGTGTACCACGAGGCCGAGCTGGCGCGCGGCGCGCCGACACGGGAGTTCCACATTGTCGGTGGGCTGCACCCGAAATTGGGGTTGTCGTACTATGTCGAGATGATCCGTGGCCTGAAGGCGCGGCATCCTGACGTGCACATCAAGGCGTTGACAGCGGTGGAAATCGCCCACATCGCCCGGATCGACAAGTGCAGCACCGTGGACGTCCTGGCCGCCCTCAAGGACGCGGGGCTCACGTCGATGCCTGGGGGGGGGGCAGAGGTGTTCAGTACGGCGGTGCGCGCGAGTATTGCCGAACGGAAGCTGACGGGCGATGAGTACCTGCGGGTGCACGGCGAAGCCCACGCGCTGGGTATCCCGACCAACTGCACCATGCTGTACGGCCACGTGGAGACCGCGGCCGACCGGGTGGAGCACCTCGACATGTTGCGTCAACAGCAGGACCGAAGCGGCGGATTCCTCACGTACATTCCGCTGGCCTATCATACCGAGCACAACGAGCTGGGCGAGGAGCTCGGTCGGGTGGGCACCGCGACCACCGGCTATGAGGATCTCAAGAACATCGCCGTGGGTCGCCTCTTCCTCGACAATATCCCGCACGTCAAGACGCACTGGCCGATGGTGACACCGTTCATGAGTCAGGTCGCGCTGGCGTTCGGTTGCGATGATGTCGAGGGGACCGTGGTGTTTGAACGCATCTATCACGATGCGGGTGCCACGACCGCGATGGGGATGTCCTACGGCGCCCTCGTAGGCCTGATACGTGGAGCGGGGAAGGTGCCCGTCGAGCGCGATTCACTCTATCAGGCGATCCGTTCGGACTTCGATGCCCTGGATGTCCCCGAAGGCGGCAGCATGCGACCGGCCCTCCCGGTGGTCCACGCCGCATGAGACTCGGTCGGATCCCCTGGATCAACGCGCTACCGGTCAACGCAGCGATGGATCGGGGACTCGTCGAGCCGCCCGACACCACTGTGTCGGCCACTGCCGCCGAGCTCAACGACCTGCTCGCCGCCGGGGAACTCGATGTCAGCGTGATCTCGGTCGTCGAATATGCGCGGGACGCCGCCATGTACCAGCTACTGCCCGATCTCGCGATTTCCGCCGACGGGCCGGTGCACTCCGTGATGCTCTTCTCGAAGGTTCCGGTCGAGGCACTCGATGCGCGCACCGTGCTGCGAACCGCCTCGAGTCGCACGTCGGTCCTGCTCCTCGAACTCCTGTGTCGCCACGTCTGGCGTGTGTCGCCGCGTTTCGCGACCGTGCGCGCCGAGGCAGCCGACCTGGACGCACTGCCCGTCTTGCCGCACGACGCGGTCCTGGTGATTGGTGATGCGGCGCTACACCTGCAGGGGCGCGGCGGGTATCCCGTGGAGGTCGATCTGGGGGCCGCATGGAAGGCGTGGACGGGGCTGCCGTTTGTCTTCGCGGTCTGGGCAGCGCGTCGAGATGCCGACCGGTTCGAGGCGATGGCACTCCACGAACGTTTGCTGGCATCGCGAGCATGGGGGGTCGCGCATCTTGATCTGCTGGCCCAGGAAGCCGCCGACCAGGCGGGTATGCCCGTGCGAATGGTGCGTGACTACCTGGGGCAGCTCGACTACCGTCTCACGCCCACCCATCTGGACGGGCTGACCTGCTTCTTCCGGCACCTGCACCGCGACGGTCTGGCGCCTGATGGTACCCTCTCCTTCCTGACGGCGGCGTAAGATGAGCACGATCGATCGGGACAGCACGGCGTTCAAGGCACACCTCGACCTCTATCAGCGTGGATCGCTCCTGGAGCTGGGTGCCCTCGCCGATGCCGCACGGTGGCAACAGCATCCCGATCCGGTGGTGTCCTACATCATCGATCGCAACATCAATTACACGAACGTGTGTGTCGCCGACTGCGCGTTCTGTGCGTTCTACCGCCGTCCGAAGGACCCGGAGGGATATGTCCTCTCCTTCGAGGAGATCGGCGCCAAGATTGACGAGTGCAAGGCGATCGGTGGCGTCCAGATCCTCCTGCAGGGCGGGCACAATCCCTACATCCCCTTCGAGTGGTACCTCGAATTGATGCGCTACATCAAGGCGCACCACCCGATCCACATCCATGGATTCTCGCCGTCGGAGGTCGTCTTCTTTTCGGAGCGGTACCGACTCCCGATGCCGGAGGTGGTGCGCCAACTTCGCGAGGCCGGGCTGGATTCGATCCCGGGTGGCGGCGGGGAGATCCTCGTCGATGCGATCCGGGAACGCGTGGCACGCAAGAAGGCGCAGACCGACGAGTGGCTCGGCGTGCAGGAAGAGGCGCACCGCCAGGGAATGAAGACCTCCGTCACGATGATGTATGGTCTCGGCGAGACCCTGGCCGATCGGATCGAGCATCTGTACCGTGTGCGGGAAGTGCAGGAGCGGACGGGCGGCTTCACGGCGTTCATCTGCTGGCCGCTTCAACCCGAAGGCACCGGGATGGCGGATCACGTCAAGACCGACGCGGTGACCTATCTCCGCACGCTGGCGATGGCTCGCATCATCCTGGACAACGTGCCGAACCTCCAGTCGAGCTGGGTCACGATGGGTCTCAAGATCGGCCAGGTCGCGCTCCGGTTTGGCGCGAACGATTTTGGTTCGCTGATGATGGAGGAGAATGTGGTCTCCGCTGCCGGCACGACGCATCGTGCCACGATCGCGGAGATGGAGCGCGCCATCCTCGATGCCGGATTCCGACCCAATCGTCGTCGGCAGGACTATTCGCTCCTCGCAATCGAGCCGGCCGCGGCATGATTCGCGTCGGGATCGGGTACGATTCGCATCGGTTCGGCCCCGATCGGCCGCTTCGACTCGGAGGCGTCCTGATCCCGCACAGCCACGGCCTTGTCGGGCATAGCGATGCCGATGCCGTCGCCCATGCTTTGACCGATGCGATCTTCGGTGCGGCCGCGCTCGGTGATATCGGGCGACACTTTCCCGACACGGACCCCGCGTTTGCTGGCGCCGACTCGATCGACCTGCTGGTCGAGGCGCACCGGCGGGTCCGGGCGGCCGGCTGGACGCTGATGCAGGCAGATATCACCGTTGTGCTTGAGGCACCGAAGCTGGCTCCGCACATCGATGCCATGCGTAAAGTGATGGCCAAGGCCCTGGAGATCTCGTCCGGCGATCTCTCGGTCAAGGCGAAGACCAACGAGGGGATGGGATGGATCGGCCGTGGGGAGGGTGTCGCGGTCATGGCGGTGGCGACCCTCCGAGTGCTGCAGGCGGGCGACAACGCCTTCCTGCCCCGCAGGCGAACCCCGCGGCGCGCCTGATCACCAGACACGAATGATCGAATCCCTGCTCGCGTGGCTCGGGACGCTGCCGCCGGTCGCCGTCTATGGCGTGATCGCGGTGCTCGCCATGGTCGAAAACGTCTTCCCGCCGTTTCCGGCGGACACCGGTATCGCAATCGGAGCCTTCCTGTCCCACCGCGGCATCACCAATCCGTGGCTGGTGCTCGCCGTCACCCTGGTCGCGAATGGTGGTGGGGCCATGGCGATCTACTTCCTGGCCTCGCGACACTCTGCCGCCCTCTTTCGGAGTCGCTTGGCCCGCCGGTTCATCTCGGAGGATGCACTGGGCAAGGTGCGGCAAGAGTATGATCGATTCGGGCTCGTGGGGTTGTTCGTCGCCCGTCTGCTTCCCGGGATCCGCGCGGTGGTGCCACCCTTCGCCGGGCTGATCCACGTCGGTGTCATCCGAGTCACCGCCACGGTGTTCCTTGCTGGCGCCATCTGGTACGGTGCAATCGTGTACTTCGCTGCGAAGCTCGGTGCGAATCTTGATCGCGTCATGGTGTTGGTGGGAAGCGCCAACCGGATTGCCGGATTCGTGGCCTTGATCGCGATTGCCGTACTGGTCTGGTGGGCGATCCACCGCAAGCGGAATCCTGTGGCGTGACGGATGCCCGTCGCGCCGAGCTCCGTGGTCGATTCCACCTTGAGAGCTTTCGCGACTATCTGTCGCTCGAGGCGGGTCACAGCCCCCATACGCTCGACGCGTATGGTCGGGACCTCGAGCGGCTCGCAGAATTCTCGACGAGTCGGGGGGTGCAACAGCCGGGCGGCATCGATGCCGATCTCCTCCGGGACTTTGTGTTCCTGCTCAAGGACTTGGGGCTCGCTCCCGCCAGCATCCGTCGGAGTATTTCGGCAGTGCACAGTTGGTTCGCCTTCCTCACGGGCGAGGGGCTGCTGGCCCGTGACCCGAGTGACCGGTTGGAGTCACCGAGCCGTGGTCGGAGTCTCCCCGACACGCTTTCGGTGGCCGAGATCGACCGCCTGCTGGCGGCACCCGGTCTCGACCATCGCATGGCATGGCGGGACCGGACACTGCTGGAGCTTGGGTATGGCGCAGGGATGCGAGTGACCGAACTCTGCCAGGTCGAACTTGCTGATCTCTTCCTCGGGGAAGGGCTGGTCCGGGCCTTCGGCAAGGGACGGAAGGAACGTCTGATCCCGATCGGACGACCGGTCGTGTCGACGGTATCGACCTATCTCCACACCCTACGACCGGAACTTGATCGCGGGGAATCGGGCCAGCGACTCTTGCTCAACGCTCGCGGCAAGCCGTTGTCTCGGGTGGGTGCGTGGGGGATCGTCAAACGGGCGACCAGCGACGCCGGCATTGAGAAGCGCGTCACACCTCACACGTTGCGGCACTCGTTCGCCACTCATCTGCTCGAGGGCGGTGCCGACCTCCGGGCTGTGCAGGAGATGCTCGGCCACGCCGACCTCTCCACGACCCAGATCTACACCCATGTCGACCGCGACTACCTGCGCAGCGTCCACAAGAGCTTTCATCCGCGGGGGTAGGCCTGGCCACGAACCCCGACGATATACTTCCCCATGCTCTTCCTCCTCGACAACTACGATTCGTTCACCTGGAATCTGGCGCAGGCCTTTGGGGCGTTGGGGGCAGCGCCCCTGGTCGTCCGGAATGACCAGACGACCGTCGCGGCCGTCACTCAGCAACGTCCAGAGGCGATCGTCATCTCGCCGGGACCCGGGACACCAGCCGACGCAGGGATCTCGATCGAGCTCATCCGCGCCGCCGCGCAGCAGCGCATTCCCCTCCTCGGCGTGTGTCTGGGCCACCAGGCGATCGGTGAGGCGTTCGGGGGGCGCGTGATCCGGGCCGATCGCCAGATGCACGGCAAGGCCACCCTGGTCATCACGACCTCCGGGGACCTCTTCCAGGGGATCGAATCGGGGCTGGCGGTGATGCGCTACCACTCGCTGATCGTGGCCCCCGACAGCGTGCCGAGGGAACTCGAAGTCACCGCATGGTCGGCCGATCGTCCCGCCGGTACGGAAATCATGGCGCTGCGTCATCGGTCGGCACCCATCTGGGGCGTTCAATTCCATCCGGAATCGGTGGGGACGCCCGCCGGGAATCACCTCCTGTCGAACTTCCTTGCGCTCGCGTCACAACGCGTCTAAGGGGTTCATTCTCAACCAGTTAAGGCAAGCCAAGCTGGTGCGGCACGCATTTTGACAGCGGGGTCGCGACCGGATAGCTTGTATCGTGCCTGTCCTGATCGTGATTCCTGCGCGCCTGGGCTCGACACGCCTGGCCAGAAAACCCCTCCAGCTGCTTGCCGGGGAACCGCTCATCGTCCGCGTCATTGAGCGCGCCCGTGAGGTCCCCGGGGTCGACCACATCGTCGTCGCCACTGATGATCTCGAAGTCGCGCGGGCAGCCGAATCGACCGGCGTCGATGTCGCGATGACTCGGGCCGATCTCTCCAGCGGCACCGACCGGGCCGCGGCGGTGATTGTCCGGAGCGAGTACCAACGCTTCGACATCATCGTGAATCTGCAGGGTGACGAGCCCTTCCTGCCCATCGCCGCTGTGACCGGTGCGATCGACCGTGTCCGCGGAGGCGATGCCATCGGGACCGCCGCCGCTCCGATGGACCCCGCGGACCGTGACGATCCTGCACGGGTCAAGGTGGTGTGCAACGACCGGTCCCGGGCGATTTATTTCTCGCGCCTGGCCATTCCGGCCGTGCGCGATCCAGCCGACCTCCCGGACGCCCATTGGTGGCAGCATCTGGGTGTCTATGCCTACCGTCGGGAGGCGCTCCTTCGGATCGCATCCCTGCCGCCGTCCAGACTCGAGCGAATGGAGCGGTTGGAGCAGCTGCGGGCACTTGAGGCCGGGCTGTCGATCGGGGTCGCCCTGCTCGACCGACCCGCCCCATCCGGGATCGACACCGCAGCAGACCTCGCCGCCGCGGAAGCACGGTGGCCCGACCATGCAGGGGCACTCCGATGACCGAACGCCAACGCACTACCAAGTACATCTTCGTGACCGGCGGGGTGGTGTCGTCGCTGGGGAAGGGGATCGCGGCGGCGTCCCTGGGCCGCCTGTTGGTCGAGCGGGGCCTGTCGGTCACGATGATGAAGTTCGATCCATACATCAACGTCGATCCGGGCACCATGTCGCCGTACCAGCACGGCGAGGTGTATGTGACCGATGACGGGGCCGAAACCGATCTCGATCTCGGGCACTACGAGCGGTTCATTGATCGGTCGCTGTCACAACAGAACAACGTGACCACGGGGCGCATCTATCAGACCGTGATCAGCAAGGAACGTCGCGGCGAGTACAACGGCGGCACCGTGCAAGTCATTCCGCACATCACCGATGAGATCAAGCACGCCCTTCGCCGGGGGGCGATGGGTGAGGATGTCGTGCTGGTCGAGATCGGTGGCACGGTCGGTGACATCGAGTCCCTGCCGTTTCTCGAGGCGATCCGACAGTTTCGCCAGGACGTCGGTCGCGAGCATGCGTTGTTCGTTCACCTCACGCTGGTGCCCTGGATTGCGGCCGCCGGCGAGCTCAAGACCAAGCCGACCCAACACTCCGTTCGCGACCTCATGCAGGTCGGCATCCAGCCCGACCTGCTGATCTGCCGGAGCGAACGGCCGCTCGGCTCCGAGATCAAGCGGAAGATCGCGCAGTTCTGCAACGTTGATTTCTCGGCCGTGATTGCGAGTCCCGATGTGGCGAGCATCTACGAACTGCCACTCAGATTCTCGGAGCAGGGGTTCGATCGGGAAGTCTGTGCGCGACTCGGTATCGAGACGCCCGATCCCGATCTCGGGAAGTGGCGCAGCATGGTCGACCGGATCCTCAAGCCGTCGATCCGTGTCCGCATCGCGGTGGTTGGCAAGTACACCGCGCTGCATGATGCGTACAAGTCCGTCAGCGAAGCCCTCCTGCACGGTGGGATCCCGCACCACGCTGGTGTGGACATCACCTGGATCGATTCGGACGAATTTGAATCGGCAGAGGCGGCCGCCCGACTGCTCTCGGGATTCGACGGACTGCTGGTTCCTGGTGGGTTTGGCGACCGCGGGATCGAGGGGATGATCACGGCAATCGAACATGCCCGCACGCACCAGATGCCGTTCTTCGGCATCTGTCTCGGCCTGCAGGTGGCGATCATCGAGTTTGCCCGGCACGTCGCCGGGATGTCGACCACCACATCGACCGAATTCGAGCCGCACTGTCCGGACCCAGTGATTGCCCTGATGGCGTCCCAACGCGACGTCAAGGATCTCGGTGGCACGATGCGTCTCGGCACGTACGCGGCGCGGCTCCGCGAGGGGAGCAAGGTCGCCGAGGCATACGGCACAACCGAGATCAGCGAGCGTCATCGCCATCGCTGGGAAGTGAACAACGCCTACCGGCATGTGCTCGCCGAGTTCGGGATGCGACTGTCGGGTCTCTCGCCTGATGGCTCACTGGTCGAAATGATCGAGCTACCCGATCACCCGTACTTCGTCGGGTGCCAGTTCCATCCCGAACTGAAGTCACGCCCAACCCGCCCGCATCCGCTGTTCGCCGCCTTCATCGGTGCCGCGGTGGCCCGCGCACACCCGGATCCGGATGTAGTGGAGTCACCCCGCGTCGCGAGCTCGAGCACGGCGTGAGGCGATTCACCTTCGCGAAGTCACCGTTCCTGATCGCCGGTCCGTGCGTGGTGGAGTCCGATGCCATCATGGACCGCATTGCGGACAGGCTCGCGGCAATTGCGACGCGTCTGGATCTTCCGATCTGCTTCAAGGCATCCTTCGACAAGGCGAATCGTGCCTCCGTCGCGTCGGCCCGCGGTCCCGGTCTCGCCGCGGGCCTCGACGCGCTGGAGCGGCAACGGGAGCGGACCGGCCTGCCCATCCTGACCGACGTCCACGAACCGTCCCAGGCCGCGGCAGCTGCCGAAGTCGTCGATGTCCTGCAGATCCCGGCATTTCTCTCGCGCCAAACCGATCTGCTCATCGCGGCCGGGCACACGGGACTTCCCGTCAACATCAAAAAGGGCCAATGGATGGCACCCGACGCGATGGCGGGAGCCGTGGAGAAGGTGCGGAGTGGCGGCAGCAGCGATCTCGCCGTGACGGAGCGCGGGACCTTCCTCGGGTACGGCGATCTCGTGGTGGATTTCCGGAACCTGCCGGCCATGCGGCACGCCACTGGCGTGCCGGTGATCTACGACGCGACGCATTCCGTCCAGCAGCCGGGACGTGCCACCGGGGGGGCAAGTGGCGGCCTGCGTGAGTACATCCCGACGCTGCTGTTCGCCGCCGCGGCGGCGGGCGCCGATGGTTTCTTCATCGAGACGCATCCGGATCCTGCGAATGCGCTTTCTGATGCCGCGACACAATGGCCACTGGACCAACTCGAGTCACTCCTCCGCCGCACGCTCGCCGTGCGCGAGGCTGCCTTGGAGCGTCAGCATGCCTCTTGATCCGGCACGGTGTGCCCGGGTCAAACTCCTGGGCCTCGATGTCGATGGCGTGTTGACCGATAACGCGGTCTACATCGGCGGCGAGGGCATCGAATCCAAGCGGTTCGATATTCAGGATGGTCTGGGTCACGCGCTCATGAGAGAGGCCGGCATCGAGATCGTCTGGGTGAGCGGCCGGTTCTCAGAAGCCACCATTGCACGGGGCAGGGAACTCAAGGTCCGCACCGTGTTGCAGGTGGCCCCGGACGGCAAGGTCCCGGCGATCGAGGCACTGCTCGCTGAGCGAGGACTCGACTGGTCCGAACTGGCGTTTGTCGGGGATGACCTGGCTGACCTCCCCGTGCTCGCCCGTGCTGGGCTCGCGATCGCGGTGGCCAACGCCATAGATCTCGTGAAATCCGCAGCCCACCATGTCACGACGCGACCGGGGGGACACGGTGCGGTTCGCGAAGTGATCGACGCACTCCTGCACGCCACAGGGCGTTTCGAACAGGGTGCCACACGCTACCTGAGCCAGGCACCGGCCCCGTGATCGATGTTCTCGCGAGCGGCCGACGGACGCTGATACTGGAAAGCGAGTCGATCCAGACGGCGGCCGAGCGTCTCGACGATCGTTTTGTGCAGGCGGTCGCGATCCTCGCCTCCGCCGAGCGGGTCATCGTGAGCGGGATTGGCAAGAGCGGTGCGGTTGCACAGAAGATTGCCAGTACCCTCACGTCGACCGGCACGCTTGCCACCTGGCTCCACCCCGTCGAATCGCTGCATGGCGACCTCGGTGTCGTGACGCGTGCCACTGCGGCGATTATCCTGAGCAAGAGCGGCGAGACGGACGAGCTGTTCGGCATGCTCGCGGCACTCGCCCGAATGGACGTTCCGATCATCGCGCTCACCGGAGATCCAGCCTCCACACTCGGACGTGCCGCCGCCGTCGTTCTCGACGCCTCGGTACGCGAGGAGGCATGTCCGCATGGTCTGGCGCCCACGAGCAGCACCACCGTGGCGCTGGCGCTCGGGGATGCCCTCGCCGTGGCCCTGTTGCAGCAGAAGGGCTTCGGACCAGAGGATTTCGCTGCGTTGCACCCCGGGGGACGGCTCGGTCGTCGACTGCTCCTGCGTGTGGCCGACGTGATGGTCCCGGCTGACCGCCTGCTCCCCTCATCGGCATCCATGCGACAAGTGGTCGTCAGCCTGGCGCACGGCCGTGGGTTGGCGCTGCTCGTCGACGAGGGCCAATTGGCCGGCGTCATTTCGGCCGGTGACCTGACTCGCCTCATCGAGACCACCGACAAGTACCTGACCCTCCCCGCAGCGGAGGTGATGACTCGCCAGCCACATGTCCTCGTCACCGACGATCTTGGCGCCACCGCTGTTGGGCGAATGGAGCGTGCCGGGATTGCGGCGGCACCCGTCCTCGATGCAACCGGCCAGGTCGTCGGCGTGGTCCACTTGCACGACCTGTTGCGGGCCGGTGCCACGTGAGGCAGTTCGCGATCCCCATGCTCGCGCTCGCCGCGGTCGCGTGCGTGGATCGGCCTCCCGCGCCGAGTGCACCTCGTGCCGCAGCCGACAGTGCCAATCAGGTGATCCAGGGAATGAGTCGCTCGATCACCCGCGACGGCCTGCGATTGACCGACATCACCGCCGACTCTGCCTGGGTGTTCAGTGCCAGCCAGGTGATCGCGCTCAGGACGGTCAGCCTCACCTTCTTCGATGACCGTGGCGCCGTGCGCTCCACCGTGACCGCCGACAGTGGGGAGCAACACGAGATCTCCGGCCTCCTCGATCTGAGAGGAAATGTCGTCGCGATCACGCCGGGAGCCGATGCCAAGGTCCTCAAGACCGAGCACCTGATCTTCGACAAGTCCTCCAACCTGATTCGGTCCGATACGGCGTACACGTTCACCTCACCATCCGGCAATGGCAGTGGCCAGAGTTTTGAGACCGATCCGGATTTCCGGCGGTTCCGGAGTTGGCAACCGAGGGGCATCCAGAAGGGGCAGGGTTTCCCGCTGCCCGGCGGCCCGAAGGGCACGCCGTGAGGAATATTCTTCTGCTGCTACTCGGCGTACTCCTCGTACCGGTGACAACGATCACGGCCCAGAAGGCCCCTGCGCGTCGTTGCCAGCTCCAAGTGCTCACTGTTGACCGTGAGGGCTATCGCGAGGACTTCCAGGCCGGGGTGAACTACTTCGCCGGCGGCAACGTCCACATGCGCTGCGTGGGACAGCCGGTCTTCCTCGACGGCGATTCGCTCGCCTCCTACAACCAAGAGGTGATCTGGCTGATCACCAGGGCGCGCTATCGCGATGAGACGATTGACCTCACGGCCGACACGCTCATCTACCGCAAGGGGGACGAGCGCCTCGAAATGCGCGGCAACGTGGTCGCGAAAAACCTGACGAACGGTTCGACGCTCGTGGGCCCGTGGGTCGACTACCTGCGTGCGGTGCAGGGGATTCGGGACAGCTCCGAGGTGGTGGCACAGCAGCGCCCCACGGTCACCTACAAGGTCTTGAGAGCGCCTGGCGACACGACGGATCCCTCGCCCTACGTGATCACCACCGATGGGCTCCGGACGCGTGGATCGTCATGGATGCAGGGGTGGGGCACCGTAGAGATCGATCGCGACTCTCTCCACGGCCGCGGAGACTCGGTGCTCTATGTGCAGTCAGAAGAAGACCTCGTCACGCTGGCTGGCATGCCCGCCACCCTCCGACAGACCGGGTCGGATTCCTTTGATGTCTCCGGGACCCATGTGCGGCTGGGACTGAATGGCGAGTCGCTCCGACGCGTCGATGCTTTCGGGAATGGGCGCGTGAATCGCGGTGCCGTCGCGGTCGTGGCCGATTCCGTGGTGCTCGACTTCGAGGCGGGGGACCTCGTGTCCACCCGGGCCTGGGATCCAACCACGCCTGCGACAGTGATCGCTGACGGGTTTGATGTTCGGGGCGATTCAATCGCGATCGATTCACCCGCCGAACGGCTCCGCGAACTCCGGGTGTACCGACGTGGCGTGTTGGTGCAGCCGCTCGACTCCGCCGAGATGGTCCAATTCCCGGATTCGACCGGGTCCGACTCGTTGCCACCGATCAGGAACACGATGACGGGGTCGGCGATTGTCGCCACCTTCATCGATCACGATTCGGCTGGAACGACCGTCTCGCGCCTGACGAGGATCGTGGCCACGGGAAATGCCACGGCACTCTTCGCGCGCTCCGTGGTCCGCGATGTTGCGCCATCGCCGACAATCAATTACACGCGGGGCGACACCATCATCGTGGAGATGCAGGAAGGCGACAGCACGGGGGTCAAGGAGGTCCGGGCGTATCGCGGCAGCGAGCCGGTTGATGGGGTGCAGCTCGAACGGGCCTCCCTTCGGCCGCGTGGTTCGGCATTGCCCTCGCGTGGCACCGCCGATGGGGAGGGCCGACCGTGAGTGTCCTTCGCGCCGAAGGTCTCCGCAAGAGCTATCGTCGTCGCGCCGTCGTCGATGACGTCGCCATCCAGCTTGAGCAGGGCGAGATCGTCGGCCTACTCGGCCCCAACGGCGCCGGCAAGACGACCACCTTCTACCTGATCACTGGATTGATCCGTCCTGACAGTGGTCGCATCCTGCTTGATGATCTCGATATCACCGGTCGCCCGATGTACAAGCGGGCCCGCATGGGGATCGGCTACCTCGCACAGGAACCTTCGATCTTCCGACGGATGACCGTCGCAGAGAATGTCCTGGCCATCCTCGAGACACTCCCGCTCAGCAAGCCCGATCGCCTCGCGCGGCTCGACGTCATGCTCGACGAACTCGGTCTCACCTCCCTCCGCGACGCCCCGGCCTACACCCTGAGCGGTGGCGAGCGACGACGCCTCGAGATCACGCGCGGACTGGCCACCAACCCGCGATTCATGCTCCTCGATGAGCCCTTCGCCGGGGTGGACCCGATCGCGACCCACGACATCCAGACCATCGTCGGATCGCTCAAGGCGCGAGGGATCGGGGTGCTCATCACCGACCACAATGTCGAACAGACCCTCGATATCGTGGACCGTGCGTATATCATGCACTCAGGGAGCGTTCAGGCCGCGGGCTCGGTCCGCGAGCTGGTCTGGAACGATCGGGTTGCCGAGCTTTATCTGGGGCCCTCACTCACTGCACGCCTTCGCCAGCGTATGGAGCAGAACGCATGAAGACGGGCCTGCATCAGCACACTGGACTCCGACAGGAGTTGCGCATCAATCCACGCCTCTACCAGGCGATGGACATGCTCTACATGCCGATGCTGGACCTGCAACAGCACCTGCAGCAGGAACTCCTCAGCAATCCCTTCCTCGAACTTGAGGAGGCCGAGGAGGAGGAGAATCCAGAGAAGACCACTGCGGAGGAACAGGAAGAGACCAAGAAGGACGACGAGGTCGATTGGGAAGAGATCCTTTTGCATGGGTTCGAGGTTGGTGGAACCCGTGAACAATTTGAGGCACAGGAATACACCGAGCCGCAATCGGTGGCGATCACCGACCTCGCCGACCACCTCCGTGAGCAGCTGCAGATGCTCGACCTCGCGCCTCGACTTCGGCTCCTCGCCGAGGAAATTGTCGGCAACATTGGTGACGATGGCTATCTGAGCTGCCCGTTGTCGGAGGTGCGAACTTCCGTGAATCAGTGGGTGTTGAGCAGTCTCGGCCTCGGCGGGCGCGCCGAGGATGAGGACGATGAGGATGATCCGTTCGCCCTGCCGGATCCGATCGGTGCCCAACCCCCGCCGTCCCCGTCGGAACACCCGGATGCGCTCGAGGAGGTCGATCCCGAAATCCAGCTCCCCGACGGCGTCGAGCTGTTCGGGGATACCGAGGTCGAGCAGGCGCTCGCGGTGGTGCAGCGACTCGACCCTTCTGGTGTCGGTGCACGCGACCTCCGGGAGTGCCTGCTGCTCCAGCTCGGCGATGCGAAGCTGACCGATTCCCTGGCCTGGCGCATGGTCGCTGAGGCGTTTGATGACCTGCTCGCCCATCGCTGGAACGATCTCGCCAGGAAGTTCGGCGTCACGCCCCGCGAGGCGCAGGAAGCGGCCGACGGGCTCTCACGCTGTGACCCGAAACCGGGGCTCAAGTACGGCGATCGCGGCGATGGCTACATCACGCCGGACCTGATTGTCGACCGGATCGAGGATCGGTACCACGTGTTCCTCAACGACACGGGAGTGCCGCGGCTTCGGCTGTCGCGCAGCTACCAGGAAATCGCGCGTGACCGATCCAAGATGACCCCGGAGAACAAGGACTTCATCGCGTCGCGCATGAATTCGGCGACCTGGATGATCCAGGCGATCGAACAACGTCGCCAGACCATGCTCAAGGTGATGAACTTCATCGTTGATCGACAACGCGAGTTCTTCGAGAAGGGGATCGAGTACTTGAAGCCGCTCACCCTCCGCGAGGTGGCCGAGGTGATCTCGATGCACGAGTCCACGGTGAGTCGTGTCACGAACGAGAAGTATGTCCAGACCCCGCGCGGGGTGCTGCCGCTCAAGTTCTTCTTCTCGAGCGCGCTGTCCACGGCAACCGGCGAGGACGCCTCGGCACGATCGATCCGTGCCAAGCTCGAGAAGCTGGTGGCCGAGGAGAACAGTGCCAAGCCGCTGACCGACCAGCAGATCGTCACGCTCTTCGAGGAGCAGGGCATCCAGATCGCCAGACGCACGGTCGCCAAGTACCGCGACCAGCTCGGCATCTTGCCGGCTCGGATGCGCAAGCGCGTATGAGTGCGCCCGCCCGCATCTCGCTCCTCGTTCCGGCGAAGGACGAGGCGGAGAACCTTCCGGAATTCCTTCGACTCTGCGCCGAGCACTTGCCAGCGATCGGTGAGCCGTTTGAAGTCGTCGTGGTCGACGACGGCTCGCGCGATCCGACGCCGACGCTGCTGGCCGAGCTGCAGGCAACCTATCCGTGGCTCCGGACCGTGACGCATCGTCGTCAACGTGGCATCGCCGATGCGCTCCGCTCCGCCACCGATGAGGCCACGGGAGACATTCTCGTCTTCTATCCCGCAGACCTGCAGTACCATCCCGAGGATGTGGCGCGCCTGGTCGAACCGATCCTTGCCGACCGTGCGGACATCGTGACCGGGAGCAAGCAGGGGAAGTACGAGAAGGCGTTTGTCTCGAGCATCTACAACGGCTTGTGCCGCTGGTTGTTCGGCGTGCGCGTGACCGATCTCAACTCGGTGAAGGCGTATCGACGGGACGTGATGGCGGCCGTGCCAATGCGCCCGGACTGGCACCGCTTCATGGTGGCCATTGCCGCGGCCGAAGGACACCGCCTGACGTCGGTGCCAGTGCCACTCTACCCGCGGACGGCGGGGACCTCGAAGTTCACCTGGACACGCATCCCGGTCGGCGTGCTCGACCTGCTCTCCGTCTGGTTTCAACTCCGCTTTGGTCGGAAGCCGATGCTCTTCTTCGGGCTCGCGGGCGCCGCCCTGTTCTGTATCGGTATCGTGGCCGGCATCATCGCACTGGTGCTCCGGTTCGGCTATGGCATTGGTCTCCGACCGCTTCTCAACCTGGTCGAGACGATGGTCATCTCGGGTATCGTGTTGTTCGGCTTCGGGTTCGTGGGGGAGTTGGTGGCTGGGATGCGCGAGGAGCAGCGAGAACTGGGTCGACGGCTCGTGGATCGACGCGACTGATCGATGCGGGTCATCTTCGTCACCCACAACTATCCCCGCTTCGACGGCGACCTCTCCGGCAACTTCCTCCATCCGTTGGCTCGCGCCTTGGTGGGGCGGGGGCATGTTGTTCGGGTGATCGCCCCAAGCGATGCGGGGCAGGGCGGCGAGGATCTGCTGGATGGCGTGCCGGTCCGGCGGGTGCGCTACGCCGAGGCGGCCCACGAGACACTCGCGTACCGTGGCACCATGGCCTCTGCGCTGCGGACACCCGTCGGCATGCGCGCGCTCGCGAGTCTGGTTCGGGCCTTCACCAACGCCACGCGTGAGGAGATTGCCGGCTGCGGTGATGCCGTGGTGCACGCCCACTGGTGGTTCCCCGCGGCGCTGGCCATCCCGCGCGGGACGCCGACGGTGGTCACCTGTCATGGCACCGACCTGCGCCTGCTCGATACCAGCCGGTTCGCACGACTCGTGGGACGACGGGTGCTCCGGCGCATGACGGTCGTGACCACGGTCTCACGCTTTCTCGCCGAGATCGTCACCCGACGGACCGGTCGCACCATGACCGACGCGGAGATCCACCCGATGCCGATCGTGCAGGTCGCGCGCCCGCTCTCGACTGGTGGGGGGGGGGTCGTGATTTTGGGGCGACTCACACCCCAGAAGCGACTGGGATTGGCGCTCGAAGGCATCGCCGACGCGCGCGACCGTGGAGTGCATGTTCCGGTCACCCTGGTGGGTGACGGACCGGAGCGCGCCCGGATCATGTCGATGGTCGGTGCACTCGGACTCCGTGAGCATGTCACCTTCGCCGGCAACGTGCCGGCCCGTGACGTCCCGGGCTTTCTGGCCAACGCCGATGCCTGTGTGATGACGGCGCGACACGAGGGACTCGGTCTGGCGGCCGCCGAGGCAATGATCCAGGGCGTGCCGACGATCGCGTGCACCGATGGGGGGGGGCTGCTCGATGTGGTGCCGCCCACGGGCGGTGGACGGGTGGTGGCGCCAACACGCGACGCCATTGCGTCCGCACTCGTGGATGTGATCGGCAACGCTGGGGAACGGGATGCCGCGCGGCAGGTCGGCCAACAATGGGCCGCGCGACTGGCGCCCGGGGAAGTAGCCGCCACGTGCGAAAGCTGGTACCAACGGGTGACGAATGCGTAGGCCATCGTGGCGTACGATCCAGCTCCTGCTGCTCGGTGTTGCCATTCTGTTCCTGGCGTGGAACATCCGTCAGCGATGGGAGACGGTACGCGCGACCCCGGCTGCCTTCGAACTCCATGCCGGGTGGTTGGTCGTGTCGTTGCTCGCCACCTGGGCGATGTATGCTGGATTGGTCGAAGGGTGGCGTCGACTGGTGGTCGGTTGGGGACACCGGTTGCCGTGGCTCCGCGCCGCTCGGATCTGGATTCTCTCCAGCATCGCGGCATTCATTCCCGGTCGCGTCTGGGGATTCGCTGGGATGGCGATCATGAGCGAACGCGTCGGCGTGCGCGGCGGGGCCGCCGTGGCCGCCGCCGTGGTGATGCAGGTGCTGGCGATCGGGACGGGCCTCGGCGTCGCGGCCATTGCCATGGGTGCAGAGATTGGCGCGTACAACGCCTACGCCAGTCTGGCCCTCACCGCGCTCGGTGTCATCGCGCTCGGGTCCACGGTGGCCCTCGGGAATCAGCGCTTCGTGGATTGGCTCTGGCGGTTGGCCCGTCGCGAGAACGCCGCCCCGTCGGCCCCCCGGTGGCCGGCCTTGCTCGAGGCCGGTGTCATCAACGTGCTCTCGTGGCTCGGCTACGGCGTCGCTTTTTGGGCACTGGCGCGAGGGATTCTCCCCAATGCCCAATTGCCGCTCCGGGTGGCCATCGGCACGTATGCAGTGTCATACATTATGGGGTACATGGCGGTGTTCACCCCAGGTGGGTTGGGGGTCCGTGAACTCTCCATGGTGGGTTTGCTCACCCCCTCGCTCGGGCCGGAAGCGGCCATCGCATTGAGCGTCGGGTCGCGGCTCGTAATCATGCTCAACCAGGCCGGGGCCGCCGCTCCGTTCCTCATCTTCCGGGAGTCCGCCAGTGACGGCACCTGATACCACATCCTGGATACCGCGTCGCGGGAACTGGATCGCCTGGACAGTCTTTCTCCTCGCGGCGCTCTCGATCTTCTACCCGATGCTCACCGGCCAGTTCCTCGCCGGCGACGATCAGGTGATCGCAGGATACAGCTTCCGGGAATTCGGTGCCGCGTACTTCAAGACCTACGGGCACATCCCGCAGTGGAATCCGTTCCTCTTCGGCGGCCTGCCGTTCTTCGGTGTGATCGGGCACGGCGACATCTTCTATCCGACGGCCTGGCTCCGGTGGGTGGTGCCAACCGGCTTCGGGATGACACTCGGGTTCTTCCTGCACGTGGTGCTCGCCGGTGGGACGATGTACGGACTACTCCGCACGCTCCGACTCGCATGGATTCCCGCCGTGGTGGGCGGACTGGCGTACGAGATGTCGGGCATCGTGCTCTCGCAGATCTCGCCCGGACACGACGGCAAGCTGTTCGTCTCTGCCCTCGCGCCGCTGGCATTCATGGCGCTGGTTCGGGCGATTCGGTACCGGCAGATCGCGTGGTACGGAGTACTGGCCATCACCATCGGCCTCGCCATACTGTCGCCACAAGTCCAGATGGCGTACTACCTACTGGTTGCGCTGGGGCTATGGGCACTCTGGCTGGTCTTCCTCGATCCCGAGCGCGACCGCACGCGGTCTCCCGTCACACCTCTCGCACTCGCCGCGCTCGCCGTGATGCTCGGGCTCGGGATTGCCGCGATCCAGTTGCTGCCGATCTTCTCGCACATCGCGTACACACCGCGAGCCGCGGGCGGCGACAGCGTCGGCTGGGAGTATGCGATCGGCTATTCGTTCCACATCAAGGAGTTCCTCACCGTCATCCTGCCACAGTTCAACGGCGTGCTCGAGCACTACTGGGGTCAGAACGCGATCAAGTCGCACACCGAATATCTCGGTGCCATCGTGGTGGTTCTGGCGATCGTCGGGATCGGTGGCGCGAGACGTCGCGGATTGCTTGCCGGATTCGGCGCGATCGCGCTGCTCTTCCTGCTGGTATCGCTCGCGGCCGACACGCCGTTCTACAAGTTGTGGTACGAACTCATGCCGAACATGAAGAACGTTCGTGCGGCGGGCATGGCCTTCTACCTCGTGGCGTTGCCGGTCTGTGTCTGGGCGGCGTGCGGCGTCGAATCGCTCCTCAAAGGCGAACTCAGCCGCAACAAACTGCTCTGGCCATTGGGAGTCATTGGCGGCATAGCGCTGCTCGGCGTGATCGGAGTGCTGCAGGGCGTCGCCGAGACGATGGCCGCTCCCCAGGTACGACAGGTGGTACTGGCCAATGCCGATGCCCTCCGGATGGGGAGCATGCGCCTGCTGGTGATCGTGGTGGTCGGGGCAGGGGTACTGCTCGCGACCCAGCGCCAGCGGTTGCGGGGCGCCGCGGCGGCAGGAGCGCTCTTCGCATTGATCTTCGCGGATAATTGGAGCGTGTTGCAGGCATTCGCCAAGTGGCTGCCCCCGACGGCGGTGACCTACGCCGATGACGAAATTATCCGCACCATGCAGCGGACGCCGCTTCCGTTTCGCCTGCTTGATCCCACCGGTCAACCGACTGGGCAATTCGGTCTCTATCAACACTCGATCCTGATGGCGCATGAAGTACCGGTGGTGTTCGGCTATCATGGCATGGAGAGCCGCTTCTACGATGAAGTCTTCGGCGGCAAGGGCGCATGGGTCAACCAGCTCTCGCCGTCGCTGCAGGCACTCTGGGCGGCCAAATACATCACGCTCAATCAGCCTGTCGACTCGGTGCCAGGCTACCATCTGATCAAGGGGCCAGTAAGCTTCCCGAACCTGCTGGGCCGGAACGCCGCGGCTGGATTCCTGTGGGAGCGCGACACGCCGGCGGAGTGGGTGCGGGTTGTTCCGGGTGCGGTAACGGTGGCCGATTCGTTGATCGCGTCGACAGTTGCCGATCCCGGATATCCGGTCGATCGCGTCGCGCTCTACCCGGACACCGCAGTGATCGCCGGCGCGTCGTCGACGCCGACCGTCCCCGCCGAGCCGTCGCCGGTCACCGCGACGCTGGCGCACTGGGAGCCGGGCGCGATGTCGATCGACCTGTCGGGCGCCGCGAGTATGCCGGCGTATCTGCTGGTGGCCGAGAACTGGTACCCAGATTGGAAAGTCACGATCGACGGGGTGGCCGGAGTGCCGGAGCGGGCCAATGGTGCCATGCTGAGCGTGGTGTTGCCACCGGGTGCCAAGCATGTCGATCTCAGGTTCGCGATGGATAGCTACGTCACGGGGAAATGGCTCATGTTGCTGTCGCTGGCCGGGGCACTGGTCCTGATCGGTTTTGGAGTGAGGGAGCGGAGTCGAGCGAGGCATGCCGATGGCTGAACCGCGTGCGCTGGTGTGCGTTCCGACCTACAACGAGCGGGAGAACCTGCCACAGATCGTGCCGCGAATTCTCGCGACCGATCCGCGGCTGGACATCCTGGTAATCGATGATGGCTCGCCCGATGGCACGGGTGAGATCGCCGATGTGATGGCCACGAACAACAGTCGGGTCCACGTCCTGCACCGGAAGGAAAAGCAGGGGCTCGGCCGCGCCTACCTGGCGGGCTTTGGATGGGCGCTTGAGCGCGACTATGCCTGGGTGATGGAGATGGACGCCGACTTCTCCCACGACCCGAAGTTCCTGCTCGACCTGCTCCGGACGGTGCAGGAGGCCGATCTGGTGCTCGGTTCCCGATATGCCCGCGGCGTGAATGTCATCAACTGGCCGATGAGCCGACTCTTGCTGAGCTGGTTTGCCAACAAGTACGTCCGCTGGATCACGGGTTTGCCGCTGACCGACGCCACCGGCGGCTTCAAGTGCTTCCGCCGCGCCGTGCTCGAGGCCATCCCGCTCGATCAGGTCAGGTCGAACGGCTACGCCTTCCAGATCGAGATGAGCTACCGGGCATGGAAGAAGGGCTTCAGGCTCGCCGAGATCCCGATTGTCTTTGTGGACCGGGTCGAGGGCCAGAGCAAGATGAACAAGAAGATCGTGCGCGAGGCGGTCTGGATGGTCTGGTGGCTCCGGCTCCAAGCGCTGTTCGGGAGGCTCGGATGAGCTCGGTGGTATTTCACAAGCTGAGCGGCTCGGGGAACGACTTCGTGATGCTCGATGGTCGGACCACCAGGCTGGAGGATTGGCCGACGGCACGCATCGCAGCGATCTGTGATCGCCGTCACGGGGTGGGGGGCGATGGGTTGGTCATCATCGACCCGGCCGGGCCCAACGCGGTCCGGATGACCTACTTCAATTCGGATGGCTCCGAGGCACCGATGTGTGGCAATGCCGCGCTCTGCTCGACTCGTCTGGCGGCTACGCTCGAAATGGCGGACCCCGTAGGGATGACCCTCGTGACGGGGGCGGGATCATTCCCGACGAGGTGTGTCGGCGAGGGGGACTTCGCTGAGCTCAACCTGCCCGATACCGACATCCCGGTGCTGGTCGATATCCCGCTCGAAGCCGGTGAGATATCGATCTCCCTCACCACGGTGGGGGTTCCTCATGTGGCGTGCGTGGTCGAGGATGTGGCCAAGGTCGACTTGGCTGCCCGGGGTCGGGAGATTCGATTCCATTCCAAGCTCCCGGCGGGTGGTGCGAATGCCAACTTCGTGAGTCGGACCATTCGGGATCGGACCTCACCTTCCACTGGAACTGAAGGTGTGTCAGCCCCAGAATGGACCGTGAGGACTTATGAGCGTGGCATCGAGGGGGAGACACTGGCCTGCGGCACCGGGACCGTTGCGTCGGCACTGGCGCTCGCTGTGGCCGGCAAGGCCGAATTGCCTCTTCGGTTCTTGACCGCAAGTGGTCGGGTGCTCTCCGTGACTGCTACGATCGAGGGAACCAGGGCGACCAATATCTGGCTGGCTGGTGAGGGTCGCCGGGTGGCGATGGGTGTGTGGCTGGGGTAGGACGTGAGAAGTGAGACGTGAGAACTGAGACTGAAGCTGCGGACAGGGGGCGAGGTGGGAAACTGGGGATATCTCTCGGTTTCCCACAATTTTCCACGGTATAACTTAACATAATATATCTTATACGTCTTTTGTATTCAGCTCTCAAACGTCCAATGTGAAGTGTGACTAACCATCAGCCGATCAATGACTTACCGGTTTAGTCAACATGAGTCAACGTGCCAAATTGGTCACCACCGACACAACCTTCAAGTGCGCAACGCTGAGCGTTTAGCGTCGATCCTCCGGCCGCGCCCCTGACTTCCGCACAGCACAAAGGGCCAGCACCAACACGGCACCAGCCCCTCAAGTCATTTCTCACGTCCAGGCAGAAATTCCTACCCGACCTCGTCGTCCGAACCGCCGAAGAATCAGGCCGCCTTCGCCGTCAGCTCCGCAAGACGGACCTCGGCCTCACTCCGTGCTGGGGTGTCACCATAGTCGGCGATAATCTTCTCGTAGATCTCCCGGGCCGTATCCGACTTGCCTGCGAGCGTTGCCGAGCGACCCGCATCCAGCATCAGGATCGCCTTGAGGTAGCCGACCTCCGACGCATCCGCAGCCTTCTGATAGGCCGCGGCGGCATCGTCGTAGCGCCCGACATTCTCGTATCCGGTGCCAAGAAGGCCGTTGGCCGGAGAGGCATAGGTCGCCGGTGGGTTCGACTTGATGAACTCCTCGAGCGTGCTGATGGCCAACTCGTTCTGGCCAGCGACTAGCCGAGCCTGGGCCATGCCGAGCGTCGCCTCATGGGCCGACGACGTGCCCCCATATAGTTCGACGACCTTCTCGAACTGCTGCACCGCGTCGGCGATGTTCCCCTGCTCGGCCGTACCGCGCGCCTGCTCGAGCGCCTGGGCGCCAAAGGCTTCCTTCCGCTGGCCCGAGGTGATCACGAACCACACGGCAATCGCCGCCACGGCGACGATCGCGGCGCCGATCCCCAGCATCTTGAGCCGAGCCGGGGTGAGGAAGGTCGACTCCACGCCCATCGGGCTGTCGGATGGGTCGGGCGTCGGGGTCGCGGTGTCCACTGAGTTAGCCATCGGTTCCGGGACTGAAGGTGGCGCCGA
>JBBSPX010000009.1:0-29179 GCA_038258395.1 Gemmatimonadales bacterium | reverse complement strand
GAAGACCAACAGGTTCGCGTGCTCGAGCATCATCAGGGCCAATGCCACGCGGGCGCGCTCGCCGCCCGACAGCGTGCCGGCACGCCGGAGCACTGAATCACCCGTGAAATCGAACCGCCCCAGATGCCCCTGGATCTGGCCCCGTGTCCACATGCCACGACGATGGGCGACGAGATCGAAGATCGATTCGTCGGGGTCGACGTCGCCAAGGTCCTGCCGGTAATAGGCGACCTCGACCGACGGCATCATCCGCACGGTGCCGCCGTCGACGGGCCGGAGGCTCAGGATGGTCGAGAGAAAGGTCGACTTCCCCGCCCCGTTGCCGCCAACCAGTCCGATGATGTCGCCGCGCCGAAGAATCCCGCTCCACGGCGCGATCAGTTCGCGGTCGCCGATCGCGACCCGGAGCTTGTCGGCCACCAGGATCTGGTCCCCCCCCCGAGATGTCGCCTCGAACGCGACGGCCATCACACCCTCGCTGCCCGGGGGCGGGGAGAGTCGCTCGACCCGCGAGAGACGACGACGGCGACCCTTCGCCTGCGACGACTTCTGCCCCGCGATGTTGCGTCGGATGAAGTCTTCCTCAGCGGCAATCTTCGAGTCCTGCTTCCGCACTGCCCGCTCGAGTGACAAGCGTCGCTCGGCGCGCTGCGTGACAAACGCATCCCAGCCACCCTCGTAACCGACCGCGGTGCCGCCCTCGAGATGGAGCACGTGATCGGCGACCGACGCGAGGAACGCGCGATCGTGGGAGATCAGGAGCACCGCCTCGTCGATGTCCTTGAGGTAGCCCTCGAGCCAGCGTGCCGTGGCCAGATCGAGATGGTTGGTCGGCTCGTCGAGGATCAGCAGGTCGGCCGGCGCCGCAAGCTGGCCGGCAAGCGAGAGTCGGCCACGCTCGCCGCCCGAGAGCGTCTCGACGTCGCGCGTCCTCGCGACCTCCGGATCGAAACCGAGTCCGGCGAGCACCGCATCGACCCGCGCGGTGGCCTCGTAGCCGCCGGCACGTTCGAAGCGCTCCTGATCGTGGGCGTAGCGATTGAGCATCGCGTCGGTGACCGCCTCACCCGCATCGCTCATGGCGTGCATCTGGTCGTGCAGCGCATGCTCCAACGCGAACAGGTCGGTGAACCCCCGTGCCGCAGCGGCCCAGACCGTCTCGGCGCCGCCGAAGTCGCGGTACTGGTCCATGACGGCGATCCTGAGCCCGGAGGCGCGTGAGACTGCGCCGTCGTCGGGGTCACGGAGCCCCTGGATGAGTTCCATGAGCGTCGTCTTGCCGCTGCCGTTCCGGCCCACGATGCCCCAGCGCTCGCCGCGGCTCACCGTGAAGGTGATCCGGTCGAAGAGAGTGGTGTGTCCGAACCGTACCGCAGCGCCGCTGACCGAGAGGAGTGTCATGGCGAGAAGATAGTCTTTAGGCGCGACCGTCAGGTCGCGCATCTGGGTCTTAACGCACCAGCAGCAGCTCGCTCTGGCGTCGGTAGGCCCAGCGCGGGATCCCGTCGGGGCCGATCATGAAGTCCTCTTCCTGTGCCATCCGGACGCGGTGGTTGCCCCACTCCGGGATCGGCGACGTCACCTGCAACTCCGCCGACCACCAAGTTCCAGGCTGAACCTTCGCCTCACCCCGGCCGGGCACCCCCTCCTGCCGATCCCAGAGCCCGATCAACGGCCCGGCACCGTGGCCGTGCAGGCCGATCGGATGGCTGTAGACGGTGCCAGCCAGATGTTCAGCGGTCATGCGGGCGAGGACGCTGGCAAGCACCGCATTGCCGGTCCGCCCCGGACGGATTTCCTCGAGGAGGAGGTCCTGGGCCCGGTTGCTGCGCGCGAGTGCCTCGACGAAACCGGCAGGTGCCTCGGATTCTCCTGGGCGGAGGACGTAGGCATCGTGTTGCGTGTCGGTGTGGAGGCCGAGCGCGACGATCCCGACGTCGCACCAGAGGAGGTCACCTGGGAGGATGATCGGATCCTCCCCCAACTCCTCGGCGGTGGTGAGGTCACGCTGCACCGAGATCGATGGTTGGAACCAGGTCGTGAGGCCGCGGGCACTGAGCTGTTCGCGCCACCACCAGACCAGGTCACTCGTCCGCGTCATGCCGGGCGTGATCACCTCGCGGGAGAACATGCGTCGGGTCAGTTCCCAGACCGTCTCCTGCAGACGCCGATAGACGCCCTCTTCCTCCGGGAGTCGCGTGGCGAGCATCCCGACCGCGAGCTCATCCATCGGTCGGAGTCGAGACGCCAGCAGCGGTCCCAGGGCCTCGCGCATCGCGCCATCTTCGCTGACGGTGAGTCCGTCGGCAAAGGCAAAGACTCGCGAACTATTGACGGCGATCACTTTCGGGTCACGGGCCTCGAGCATCGAACGGAGCAGCTGCCACTGCGCATCACCGACGAGTTCCCCCGTTTGGCCGGGACTCCCGAGCACCGGTTCGCTGTCGCGAAGCACGTTGTAGAGGCCGCCCTGGCTCGAACCACCAAGGGCGAACCGTTCAATGCCGGCCCCGGGTCGATCGCAGAAGAGGTAGATCGTGCGCCGGCGCGCGGCGAAGGTGGTCGGCGAAACGAGGGCGCGGAAGACCGGATCCTCGTTGTACTCGCGCATCGGCACCACCCAGCAGTCGACACCGTGCTCGTGCATCAGTGCCGGTAGGACTCGCTCGAGTCGGAGCCGAAGCCAGACCTGCTGCAACTGTGCCTGCTCGCGCAGCGTGCCGAAGGGATGGGTCGAGGGCGTGAGTTGCGCCTGAATCGGCGCGGCGGCGAGCAGGAGCGCGAGGAGAGCTGGGCGGTAAGGCATGATGAAGGATGAACGATGAACGATGAACGATCAAGGCTCATCCTCCATCCTCCATCCTTCATCCTTCATCGCTAATCGTTAATCGTTGTCCACCTTCACCTTGCCGCCATTGATATCCACAATCGGCTCACCGGTCTCAGGGTTGCGGATCATCACGGTGCCGCCGACCGAGTCGCCATGGATCTCGACCACCGACTTGCCATTCACCTTGATGTTCAGGTCGCCCTCGTGGGCGTTGCTATCGCCTGCGACCGTCGCGCCCTTGTCACCATGCTTCTGGATGTCGTCACGAACCGACGTCGGGATCATCAACCGATGGCGGGCGCCCGATGGCTCAAAGTGCACGTAGCCGAAGTGGACCAGATCCTCGAACCCGCTGTCGGCCGCCGTGAGGCAGGTGAACGTCGTGTGTTCGTTGAGGTTCTCGGGATCGACGACCGTCACCTCGCAGTTGTTGAACTGGTCGGCGCTCACCCCATCCTTGAGCCGAACGGTGAGGTCGAAGCTTTCGATCATGTCGGGGGCACTCCGCTCGATGCTCAGCTTCCGCATCGATCCCAGCTCGCCCTTGGCGGTCCGGAACGGCAGGCCGAGGAGTGGGACGGTGATCGTCGCATTGGTATTGACGTACTCGTGCACCTGGTGCTTGCCGGCGTCGACTCCGCTGGCGACCACCATGCCGATGCCGAAGACCGCCGCCATCCCCAAGCCGATCTTGCCGATATAGATCTTGTCGATCATGTGACCCCTCCCACTGGTTCAGATACCTGCATACTGCTGCACTCATCCAAACGTAGCGGATCGCCTTCTAGTTTCAACTCGCAACGTTTCACGGGTGGAACGCGCGACGATTACCGATTAACGATTAACGATGAAGGATGGACGATTGATGTTGCCGCTGGTTCCGGGCTACGCCGCGCTGCCAGAGCGCTTCCACGTGACGGTCGAACCGACGCCGGTTCCTGACCCGTACCTGGTGGCGTGGAACCCCGGCGTGGCCGCGGATCTTGGGCTGCAGGCTGCCCCTCCTGCTTCGGGGGAGTTGTTGGAGCTGCTCGCTGGCAACCGCATAGCGGCCGAGAGCCAGCCGACTGCAGCGGCGTACGCGGGGCATCAGTTCGGTGTCTGGGTTCCCGAGCTGGGCGATGGTCGGGCGATCATCCTGGGCGACATCGTGGACGCCCACCACCGGCCCCAGGAACTCCAGCTCAAGGGAGCCGGCCTGACCCGGTGGTCCCGGATGGGCGACGGCCGCGCCGTCCTCCGCTCGACCATCCGGGAGTACCTCGCCTCCGCCGCCATGGAGGGGTTGGGAATCCCGACGACGCGAGCCCTCGCCATCGTCGGTAGTGATCTGCCCGTCTACCGCGAGCGCACCGAAACGGCGGCGGTGCTCACGCGCCTCGCACCAACGCATGTGCGCTTCGGGACCTTCGAGTACTTCGCGGCCCGACGCATGGAGGCCGAACGCACGATACTCGCTGACTGGGTGATCGAGCGGTTCTTCCCCATGCTGCTCCGACTCCCCTCGGACGAACGCTACGCTGCGTGGTACCACGAGATCGTGACCCGCACGGCGCGGCTGATGGCGAGGTGGACCGCCGCCGGGTTCGCGCACGGTGTCATGAATACCGACAACTTCTCGATCCTTGGGCTCACCATCGACTACGGGCCGTTCGGCTGGCTCGACGCCTACGACCCGACGCACATCTGCAACCATTCCGATCACCAGGGTCGCTACGCCTTCTCGCAGCAGCCGCGGGTCGGACTCTGGAATTGTGCCAGACTCGGCGAGGCGTTGCATCCGGTCGTCACCGAGGACTCGGCGCGCGCAACACTCGAAGGCTACGCCGCGACGTACGAGTCGGAGGTGTTCACGCTGATGCGCCGCAAGCTGGGCCTCGCTGAAGCAGGCGACGATGACATCGCGCTCGTCGGCGATTTTCTCGACCTGCTGCGCACCACGGCGTCGGACTATGCACGGAGCTTCCGGGTGCTGTCGAACTGGGACGTCACCGACGCGGACTCGGATGTTTCACTGCGCCGAGCGATTCCGGATGGTGCGACACTCGATGCATGGCTCGCGCGCTACACGGTTCGCTTGGGTGCGGAATCACGAACATCCGCCGAGCGCCATGCGGCGATGCGTGGGGTGAATCCCAAGTTTGTGCTTCGCAACTGGGTCGCCGAGGAGGCGATCCGGAACGCCGAGACACGCAACTATGCGCGGGTGGACGAGATCCGGCGACTGCTCGATGCGCCGTTTGACGAGCATCCGGAATGGGAGAGGTTCAGCGAAGGACCGCCCGCGTGGGCAAGCGGGTTGGAAGTGAGTTGCAGTAGCTGAGGCGTGGCTGTCACCCCGAACGTAGTGAGGGGGCGAAGTTCGACGACGTCGACGTACCGGGCCAGAGCCAGCGACCGTCACGACTCCGCCGCCTCACTGCGTTCGGCGTGACAATGCGCCGAGATCCAGAGCGCGGGCTGACGCTCGCGCCTAAGGGCACGCCGAAGGCGTGCCTACGGCGCCGCCTCCAGGAACTCCAGCTCTGGCGCCGCTTCCATCGCATGCCGGAGCGCCCACTCGTCTTCGCAGAGCAGGATCGACTCACCCTTGGCGTCGTACAGCCTGAGGCGTGAGCGACCCTCGACCAGCCGCTCGATGCGTTCCTCGTCGCCTCGGATCCAGCGCGCCACGCGGAAGGCCATCGGTTCGAGGATCGCGCGCACACCGTATTCGTTCTCGAGCCGGTGGAGCAGCACATCGAACTGCAACTGGCCGACCGCGCCGACGATCGGCACCGGTCCCGCGATCGATTCCTGATAAAAGACCTGCACGGCACCTTCCTCGGCGAGCTGCCGGAGGCCGGTATCGAGGTGCTTGCGGCGGAGCGGATCACGCAGCTGCACGCGCGAGAAGAGTGCCGGTGCGAAGCGCGGAATGCCGAGGAACTCGACCCCCCCCTTCTCCGAGATCGAATCCGAGACGCGCATGTTGCCGCGGTCGAGGATTCCGATCACGTCGCCGGGCCACGCCTCCTCGATCTCGGTGCGTTCCTGGGCGAGGAACTGCTGTGGCTGCGCGAGTCGCAGTGTCTTGCCCGTCCGGGTGAGTGTGGTGGTCATACCCGCGGTGAAGTGCCCGGAGCAGACCCTGACGAAGGCGATCCGGTCGCGATGACGCGGGTCCATGTTCGCCTGGATCTTGAAGACGAACCCCGTGAAGTCGGGATCGGTCGGCTCGACGATGCGTCCCTCGGCTTCGCGCGGCAGTGGCGAGGGCGCATGCGTCAGGAAGTCCTCGAGAAACGGCGCCACCCCGAAGTTGGTGAGTGCGCTGCCGAAGTACATCGGCGACATCGTGCCGGCGGCGATCGCCTGCTCGTCCCATGGCGCACCGGCCATGTCGAGCAGGTCGAGTTCATCGCGCACAGTAGTGACCGTGTCGTGGCCGATCACGTCGCCGAGCGAGGCGTCGTCGAGTGGCACGCGACGGGCCTGAACGAGCGTGGCGCCGTGGTCTGCGCCGCGATCGAAGAGCAGCACCTCGCGGCGCTTCCGGTCGGCGACACCCACGAACCCCGCGCCGGTGATCACGGGCCATGTGACCGGGTGAACCTGCAGACCCAGATCGGCCTCGACATCGCTGATCAGCTGGAGCGGATTGCCGCCGGGCCGATCGCACTTGTTGACGAACGTGAAGATCGGCATCCGGCGAAGCTTGCAGACCTCGAACAGTTGCCGCGTCCGCGCCTCGACACCACGACGATTGTCGAGCAGCATCACGGCGCTGTCGGCGGCGACCAGGGTCCGGTAGGTGTCCTCGGAGAAGTCGGCGTGGCCGGGGGTGTCGAGCAGGTTGACCTGCCACCCCTTCCACGAGAATTGCATCACCGACGAGGTCACCGAAATGCCCCGCTCCCGCTCCAGAGCCATCCAGTCTGAGGTGGCGTGCCGGGCGGCCCGACGAGCCTTGACCGACCCGGCGAGGTGGATCGCCCCACCGTAGAGCAGCAGCTTCTCGGTGAGGGTGGTCTTGCCCGCGTCGGGGTGCGAGATGATCGCGAAGGTGCGCCGGTTGGCGATCGTCTTGGCGATCAGGGCGGGAAGGTCGGTGGTCATTGGGGGGAATCTAGACGCGACCTCGCCTGTCATTGCGAGCCCTGCAAGGGCGAAGCAATCTCGTGGATGAACTGGAAGCTGGCAATTGCTCGCTCCGACACCGGATTGCTTCGGGCCCTTCGGGCCCTCGCAATGACGGGGGAGCTCCCGCTCCTCGCCTCCCGCCTACATTTACCCCCCATGACCGACGACACCCCACTCACCCAGCGCCACCTCATCGCGATCACCGCCCTCATCTCCGGGATCGTGGCCCTCTACCTCCACCTCTGGAAGCTCGGGTTGGCGGGAACCCTCGCCTGCGGAGCCGGCCACGGCTGCGAGGTGGTGCAGTTCTCGCCCTGGTCCTGGTTCCTGGGGGTCGACGTCGCCCTGATCGGCACCGTGGGCTACGCGCTCATCCTGGTGACGGCACTGGTGGGGGTTCGGCCGCGCTGGGCCAACGACCGACGGATCACTGTACTGCTCGCGCTGCTGATCGTGTCCGCGTTCCTGTTCACGCTCCGACTCAAGTACTACGAGTTCTTCATCATGAAGACGTTCTGCCCGTGGTGCGCGATCTCGGCCGTGACGATCTCACTGCACATGGTGCTGGTGGCGCTGGATTGGCGGCGGGTGACACGCGGCGTGTCATCCCGAGCGTAGCGCCGAAGGCGCGCAGTCGAGGGATCTCTTGACGGGTCAGAGATCCCTCGACTCGGGCGCTCTGCGCCCTCGCTCGGGATGACTGCTCGTCTCACGTTTCTCGTTTCGCGTCCAAATCACGATCCCCCCATCGATCAGTCTCGCCTCACCGTCCGGCGGCATCGCGATCAAGAGCTCCCGCCCTCCGGCGGCGAGCACGGGATAGCGCCGATCGTATTCACGGAGTGCCGGTAGCAACAGCAGCTCAGGGATACTGAACCCCGCGACCCGGACCCGTGCCAGCCGAAACCGCATGATCCCGTCGGCGTGCTGCGGCATGCTGATCTCGGCGGTGAACGGGGTGGTCGAGTCGATGAAGGAGAAGATCGGCCCGAGTTCCTGCCGTGACTCGACTGGGAAGTCCATCAACCGTCCCGTGATCCTGACGAGCATGCTGTCGGCCGTCACCCGGAAGGCGAGCGAGTCCTCGAACGGTGGCACGCCGAGCCGCGCGAGGAGGTGCGACGCGAAATCGGCAATTGCCACCGTATCGACTTGCAGGGTGCGGTCGTGGAACACCGCTTCGATCGCGGAGTCGGCGCGCAGCACACCGGCATTGGTGATGCGCCACTCCGCCGATGGTTCCTGCGCCACGAGCGGCGCGGCAACGAGGCAGGCGAAAATCAGGTACTGCGGGATGAGTGGTGCGCGCACATCGACTCCGACACATGGGATCACTGGACTGGAACACGGAGACGGTCGGCCCGCCTCCTCCACCACACCGACTGGATCTTTCCGAGGCATCTGGGCCAGATTGAGGCTACAATCTGAAGGAATCGTACACCCTTGACCGAGAGCTGCCGTGAACCGCGTCGCACTTCTGCTGCTGATGAGCCTGCTCGCCATCCCCGCCGCGCCCGCAGCCGCCACACCTGCTCCTGGCGCGTTCCGCTGGGGACGCCTCGGACACCGTATCATCGCGCGCGTCGCGGCCTCGCAACTGAACGATGCCGCGAAGCAACAGGTGCACGACCTCCTCGGCCAGGAGACCCTCGCCAGCATCGCGAGCTGGGCCGACGAGATCCGCAACGAGCGGCCCGAGACCGGCAACTGGCATTACATCGACATCCCGATCACCGATTCGGTCTATCGACCCGAGCGCTACTGCCCCGACGGCTGCGTGATCACGGCACTCAACACCCAACTCGCCATCCTCGCCAACAGGAGTGCATCCCGGCCCGCTCGAGCTGAGGCGCTCAAGTGGGTCGTCCACCTAGTGGAGGATCTGCACCAGCCGCTCCATGTCGGCGAGCGGGGTGACAAGGGCGGTAACGACGTCAAGATCACTTGGGAGGGCAAGCCGTCGAACCTGCACCGACTCTGGGACAGCGAGATGCTCGAGGCCGATGGACGGGACGAGAACGCGTGGGTCACCCGATTCGAACGCGAGATTGCGCAACGCGGCGACCTGATGCAGATCCGGATGGGCACTCCCGAGAGCTGGGCGATGGAATCCCATGCCGTCTCGAGAGACGTTGTCTATCCGTTCCTGCCCCAATCACTCGCGGTCGACCGGCACTATTACGAGCAGGTGCGGGTTGTGCTGGAGGATAGGCTGTTCCGCGCCAGTGTCCGCCTCGCGTCGCTGCTGAACGGGGTGCTCGGCGGTCGCTGAGACCGGGCACCTGGTCTCAACGCACCGCAGGCAGCCATCATCGATTGGAGAACTGGCCCATTGTTCGCTGAACCCACCACCGTCATTGAGCTCGCGGCCGCAGGCCGCCTGATCGACGTCCGCAGCCCAGCTGAGTTCCGAGCGTGCCACATCCCCGGCGCGGTGAACCTGCCACTTGAAGCGTTTCGTGCCTCGGCCGACCGGATCGCACGGGTGGCAGGGCCGCTCGTCCTGACGTGCCATTCCGGTCAGCGCGCGGCCATGGCATGCGCCCTCCTGACCGAGCACCGGAAGGGCCCGAGCGAGGGTCTGTTACTGGTCGAGGGAGGGACGGCCAGGTGGCAGGCCGCTGGACGGCCAGTGAACCTCGGCCGTCCGGTGGTCTCCCTCGAGCGGCAGGTCCGGATGGTTGCCGGCGGTCTCGTCGCCACCGGCGCCATCCTGGCCCTGGTTGTCTCGACCGCGTGGATCTATCTCCCGCTGGGCGTGGGCACGGGATTGCTCCTGGCGGGCGCCACGAACACCTGCATGATGGGGAACCTGCTCAGCCGCATGCCGTGGAACACGGAGGGCTCACCGCCCACCGCCGACATCCTGCTCCGGCTGGAGGGCGCATGCTCATCCTCGGCCTGATCGGATTCCTCGCGGTCGGCCTGTCGCTCGGGATGCTGGGCGGCGGCGGATCGATCCTGGCCGTGCCGGTCCTGGTTCACGTCCTGGGACTCCCCGCGAGCGTCGCCGTGCCGATGTCGCTGCCGGTGGTCGGTGCCGCGGCGGCGCTCGGTGCTTGGCGACGCTGGCGTCTGGGTCAGCTCAATCTCAAGCTGGTGGCGATTTTCGCCGCGGGGACGATGCTGGCATCATTCGCGGCGGCCCGACTCGGGGCCGGCATCGCTGACCGACCCCGTCTGCTGCTCTTCACCGCCGTGATGTTGATCGCTGCGACGCTGATGTGGCGTCGGTCTCGAGCCCCGTTGCCCGTGGAGACCTCGACAGAGACGCCGCAACCGCACGTGAGCGTCCTGGTGGGTGCCTCGCTCGTCGTCGGGGTGCTCACGGGCCTCGTCGGTGTGGGGGGGGGATTCCTGATTGTGCCAGCGCTGGTCGGCGTCCTCGGCCTCGGCATGGCCGAAGCGACGGCCACCTCGCTCGCCGTGATCGCGCTCAACACCGGCGCCGCGTCGGCGGGATGGTGGGGGCGGGTCGAGCTCGATTGGCCGCTCACCGGCATGGTCACCGTCGCCGCGCTGGGCGGGATGATGCTCGGTACCGCCCTGGCACCCCGAGTGCAGGCGCGAACCCTGACCCGAGCCTTCGCCGGACTCCTGATCGTGGTGGGAGTGTTCATGCTGGTGAAGGAACTTTGACGTGAGACGTGAGAAGAATGCAGTGTCACCCCGAGCATTGCGAGGGGGTTGTGCGCGGCTTTTGTACCATCCTCTCGGCTCCGCCGCCTCACTGCGTTCGGCGTGACAGCGCGTTTCTCACGTCTCACGTCTCACGTCTCACGTCTCAGGGAACTGACTCAAACCCGACACGGAGCTCCGAGCAATGTTCGTCCAGCGCTTCTACGATGACCGGCTCGCGCAAGCGGCCTACCTGATCGGCTGTCAGCAGACCGGCGAGGCGATCGTGATCGATGCGCCCCGCGACGCGTCCGCGATCCTGACCGCGGCCGATCGTGAAGACCTCCGCATCACGCGGGTGACCGAGACCCACATTCACGCCGACTTCGTCTCGGGCTCTCGCGAGCTCGCCGCCGCCACCGGCGCCACCCTGCTCCTGTCGGCGGAGGGTGGGCGAGACTGGCAGTACGCGTTCGCCACATCCGAAGGCGCGACCTTGCTGCATGACGGCGACACGATCACGCTCGGAGGGATCCGGCTCGATGTGCGACATACCCCCGGTCACACGCCGGAGCACATCGTGTTCGTGGTGACCGACACGGCGCGCGGCAAGGAGCCGGTGGCGATGGTGAGTGGCGACTTCATTTTCGTGGGCGATGTCGGCCGGCCCGACCTGCTCGAGACGGCAGCCAAAATCCAGGGCACGATGGTCGATTCGGCTCGGCAACTGTTCCGGTCCCTCCAAGCCACGGTCGACCTGCCCGACCACTTGCAGATCTGGCCCGGCCATGGCGCGGGGAGTGCCTGCGGCAAGGCGCTCGGTGCGGTGCCCACGTCGACGCTGGGCTACGAGCGTCGGACCAATTGGGCGTTTGGCATCGACGATGAGGACCAGTTCGTCGCGACCGTCCTCGTCGGACAGCCAACGCCGCCGACCTACTTCGCGCGGATGAAGCAGGTGAACCGAGACGGACCGCGGATCCTCGGACGGCGCTCAGTGCTTCCGCTGATGGAAATGGAATCGGTCCACGGGGCCATCACCGACGGCGTGGTGATCGACGTCCGTCCCGGCGCCGAGTATCGTCTAGCCCACCTGCCCGGGACCCAGAGCCTGCCATTGATCAGGACGTTCACCACCTGGGCCGGCTGGCTGCTCGATGCCGACCAGGACGTCGTGGTCATCGCCGAGAGCGAGGCACGCGCCGTCGAGGCACAAACGGCGCTCGCGTCCATCGGAATCGATCGGGTGACGGGCTGGGTCGACGCGACCCCGATTGCTGGTCACGTCGACGTGCGATCTGCGTCGATCGGCGACGTGACCACCGCCGAAGACATGATCACGAACGGACGCACGGTAATCGATCTTCGCGAGATCGGCGAGTGGAGCGGCGGCCACATCCCGGGAGCGGTTCACCATCCGCTCGGCCAAATCGAGGAGGCGCGCGCCGACCTGCCTCGCGAAACGCCATTGGCACTCCATTGCCAAGGCGGCACCCGATCGGGCATCGGTGCCTCGGTCGTCGAGCGCATGGGGTTCACCGATGTGGTCGACTTGACCGGCGGCTACCGAGGATGGAAGGCGAACCAAACCGCCGCGCCGGAGGCGTGAGCCGAGCCGCGGGCGTGAGCCCGCGGTTTGGTTCGCGCCGCGAGGAACCGCTTTGTCGCTTTCCTACTTCGCGTTCCAGCTATTGTCGCCGCGATCGATATCGATCAACCGATGATCGGGGTCGAGCACGATGCCCGTGAGCTTCTTGCCGACGAACGCGTAGGTGCGCGGATAATGCATGCTGTTGGTGCTCCAGACTTCGGCCGGATAGGTCTGGTCCTGCGTACTGCCATCGCTGAAGGTGAATCGGGCCCTGATCGGGAGGACGCCGCGCTCCTTGTTGCCGTAGACCACGGTCACCTGTTGCGTGTCGGCCACCTGACGCGTCGCGACGGTATCGACCTTCTGGTCGAAGCGCGCGTTCTCGACGAACCACTCGCGGAAGAACCAGTCGAGCCTGCGCCCGGAGACCTCGGCCATGGTCCGATAGAAGTCGCGCGGCGTCGGATGTCGATAGACCCAACGCGCGGTGTAGGCACGGAACGCCTCATCAAACGCCTCGGGTCCGAGAATCTCCTGACGAAGCAACTGCAAGCCGACGCTCGGCTTGAGGTAGGCCGAGAGTCCCAGGAAGTTCGGCGCGATCCGGTCCGGCGCGATGTCGATCGGCTGATCGACGCCGGCCCGCATCACGATCTCGATCGTGGCACGTTCCTCTGCCGCACGCGCCATCTGATCGCCTCCATCCGGATAACGTCGCGCCTCGGAAAATGTATTGATGAAGGTGTTGAATCCCTCATCCTGCCACATGTGCCGCCGCTCGTTGGAACCCACCATCATCGGGAACCACATGTGCCCGATCTCGTGGGTCACGACGTTGTAGAGATCCTGCACGGCCTGCCCACGCGTCTCCATCGCGATCATCGGATACTCCATCCCGCTGATCGGGCCCTCGACGGCCGAGATATGGGGCCAGGGGTACGGGAACCACCGCTCGGAGTATTCCTGGATCGACATCCGCGACTGATCGGCCGCGTCAGACCAGGTCGCCGCAGCGCTCGGCCGGTAGTACGCCATCGCCAGATGGCCCTCCCAGCTTGAGGCATCCCACTGGTACTCGGGTGATGCGGCCCACACGGCGTCGCGCACATTCTCGGCGTGGAATTTCCACGTCGCCGTACCGTTGTTGCCCGCCTTCGTTGCCCCCCCCTTCAGGTCGGCGGCCGTGATGATCGCGATGGTCGTGTCGGAACGCTTCGCCAGCGCGAGTCGACGCATCTGGGCTGGTGTCAGGACGGCGGCGGCGTTGGTGAGCTCACCCGTTGCCGCGACGATGTAGCCGGCCGGCACAGTGATGCTCAGGTTGTAGTCGCCGTAGTCGAGGTAGAACTCGCCCTGGCCGAGATATGGGTCGGTGTTCCACCCCTGGACGTCGTCATAGACGGACATGCGTGGGTACCACTGCGCGATTTCGAAGAGCGCGCCGTCGTAGCCCATCCGGTCGGCACCGTGTTCGGGGATGCTGAAGTGCCAGGCGATGTCGAACGTGGCCGTGGCGCCGGGTGCCAGCGGCTCGGCAAGATCGACCTTGGCGACGGTGCCCTCGTCACGCGGTGTGATTGTCGCGCGCTTGGTGGTGCTGCCACGCTTCAGGATCTGCTCGAAGCGATCGAAGACATCGCCGCCATCGAAGCCGCGTGCGCCAAATCGCGATTCCTGCGGGAAGATCAACCCGTTGAGCGAGTTGGCCCGGAAGGCGTTCTGTTCGGTCTGGATCCAGACGAATCGGAGGGTGTCCGGCGAGTGGTTGGTATAGCGGAGGGTGAGCTGGCCCTGGACCGACCGCGTGGTCGTGTCGAGCGTGGCCGCGATGTCGTAGGAGGCCCGGTTTTGCCAGTAGTCGTGCCCGGGGCCGCCGCCGCCGGTCCGATAGTCGTGTCCGGGTGCTAGCGGGAGAGGCGCGAAGATGGAGGTGTCGCCGACCGCGACCTGCGGCCGAAGCGGTGGCAGGGTAGCCTGCTGGGCGGCGGCCGGAACGGCCCCCGCCAGGAGAAGGATGAGCGTATATCGTGTCATGTCCCAGTATCCGGATTGAGGAAGGAGCTTGGCCGGGGGGGCGCGACTCCGTCTCGGATGATACAGGGAAGGCGAGAAAGCGAGAAGGCGGTTCCAGGATTCACGAACCAAACCGGCCGAACCGCGGGCGTCAGCCCGCGGTTTGGTTCGTGAACCGCGGAGGCACTTTCGGTTATTGCACCGTCTCCATCATGCCGAAGATCGGCAGGTACATCGCCACGATCATGCCGCCGACGATCACGCCGAGGAAGAGGATCATGAGCGGTTCAAGCATGGAGAGCAGGCCCGAGACGGCAACATCGACCTCGTCGTCGTAGAAGTCGGCGATCTTGCTGAGCATCTCGTCGAGGCCGCCCGTCTGCTCACCGACCGCGATCATCGAGATCACCATCGGTGGGAAGACCGCGGAGCGCTCAAGCGGGCCGGCGATGGTGTCACCGCCGGCGATCGAGGCGCGGGACGCCATGATGGCATCCTGGATAATCATGTTGCCGGCCGTCTTGGCGGTGATCTCGAGGCCATCAAGAATCGAGACACCCGACGAGATCAGGGTGCCGAGCGTTCGAGTGAAGCGCGACACCGCGGACTTCCGAAGCACGTCGCCCAGAATCGGGAAACCCAGGAGCATCCGGTCGATGGTGCGCTGGCCATTCGGCGTCTTGTAGAACTGCCGGAGGCCGAAGATCGCCACGCCGACCACGATGATGACGGCCCACCAGAACGACTGCAGGAACTCCGACATCCCGATCACGATCCGGGTTGGGATCGGCAAGGCGACATTCGCATCGGCGAACATCGACTTGAAGACGGGGATGACGAAGATCAGCAGCACCGCGATCGCTCCCGCGGCGACCGTCATGATGACGCCCGGGTAAATCATCGCCGACTTCACCTTCCGAATCAGCTTGTCGTTCTTCTCGAGGAACGTCGCCAAGCGGAGCAGGATGGTGTCGAGGATACCGCCGGCCTCGCCGGCAGCGACCATGTTCACATACAGCTGCGAGAACGCCTTGGGGTGCTTGGAGAACGCATCGGCCAGGGTGTTGCCGGCCTCGACGTCGTAGACGACGGCCTTGGTGACTTCCTTCAGCTTCGGGTGCTCGGTCTGGAGCGCCAGGATGTTGAGCGACTGGACCAACGGCAGGCCGGAGTTGATCATGGTCGCAAACTGTCGCGTGAAGATGACGATATCACGGGTCCCGATGCCACCGGTGCCCGGCATCGAGAAATTGATCTGCTTGGGCGCCTCGCGGAGCGAGACCAGGACCAGACGATTCTTCCGAAGGTGCCCGAGCAGCTCGTCGCGCGATGGCGCGTCGAGCGAGCCCTTCATGATCTGGCCGGTGGTGGCGTTCTTGGCCGTGTATTCGAAGACGGGCATGGGACTGGACTCCGTGTGTGGGGCGCTTGTGTCACAGGAAACCGGAAATCAGAAGGCAGAAGGAGGAGGAGCTGCCGTTGACCTCAGGCTTCTCGCTTCTCGCTTCTCACTTCTCGCTTCTGAACTACCGCACCGCCGCGATCGCCTGCTCCTCGACCGGCGTCTCGCCGATCGACCGCAGGAACTCGGACGGATTGGGCGACACCCGGGTCGCCTCTTCCTTCGAAATCTCGCGACTCATGTACAGCTGGTACAGGGAGTCGTTCATGGTCTGCATGCCGTGCTTCTTGCCGGCCTGCATCAGCGAGTAGATCTGGTGCACCTTGTCGTCCCGGATCACCGACCGGATGGCCGGCGTCGCCACCAGGATCTCGGTCACCATGACCCGGCCCCGTCCATTGAGTCTCGGCAGGAGCGTCTGGGTGATGATGCCCTCGAGCACGAACGCGAGCTGCGCCCGGACCTGGGCCTGCTGGGTGCTCGGGAAGACGTCGATGATCCGGTTGATCGCCTCGGGCGCCGAATTGGTATGCAGCGTGGCCAGCGCCAGGTGACCGGTCTCGGCGATGGTGAGCGCCGATGAGATGGTCTCCAGGTCGCGCATTTCGCCGACCAGGATCACGTCCGGGTCCTCGCGAAGGGCATACTTGAGCGCCGAGGCGAACGACGGCGTGTCGGTGCCGACCTCGCGTTGGTTGACGATGCATTCCTGGTGCTTGTGGATGAACTCGATCGGGTCTTCGACCGTGATGATGTGGCCACGGCGTTCGCGATTGATCTTGTCGATCATCGCCGCAAGCGTCGTTGACTTGCCGCTCCCGGTTGGCCCGGTCACCAACACCATGCCGCGCGGACGCTCCGCCAACTTCGCGACGATCGCCGGCAGCTTGAGATCCTCGAAGCTCCGGACGTTGAACGGGATCATCCGGACCACCATCGACACGCAGCCACGCTGCTTGAAGACGTTGCCGCGGAAGCGCGCCAGGTTCTGGATGCCGAAGGAGAAGTCGAGCTCGTCCTCCTGCTCGAAGCGCTTCTTCTGCGATTCGGTGAGCACCGAGTAGGCCAGTGTCAGGGTGTCCTTGGGCGACATCACCTGTTCGACACTGGAGTTGGTGATCTCACCGTCGATCCGGAACTTCGGGCGTTCACCGGCCGACAGGTGGAGGTCCGAGGCATCGCGCGAGAGCATTTCCTCGAGCAGGTTGCGGAGGTTGAGCGTCATGCAGCGGTCTCCTTGACGATCTCGGCCAGCGTCGTGACGCCGCGCTCGAGTTTCTTGATGCCATCCATCCGGAGGGTCAGCATGCCCTCCTCCACGGCCTTCTCGCGCAGATCTGCGTTCGAGGCGCCCACGAGGATCATCCGGCGGAGTGCCGGCGACATCGCCATCACTTCGTAGAGACCGGCACGGCCACGGTAGCCCGTCCCGCCGCAGGCATCACAGCCAGTGCCCCGGTAGAACTGGATCCCCTTGAGCGAGGCGATGTCCTCGGAGAGCACATGCAGTTCCTCGTCGCTGTAGCTCACTGGGGCCTTGCAGCCGGAGCAGATCCGGCGGACCAGCCGCTGGGCCACCACCAGATTCACGGCACTCGCGACGTTGAACGCCTCGATGCCCATGTCGATCATACGCACAATGGTACTCGGTGCGTCGTTGGTATGCAGGGTCGAGAGCACGAGGTGGCCGGTGAGCGCCGCCTTGATTGCGATGCCGCCGGTCTCGAGGTCCCGGATTTCACCGATCATGATGATGTTGGGGTCCTGCCGCAGGAACGCCTTGAGCGCCGACGAGAACGTCAGGCCGATATCGCTCCGCACATGGACCTGGTTGATGCCGGGCAGGTTGTACTCGACCGGATCTTCGGCCGTCATGATGTTGGTGTCGATCGTGTTGACGCGCTGCAGGGCCGAGTAGAGCGTGGTGGTCTTGCCCGATCCGGTCGGACCGGTGACCAGCACCATACCGTATGGATTGAGGATCGCCTGCATCAAGTCCTTCTCGGCCTTCGGCTCGAAGCCGAACTTGGACAGGTCGAGCGTCAGGTTGCCCTTGTCGAGGATTCGCATCACGATCTTCTCGCCGAAGAGCACCGGCACGGTCGAGACACGGAAGTCGATCACCCGCGAGCCCATCTTGAGCTTGAGGCGACCGTCCTGCGGCACCCGGCGCTCGGCAATGTTGAGCTGCGAGAGAATCTTGATGCGGCTGGTCAGCGCCGCCTTCATCTTGAGCGGCGGCTTCATCACCTCGAGCAACGCACCGTCGATCCGGTAACGAATCCGGATCTCGTGCTCGAACGGCTCGACATGGATGTCCGAGGCACCCCGCTTGACGGCATCGGTCAGGATCCCATTGATCAGCTTGACGACCGGCGCATCGTCGACGGCGGCCTGCATCGCGGCAGCCGACTCTTCCTCCTGCTGCTCGAGGATCTCGACGTCCTCGCCGATCCCTTCCATCTCGGCCAGGATCGACTGGAGCTGCTCGTCGCCGGTCTCGTAGTGCCGTTCGATCAGCGCCTTGAGGGTGTGTTCGCCGGCGAGCACCGGGAACAGGTCGAAGCGGGTGATGAACTTGAGGTCCTCGAGCAGGCCCTGGTCGGTCGGATCGGCGACGGCCACGGTCAGGGTCCGCCCCTCACGCCTGAGCGGCAGCACAACGCGCTTGGCGGCGAGGTCGGGCGGAATGAGAGGGATCAGGCGGGGGTCGACCTCGAACTTCGAGAGGTCGACGGCCGGCATCCGGTACTGGCGGGCGAGGACCTTGGTCAACTCCAGTTCATCGACCACACCCTGCTTGACGAGGATGTAGCCCAGACGGTGCGAGGTCGACTTCTGCTCGACGAGCGCAGCCTGGAGCTGCGCAGGATTGACCAGCCCCTCGGTGAGCAGGAGGTCACCGAGCCGGTCGGCCGAGAGGTCGGCAGAACTGTTGGAATGAGGCTGGGTCACGGTCATGGCTGGGTACGGGTGCAAGGGGGATGCCTCTCGGTCAGAAGCCCGACCGGGAGGGCGTTGTCAGTCGATCCGGACCAGTCCCGAAAGCCGCTCGATGACCTGCCGAGGCAGGCCAGGGACGCGGGCAAGCTGTTCGGTCTGGCGAAATGGCCCCGCGCTATCGCGAAAAGCGATGATGGCAGCCGCACGGGCGGCCCCGATTCCTGGCAGCTGCTCCAATTCGTGCTGGCTGGCGCGATTGAGGGAGATCCGGGATGGTTGGCCACTCTGACCAGCATCGGCGGGCATCCCGGTGAACGTGAGATACGGGGTCAATCGCTCAAGCGTGGCGGGACCAATGCCGCGGACCCGAGCCAGTCCCGCGGTGCCGCCGAACGCCCCGCCGCTCTGGCGATCCGCCACGATTCGCTCCGCCAAGGCAGGGCCAACACCGGGCAGCCGCTGGAGTTGGCGAACAGTCGCCCGATCGACATCGATCCGCTCCCGAGGCCCAAGCGGTCGGGCGAGCGACTCGGCCAAGGCGAGCTGTCGGAGCGGATCACCGGTCGAGGTCACTCCCACCGACTCAAGCCGTGCGGTGGTGCGTTCGGGGGCACCTCGGGCGGCACGGATGCCGTGCCCGATGAGTGCCAGCAGGAAGATCAGCGCGAGCGCACGCCGTTCGCGAGGGTCCATCCCGGATCGTGCCGGGACGGTACTCACTGGCGAGTATCAGGAGCACGCAAGGAGGTACGCGCTAGTGCACCGTGCGCCGCTGCCTACTGCTCGCTGTCGACCTCGCGGAGCACCGCAACCGCCACGTTGCCGACCGCCTCGAGTGTCTCGACGCTCAACTTGTCGACCGTGTCGTCGGGCGTGTGCCAGGCCGGGTAGTGCCATCCGATGACATCGATCGCCCGAATGCCGGCGTCGATCAGGTTCTTGTGATCGTCGATCAGCGTCAGACCGGATTCATTGACGAAGATGTGGCCATATCCCATTCGACCGGCCACCGACCAGACGCGGTCGACCACGGCGGGCGCAGCGATCGCGCTGTAGCCTTCCCGAGCGATCCGCGCCTCCTTCGCGCCGACCATGTCGAAGAGCACGGCGAACTCAGGCTTACCCGTGGCGGCCGGGTGCTTCGCGTAATACCGTGACCCAATCAGGACATCGTGGTAGTCGCCCTCGAACTTCCCGAAGTCCTCGCCATCGACAAACACGAGATCGACGCCGATCGTGGTCGGTTTCGCCTTGAGCGCATCCATCACGCCGAGGAGGATCGACACACCCGACGCGCCGTCGTTGGCGCCGGGAACCGGCGCCGTCTTGTCGCGGGAGGTATCGGCCTCGGCCCACGGGCGGGTGTCCCAGTGCGCCAGGTAAAGCACGCGTGTCGTGGCCGCGGGATTGAATCGGGCGACGACATTGACCATCGGGACACTATCGCCGGTGAGGCTCACGTGCTGCCACCGCTGGACGACCACCGTGTCGGCGGTGGCACGGGCGGCCGAATCGAGCCATGCCGCCATCGCCGTATGGCCATCGGTGCCCGGAATCCGGGGACCGAAGGCGAGTTGCGTCCCGGCGCGTTCGAGGGCACGGGCCCCGTCGAACTCGGCGACGAACTGCATCGCCCCGCCGTCGGCGCAGGCGCCGACGAGCAGGACGGAGAGGGCGAACCACGGACGCAACGACATTCAGAATCCCCCGAAGGTGGAGATCGGCACGGTCAGGATCAGGGACAGCGACATCGTCGACGTCTTGCGGTCGAGGTGTCGCAACTCGTTCAGAACATACGCACCCGCGAGCTCCCCGCGCACGCTGCCGACGACGTCGGCACCGAAGGAGAGGGTGAAACTCTGCCGACGGATATCCGAGATCGGTTCGCACCCGGCATTGTCCGCATCCTGCAGGCACTCCCGACTGACAAAGCCGTTCCCCGAGAGCGAGGTCCTGAGGGGCTTGCGTAGCCCCGAGACCGACTCGGGGAGCCGGAGCGACCATTCCACCGACGCGTTCCAGCGCAGCTCGTCGCGGAGCGAGTGGCGCCCGTTGGCAAGCCGATCGCCCGCCGTGGTCTCGAGGGATCCGGTGAGACGCACCCCGTTGCGGAAGAAGAGCGAGAGATCTGGCCGATAGGAGCGACTCGCTGTCTCGTTGAGCGACGGTGGCGAGCCGCTGTCGAACGCCGGCACGCTACTCTGGACAAAGCGGTCACGCACATTGCCGGACAGCGTCACCAGCACCAGCGGCCCGAGGTTCGATCGGGACCAGCGGACGGTCACGTCAGGCCAATCGGTCTGCTGGGAGTTGCTCACCAGGAACCGAGCGTCGGTGGTACGCTGGTACCGATCGGCGTCGGTGGCTCGGTAGCGTGCCGTGCCGGTCAGACCGAGGGGCAGGTCGAGCGAGGCATCGAGCTGCGAACTGGTGATCTCCGCAGCGCCCACCGCCGACTCGTTGCCTTGCCTGAGGAAGTTGTCGAGCCCACCGATGCCGAGCTGGTACCCCGCACCGGGATCGAAGGCAGCCAGATCGTACGTCGAGGTGTAGGTATGCGTGCGCTGGGCATCGAGCGGGCGCACGCGCGCGAGATAGCGCACGATCCGCGCAGAATCACCGAACACACGCCGGACGAGCGTGGCGGGCTCGAGGGTGACACCGATCGTGTTGGTCCGCGCATTGTTGAGCGTCTGCGGCAGGATGTAGGCCCCCGCCGTGTCGCCGTCGACCTGCACCGGATTCCGGGCCGTGAGGCTCCGCGACAGGACAAAGCTCGAATTCGTCGTGAACCGTGGACGCAACCAGCTCGCGAGCGTCGGCGTGAATCCGATCGAGGTCCCGATCACCCGATCGCGCTCCACCCCGACATCGACGCCGGCGAAGCTCTGGCGAGACGCGTTGGTCAAGCGGCCGAGTGGGGTGGAATCCGGATAGACACGGAGATCGCGTGTGCTACTCCAGTTCGCGCCGAGGTTGATCGCGCCGAACGGTCGCCAGGAGGTGATCGCCGTGTTGTTCCAGAGATGCTGCAGCGATGTCGTCGGAATCAGGATGGTGTCCTGGATCCGCTCGATCGGCACGAGGTAGGCGGTGACATTGCCCGCCGCGTGCGTCAGGGTGCTGCTGAACGTGATGACGGACGGAAGAGGCGTGAAGCGCGCATTGGCGAGTCCCTTTCCCAACTCGCTGGAGGCGAGCCAACGGGGCAACCCGCCGACGAGACCACTCAGGCCAATCGGGATGCCGGTGCTGAGAAACTGCTTATCCCACCCGACACGCACACTCCAACTACTGGCGTCGGATTGGCTGTACTCGGTGATGGCATTCGCCGACGAGAGATTCGCCGCCACCGAGAGCGGGTTGAGCAGCGCGCGTGTGAGCAGATTGCCGTCCTGGCGATCTCGACGCACCGAGATGGCGAAGGTGGTGACACCACTCTGCGGCTTGCGAAGTCCCTCGAGATCCCCGCCCCGCACATCGGAGCCGGTGATGAGTTCCGGGTCGACGCGTTGGCCGCTGTAGCTCAGGAGCATCGGAATCCGGAGGCCCAGACTCACCGGGAGGAATCGGTCGGCATTGAGCGACGTCGTGCCCTGGAGCGAGGTCGTGCTCCGGTAACTCGGCGCCTGACCGATCTGCCGGAAGTTGCCGTCCTGCGAGAGATACTGGACCCCAATCGTACCGACATCGCTGGCGACCAGCTGGGCCGAGACGGCTTTCGCGATACCGACCTCGCTGATTGGCCGCGAGAGCCGAATGTCGTCGGTCCACAGTTCAGTTTCGGAAATGGAGACCCCTTCGCCGACGAAGCGTATCCCGGTGGCCACATCCTGCACGGCAGCGAGATTCGGCGGATTGATGGTGGGATCGCGCACCTGCACGACATACCCCCCCTCACAGGCGACGTACGCCTCGGGATCGCCACCGCAACTGTCGCCCCCGTGGGGCGGCTCACCTCGAAGGAAGCTCGTCTCGATCTCGGCACGCATCCGACGCCAAACTTCGAGATCGACCACCAACTCCGGCGTCCATGAGAGCGTCGACGCGGGGCCCTCGTAGTAGTAGAAATTGCGATCGTCGGTGCCGACCTTCACAAACGCATGCAAGCGCTGGTCATCCCATCCCTCACCGCGACCGCGGGCCCAGACCCGGAGTTCACGATACGACAGCAAGTTTTGCGGACCACTCGCGAAGCGCGTATAGGCCTCCGCGCGCTCGCCCGGGCGGAGGTCGCGGGCGACAATCCGCAATGCCTTCTCGTTCACCTGCACCCCGAGTCCCTCGGCACTGGTATTCACCTGATTGATCGTGCTCCCGAGACCCGGGGGCGAGGTGTAGCCGAGTTCGATGTTCTCGGTCGAGATCGACGAGACCGCCACCTCGCCGCGCGGCTGGGCGAGTGAACCCGACAGGCCAGCGATCGGGGCGTCGGCACGCGCGATCCATGGCGCGCCGACGAGACGCATCCGTGCAAGCGCGAACCGGATCACCGGATCGGGCTCACCATTATCGGGTGGCGTGGCCAGGGTGACGCGCATCTGCCTGACGAGCCGGATATTGGGCTGGCCAATCGTCCGATCGACATCGCGGAGTGGCACCCGGTAAAGCGTCCAGCCGGCGACCCGCGTCGAGTCGGTGGGGTCGGTGGTCTGTACCCCGGTGCGCACCAGGTACTTCGGGTCGCTCAGGTCGACGACATAGCGGAAGACATCATCGCCTGGGCCACGGGCATCGAGCAGGAGATCCCCGTTGAGATCCTCGGTGTCGAGCACGCCATTGCCGCGGGTGCACCGTGCCCCGAGATCGCCCCACGGGAAGACCTCGACCGCGCTCGAGAGCTGCCGACGACAAAGCGGCACCACCTGGAAATCACCGCTCGGCACACTGAGCACCGGTCGGTCGCCGAGGATGCCGATGTCGTCGGTTGCGGCGTTGAACGTGCCTGTCTCGGAGCGTTCCGAATTGATCAGTCCGCTGCCCACATACTGGCGACCGGTGTAGTTCGAGTCGGTGCCCGCCACGGCGAGATCGGTCGGTGCCACGGCGAGCACATCCTCGCTCACGGACCCCAAATCGATCACGAGGCGCATGTTGTTGTCGGTGATCGGTCGATTGGATCCCTCGAACACCCAGAACTCCAGGAACTCGTTGCGTGAGAGGTCGCGTCCGGTCAGGGAGATCGGGGTCACCATCGAGCGCCAGCGGGGCTTGAAGTCCCGCCGCGGCTGAGTCCACGCGGCATCGTTGTTGAAGGCGACCACGCCGCCCGCCGTGTCGGCGTGGAAGGTGAAGTAGAGCACGGTCTCGGTGCCGATCTGGTTGCCACCTCGAATCACGATGTTGGTGTCGATGTCGACCGACCGGAGTTCGCGCGTTCCCCCCTTGCCATCGGGCACCAGATTCTGCCAGATGAGCTGCACGGCGTCGGCCGAGTCGAATCGGGTCCCGAAGCCGATCCCCTCGAGCCCGACGGCCGAGACGGGGACCGACGAGTAACTCCAGGCGTTCTCACGGAGCGAGAGCGGGATGCCCTGATCGTCCTCGAACTCTTCGAGGTACGCCTCACCGCTCCGATTCGGATCCGGTTTCGAGAAGGCCATCTCCGCATCGATTGTCAGGGTCGACCGGACCGAAGATTGTTGCGGCGTGAACCGAGCCAGGAAGCGGGAGACGCTCGGGACATCGAACCGGAAGTCGGCTGACACGCCTCCAATCAGTGAGGCGGTCGGCTCGAAACCGAGCGGGGGCCGATTGAAGGCGGTCGCCTCGCGCTGGTAGAGCCCCACCAGGTTGATCCCCCCCCAGTCCTTGAGCGCATAGCGAGTCGTCAAGCCGAAAATGGAGGTCGGCGCCACCGCGAAGAATCCTCGTTGCTCAAACCGGGCGGTCACGGTGGCGGGACTCGATCCGAACAGTCCCTCCGGGTCGAGAAAGGTCACCTGACCGTTGTCGTAGTCGATCGAGTAGTCGATGCCGCGCGTGAGACGCTGACCATTCACGAGGATCTGTTCGGTCTCCTCACGGATCTGGGTCGCATTGAGCAGGAGGGTACCGCGGTCCCCCCCCCCGGTCGCGACATAGGACAGGCGCAGGGTGAATTTCGCCGGCGGGCCCTGGGAGTAGAGCAGGTAGTCCGGGGTGCGGTAGAGTGAGTCGTTCCGCACCGCGGGATCGCTCACCAGTGTCGGGTCCCCGAACGGCTGCAGGTTCGGGAAGACGATGAACTGATCGCCGATGGCCTCGGCAGCCCCGGCATCGCGGGTGCGCGGGAAGAGGCGGTTGTCGACGTCGAAGATGGCCGGATCCGCGGGCACCGAGAGTCCGAAGCGCTCCAGCCAGGTCCCGAGGCCGGCATCGGGTCGCTCGGACCGGTTGAGCAGCACGGACACCTGCAGCGACGACCGCTCCAGGTCACTGCCCGCGACCCGGTAGACGTTGCGCATCGCGAAATGGAACGTGCCTCGCGCCGGCCCCTGGTTCGGCTCGACCACCAGACGGAGCGTGTCGCTCACCAGCGGCTGATCCGTCGCGGGAAAGGTGCCGACCCGACTGCCGTCCCGGCGGATGTAACTGACCGCGAGGAAATCCTCAGGATCGAGCTTGGCGCTCAGCACGAACCAGAGCCCCGACTGGTCGAGGTAGTAATCCTGCCCCCGAATGAGGAGTTCCCACTGGAGCGGACCCACCTGCTGGCCGACCGACCCGAAGTCGTTGATGGCCAAGGCCTTGATCCCGCCCAGGTTCGGGTTCAGACCGGTCGCTGTCGCGGCACGGTAGCGGTAGATCCGGACATCGGAGGGGCTCACATTGCCGGGGAGATCGCGCTCGGAGAGGGTGAGCGGATCGACCCTTGGGAAGCCGTCGAGCTCACGCGGATCGGTGACCCAGAAGAACCGCCCATTCTCGAAGTCGAGATCCCGCACGAGCCGGTCCTGCGGCTCGACCGTCTGATCGCCGACACGATACGTGCGATCGGCCACCACGCTGCCACTCTGGGTGGCGGCCAGTCCCTGCACCGTGATTGGACCGTATTCGGCCATTGCACTCACGCCAAAGTTGTTGGTCGGGATCCCGGCGGTCAGGAATCGCGAGCGCGGCGCCCGGAACTGCACCGTGCCGACATCGACCCGTTGGAGGACCTCGTCCTGCAGGCCCTGGTAGTAGGCCCGGATGGTGTTGGCATTGGTGTAGTCACGCTGGGTGTCGAGGTCGACCTGCACGTTCAGTCGCTGACCGAGCACCGCATTGACTCGGAGGTCGACCCGGTTCTCGATCCGCGGTGCGGTGAACTTCGGTCGACACCCGGACACCGGATTCTGCAACTCGAACGAGTTGCACCGCAGATTGGCATACCGTTCGGTGGTCAATTGTAGGGAGACACTGCCATCCATCTCGACCCGGACGAGGCCGGACGAGATCCCGAAGACCTCTCGGTCGCGCCGCACGTACTCCTCGGGCAGACCGAGCGCGACGGCGAGGGAGTCGCCATGGTAGAGTCGGCCGAGCAGGCGTTCACGACGGGAATCGGCCTGAATTCGACGGACGGTGTCGGCAAGCGCGGCATCGAATCGACGGCCGAATGCCGCCGCATCGCCCCGCTCGGAGGGGTGCGTGAGCAGCAGCGCCCCGGGAAGCCGGAGCGGAGCCAGTTTGACGGGGAACGAGGCGTGTATCCCCATCCCGGGCCACGCGGTGTCGGCCGGGATCGCTTGGGCCGCGGCCAACGCCGGGATGCAGAGCGCGCCGAGAAGCGGAACCAATCGGGAACGGGATGCGGCGAGCAATGGAATCGGGCGATTACCTTTTCGGAGAGAACTGCCCAAACCTAGGCCCTCCTCCCGGGGTGCCACAACCGGACCGTGACCTGAGCGCATGCGCCTGATCACTCGCCACATCCTGAGTGCCCTCGCGGCCCCCTTCTTCTGGGGGGTGATCGCGCTCACCGGCTTGTTGCTCCTCAACCAGCTTGCCCCACTGATCGACAAGTTTGGCGGCAAGGGACTCGCACCCGAAGTGATCGTCGAAGCGATGTTGCTCGCGCTACCGGCACTCTTCACGCTGACAATCCCGATGTCGGTGCTGGTGGCCACCCTCTACGCATACAGCACCCTCGCGGCCGACCTCGAGATGGTGGCGATGTACGCCAACGGCATCTCGGTCTGGCGCATGGTGCGCCCAGCAATGCTCGCGGTGCTGCCGGTGATGGCCATCAACTTCCTCATCTTTGATCAGGTGGTTCCACTCAGCAACAGCCGGTACAAGACGCTGCAGGTCTTGGTCGGCAATACCACGCCGACGCTGCAGTTGCGGGCCGATGAATTGAACCCGCTCGGCAACTCTGGTTACGTGATTCGTGCCCACGACATTCGGCCTGAGACCGGCTGGCTCACCGACGTGACGATCTACGACCTGCTGGGACTGACAGTCCGACAGACCATCCATGCCGACAGTGGCCAGATGGTGCATGCTGCCACGAGTGGTGATCTCCTGCTGACGCTCTACGACGGCGAAGCGCTCAGTTTCAATCTCGCCGAGCCGACCCGGGTCGAGCGCACATTGTTCCGCGTCAATGTGATACGGCTCGACGATGTCGAGAAGAGCTTTGCCCGGGCACAAGGCGTCGCCGAACGGGGGGACCGCGAGAAGTCCGGTTGTGCCCTCCAGGACGGCATCGCCGAGAGCCAATGGCGGCACCAACGCGCGGTGGAACAACGCGAACGGCTCACCCGCCGCGACCTGCGCAATCTGGCCGGTCTGCCACCCCTGCCGCCACCGCCGGCCCAGACCATGCCCGAGTTCCCGACCCGCTGCGCCGGACCCTGGGGCGGTAGCGTCCAGCATTTCCTCGAGAAGCTCTTCTTGCCCGGGAGACTCGAGGCCCAGGAGCCGGTCCGCCCCCCGCCGCAGGACAGCACCAAGCAAGCCGACAGCATGACCGTCCAGGACAGCGTGGGGCTCCGTGGCATCGGACCGGACTCGCTCCGGCCAAGAGACTCCCTGAAGCGGCTCGGGGTCACCCTGAGGGAGCAGGATAGCCTGCTCCCCCCACTCGACCAGCGCGTCGAGATGCCGCTCATGCCGGCGGAGACCAGCTTCACCCCGCCGCCGGAGTTTCTGGTGGACCCACAGGGCGCCGTGGCCCCTCGGGCAGATGGCCTGGTCTCGAGCATGTCCGAGGTGATCGGTGCCCGGCTCACCGCGCGCGAGGCACTCACCACCACACGGAAATACTCGGTGGAGTACCACAAGAAGTTCGCGATCCCGCTCGCCTCGCTCTGCTTCGTACTGGTGGGGGTGGCACTCGCCCTCAAATTCCCGCGCAGCGGGATCGGGCTCGTGATCGGCGGATCGCTGATCATCTTCCTGATCTTCTACATCCTGCTGATTGGCGGCGAGAACCTCGCCGACGATGGCATGGTGTCGCCCGAATTCGCGATGTATGCCCCCGTGGTCTTGATGGCGGTGATCGGGCTGATCTCGGTGGCACTCGCCAACCGCGAGATGGGGACCGCGAGGAGTGCCAGTATCATCGAATGGTTCGGCTCGTTGATCCCCCGCCGTCGCCCCCAGGCAGACCGCTCATGAGGGCGCTCGGCACGCTCGACCGTTACGTGATCCGGCAGTGGACCGGCACCTTCCTGCTCTCCTCGCTCGGGATTCCCGCGGTGGCGGTCCTGATCCGACTGAGCGAGATCTACGGTGACCTCGTCAATCGCGGTGTGCCGGGCCGCGACGCCCTGGTCGGCACCCTGCTCCTCTACCCCGGGCAGATGGCGCTGCTCTTTCCGGCCGCGGTCCTGTTCGCCACGGTCTTCACGCTCAACGGCATGGGACGACACAGCGAGCTCACGGCGGTCAAGGCCGGTGGCGTCTCATTCTACCGCTTGATCGCGCCAATGATCGTGCTCGCCGCCGTGGCGGTGCCGACCAACTACTGGCTCCAGGAGGTCGCCGCGGTGAGTGGCGCACGCCAGCGTGTGCTCCACCGCGAGAAGCAGGACCCCAATGAGATGCGACGGTTCAACTTCGCGTTCCGTGACCCGCACGGCATGGTCTGGACGACGAAGGAACTGGCCCGCGGTCGCGGCTACCTCGGCGGCACACTCGTCGAGGCGCCTGTCGATTCGATCGGGACGCGCTGGACGATGACCGCCGACTCGGCGCTGTGGGACGGATCACGACACCGGTGGACCTTCTATCGTGGTGCGATCCACTTGGTCCCCGGAGTGGCGCGCGCACCGGACGATTCCGTCGCCACCGATTCCGCGGTCGCCGATTCCGCCGTCGCGGATACCGGAATTTCGAATCCAGTGGCCGCACCGATTCCGGTCAACATCGCCTTTGCCACCCTGACGGCCGCGAACTTCGACCAGGAACCCGGTGCCATGCTCAACACGCTGTCGAATGCGACCGAGATGCGGACCGCCGAGCTCAAGGCGTACCTCGACCGACTCGAGCGGATCGGTGTGCAGCCCGGTCAGTTGGCGGTCGACCTGCCGCTCAAGTATGCCGTGCCCGTGGCGTGCCTGATTGTGGCGCTCTTCGGCGCGCCGCTCGCGGTGACCAACCCGCGTGCCGGTGCCGCGATGGGCCTCGCCATCGCGCTCGGCACCACGCTGATCTACCTCACCGGCACCCAGATCATGAAGGCGATTGG
>JBBSPX010000008.1:0-29928 GCA_038258395.1 Gemmatimonadales bacterium | reverse complement strand
CTGCAGTGAAGCCGAAGCGTCGGGCCCGCTCCACTTCGGTGAGCATCGCGTCGAAGCCGCTCAGGATCTCGCCCGGCTTGACCCCGACAAAGAGGGACGCCGCGTCAGCGGTTCCGACGAGGGCGCCGCGGGATGCCCCGCCGAACGCGAACGGCGGGTTGGGCTTCTGCGTGATCTCGTTGAAGCGCTGGTTGAGCATCCCGAGGCTGAGCTGCTCGACATAGCGGTCACGGAAATCCTGCAGCGTGGCATAGGAGCGCGGCGGCAGGATGTTGTAGAGCTGGATGCTCGAATTGGTCGCCTCGGGGTCAGTGGCGATCGCCACGTAGACGCTGTCGTGGGCCGGCACCGGGTAGTTGGGCCGCTCGAGCGGGCTCGGCTTGGGAATGGCGCCGAACCGCTGGCGGATCATCGCCTCGACGCTGTCCTTGTCGAAGTCGCCCACCGCGACCACCGCCATCAGGTCGGGGCGATACCACGTGTTGTAAAATCGGGTGAGGGCGTCGTGCTTGAAGTCCTGGAGTCCATCGAGGGTGCCGATGATCATCCGGTCGGCGTAGCGCGATCCCTTGAGCAGCACAGGGAACTGCTCGTCGCGCATCCGCGCCCCGGCACCGCGCCCCAGCCGCCATTCCTCGCTCACCACGCCACGCTCGGAGTCGATCTCATCGGGATCATAGCTCACGCTGTGGGCCCACTCGCCGAGGATCTGGATTCCGGTCGACAGGAACTTGCCGGTGTCGGTCGGCACCTGGAGCATGTAGACCGTCTCGTCGAACGATGTGTAGGCGTTGACGTCGGCGCCGAAGCGCGAACCGATCGACTGGAGGTAGTGGACCAGATCGTTCTTGGGGAACGACGGGGTGCCATTGAACGCCATATGCTCGGCCACGTGGGCAAGGCCCCGCTGATCGTTGTCCTCGACCACCGACCCGACCCGCACCGCCAGCCGCAGCTCGGCGCGATGCTCGGGGTAGTGGTTCTCGCGGATGTAGTAGACGAGCCCGTTGGGCAACGTGTCGATGGTCACCAGCGGGTCGAAGCTGACGCGCTGTGCCAGTTCGGCCGACGTGAGCGGGCCGGTGTCCTGGGCGGCCAAGGCCGGGCCGGCGGCGAGCGTCAGGGTGGCGAGTGCGATGAGGGAGTGGCGGGGCATGGTCGGACTCCTGAGGGTTCGCCATCGGGCGGTGATCCGGAATAGTTGAGCATACCACGCGGATCACGGGGTGGATAGGGGTGTTGGGCGACGCGCCTCGCTCAGCTCACCTCACGGCCCCACCTCGACCTCGCCAAGCCACCCGCCGGTGAACCCGGCGCGCCTGAGACCGGTCACCAGATAGCGGCACTTGCGCATCAGGCGCCAGATCAGCTCCGACCGGTGGTTCTCGATCATCGCCACCACCGGTCCCTGATCGAGGCCATAGTAGCCGCTGGAAATCCAGCCGTGCTCACCCCCGGGGAAGGTCGGATTGAAGCTGCACTTGAAGCCGTAGGTGCTGGTCATCTCCGGGACGTGCCGGTTCAGGTACTCGAGTGTCGGTAGGACCAGATCCGGCGCGAACGGCAGTGATGCGGCAACCGCCCACGGAGCGAGAGTGCCATCGTCCGGACCAAACGGCACGCCGCGCGATCGGTAATCATGGAAGCGTCGCTCGACGCCATCCACCGTGCGTGTCGCCGGTCCCGGCCCATCGCTCGCGGTGATGCCCCATGTGTGTTCACCGTAGCCGCGAAACCCCCTGGGATTCCGGATCGCGTAGCGCTGCTGCACCTGCGTCGCTCGGCGACTGTTCTCGAAATAGTCACTGTGCTTGTCACGCATGTAGGCATCCTGAAGACCGCGAAAATCGATCCACATGTGTGGCAGCTGATGGATGAACAGCGGCCCGGCATAGAGGAAGTCGATGCCGTACATCCGCTTCCACCGATACCCGCGAGTCCACGCCGGGTAGCTCTCCTCATGGATGGGATGGGTCGGCGACCCCAACGCGAGCAGATAGAGCAACAACGCCTCGCTGTACCCCTCCCAGCGGAATCGCAGGAAGCCACGCTCGGGCGTCCAGCCGTGAGACACCGTCTCGCCGTCGTTCAATGCCCATACCCAGTCGATGCGCTGATACAGCGCATCCGCAATCCGGCGAATCTCGACTTCGTCGGGGTCCTCGCGATTGAAGTACTGTGCGGCGAGCAGTGCACCGGCGATCAGGAGGGTGGTGTCGATGGTGGAGAGCTCGCTCTTCCATGTCCGCTGCCCCGTGCTCATGTCGAGGAAGTGGTAGTAGAACCCCCGATAGCCGGTCGCATCCGGAGCCTCGGAGTGTGGGGCCTCGCGAAAGAAATGGAGCGTCGTCAGCACACGCGTCACGGCATCGTCACGCGACATCCAGCCGCGCTCGACGCCCACCGGAAGACAGGTCAACGCCATCCCGACCGCGGCGATGCTGCATGGAGCATCGGTCCGCGTGTTGTCCGGGATCAGGCCGTTGGCTGGATTCGCCTCCGCCACGAAGTAGCGGAAGGTGTCCCGTTGGAGAGAGTCGAGCATGTCTGGATTGCTCGCGCCCTCTCCACGCTGCCCAGCGAAGTTCATCTCGGTACCGGCGGCGCCACAAAACGTCGTGAGACCTGTTCATACGAATGCGCCAGCGCCAACAGGCGTGCATCGCTGCCGGGGAGCCCGACAAACGAGAGATTGCCACCGGGCATGCCGTCGGGTCCGAGCCCGGTCGGTACCGAGACCTCGGGAAGACCGAGCCAGTTGCCATAGCCGAGCGTGGTACGGACATCGGGCCACGGATCGACGGCACGGGGGGCGGGGAACGGCATCGTCGGGTAGATCATCGCCTCGATCCGTTCGGTCCGGAACGTCTCGGCGAGTTGCGCCACGACATCGCGCCTCGACCGCGCGAAGGAGACACCGGCGGGATCACCTTCGTATGGCTGTACCATGATCCGCGACATCTCCGACCACTCGGTCGGCAGGACATCATAGAGCGACTGATACTCGGCGAGTCCGCGGCGGACCATCTCGCGTGCATCGCCATGATGCCGCTCGAAGTAACGGAGCAACGCGTTGGCGGTCGCCGCGGGTGATCTCGAATCGGGAGTGACGTCGCCGCGGGCCTTCGCGGCATCGGTGACCTGCTGCCGGCCGGTCCGGAGCGTGACGGTCGGCGTGGACTCCTCGACCACGGCACCGGCACCGGTGAGGTCGCGGAGGGCACGATCCCAGAGGTCGAGTGACGCGGCGGTCATCTGGTCGCGTGGGACATGTGCCGCCACCAATCCCAGTCGCGCGTCGCGAAGCGCATCAGCGCGCAAATTGCCGAGTCCGCCGTGCAGCCATGGTGTGGCGAGGGCGAGGCCGTCCGACGCATCTGGGCCCGCGATCGCATCGAGCAGGAGTGCAGCGTCGGCCACGTGCCGTGCGAGTGGACCGTGTGTGTCGAGGTACGGCCAGGTCGGGATGACGCCAGTGCGTGGCACGAGGCCGAAGGTCGGCTTCATCCCGACGACACCAGTGAACTGTGCTGGAATCCGGTTCGACCCACCGTCGTCGGTACCCAAGGCGGCGAAGGCGATGCCGCTGGCGACCGACACCGCCGAGCCGGCACTCGAGCCGCCGGGAGTGCGCGTATGGGTGGGATCGTACGGATTCTGCACTTGTCCCGCGAGGGAGCTGGTGCCGTTGCCCCGATAGGCGAGGTCGTCGGCGCTGGTCTTGCCGAGCACGACCGCGCCGCCGGCCCGGAGCCGCGCGATCTCCAGCGCATCCTGGTTCACCGGATTGGGAAAGAGCCGCGACCACTCGGCGCTCGATGCGGTGGTCGGCAGTCCTCGCATGTCGTAGATCGCCTTGCCGAAGAGTGGTGCACCGTCGAGCGGACCGCGGAGGACACCGCGGCGCGCGCGCGCGTCGGAGGCGCGGGCATCAGTGAGCGCGGCGTCCGACAGCATGTCGGTCGAATGGAGCACACGATTCCACGCGAGGCTGCGATCGATCGCTGCCTGGGTCACCTCCGCCGCGGTCCAGTCACCGCGAGCGCGACCCGCCTGGAACTCGAGGATCGACCCGCTGAGCGGATCGCTCACTCGGCTGGGCCAGCGGAGGAGCGGCACCGCGAAAAGCGCACTGAGGCGGCCGAGCGCCTCGCGTCTGGAGATGGGCATGGTGCCTCGACAGGTTCCGGATGCATGCAGGTGACAGAAGGTACGATGGCATCGGTGCCTGGGAAACCATGCCGCGGTCGGGAAGTGGTCCGGTGTGTCGGTGTTGTGTGGTGCCCCCTTGCATCGCCGTCACCGGGGGTGCTGTCTTCCTGCGGCTGCATTTCACCCTCTCACATGGGAGTCCATCGATGGCCACCAAGTCCAAGACCCCTGCCAAGCCAGCTTCCGACAAGACCACGCCAATCACGCGCGCGCGCCTGATTGAGCTGCTCAATGAGGATCTTGCCCGCGAGTATCAGGCGATCATTGCCTACACCGTCTATTCCCAAGTCATCACCGGCGCACAATACATGTCGATCGCCAAGGAACTCGAGGTGCACGCCGGCGAGGAGCTGGCGCATGCGATCCTGATCGCGAAGCAGATCGACTACTTCGGCGGCACCCCGACCGTGACGCCCAAGGCGGTCAAGATGTCGGATGACCCGAAGAAGCTGCTGCGGTTCGATCTCCAGAACGAGGTCGACACCATCAAGGCGTATCGCGAGCGGGTACACCAGTGCGAGGCGCTCGGTGAATACGCCACGGCGGAACACATTCGTGAGATCCTGAAGCAGGAGCAGGAGCACCTGATCGATCTCGCCGAGGCTCTAGGCGAGGCGCCGCCGAACCTCAGCACGAAGTAGAGTTCACCCCCCGACGCGCATGGCATGCACCGTCACGTGGCCGTCCACCTCGACGGCCACCGACCGGATCCTCGGCGCCATGAGCGGTGGGACGGGAATGACCCCCACGATGCCTTGTGTTGTCGCCGTTCCCGTTGCTTCGCTCGACACCACGGTCGGGACCAGGTGCCAGTGCAACACTTCCGCGCCGGTGGCATCGAGCAGGGAGACGCGGACGGGGCCCGCATCGGGCGAGATCCCCAACGGCGTCGTTGCGGTCCGAACGGTGTCGATCGATACGCTGCCCGCGGCGGAGATCTGCCCCATGATCACTGCCGCGTGGCTGGCGCCAGCGTCCTGCCCCGGCTCGGCCCGCAACGAGGTCGCATTGCGGCGTTGCACCAGAATGGTGCGATACGCCGTCGGCTGGATCCAGACATACCCCGGGCAATAGCTCATCACACTCACCGCACTCGACGGCACCTCCGACGTCGTCATGGGGTTGTAGCCGGGCAGTCCGATCACGGCACCCGGGGCTCCCGGTGTGCCATTGCCGCAGCCGACCGGATGCGAGAGCCCGAAGTTGTGACCGACTTCGTGCGCCACGATATGTGGCGAGGGCCAACCCATCGACACGGTCCCGGAAAGCTGTCCCCACCCTGCCGCACCGTTGATCGTGCTGCCGTCGGTCACGCCGTAGTAGTAGGCGTTTGACCCGTCCTGGGTGCGTTGGGCCTGGAGCTGGTTGAGTGCCTGGGTGACGCCGAAGCTCGAGTTCCAGTCGGCGTTGCTGGTGTTGATCCCCGCCCCCACGGACACGTTCACCGTGACCGTGGGATAGATCTCCGCCATGAACGAGACGAGGTCGGCGGCCTCTGCGAGGCTGATCGATGGCAGTGGCTGACCGGCCGGGGCAAAGGGGATCAAGCGCACCCTGACGGGAAAGAGGCTCTCCGAGATCAGCGTCAGCGGTGGCTCACGAAATGTGGGAAGTGCGTTGTCGAACTCATCCGCTTCCGGGAGGACATTGTCGGGGTCGATCGTCGCGGACAGTTCTGCGCCATTCAGATCCAACCCGATGGGGAGCGGCAGGTAGATCGCACGTCCATCGAGCAGTGGCTCGAAGGTCGTCGGCACTTGTCCGCTGATGATGCGCTGCTGAAAGATCGCGGCGCCACCGCGGGTGAGTCGAACGTCGATGGCGACAGCCGCCGCGCCCGCCTGTGCGGCGACGGGATAAATGCGCACCGCCGTTGGCTTGCCCTGCACGATCGGGACATCCCCCTCGACGGTCTGGGCGACCTGAATGATGTCGAGCTTGGCAAGCCGGACGTTCTGGGTCTGGTTGGAGACGGTGATACCGGTGGCCTGCGTCAGCGAGCCGTGCCGAGCGGTGATCGTGGCGAGACCCTCGATCAGGGCGGTCACCTTGCCTGTGGTATCGACCATCGCGACGGCGGGATTCGAACTCGAATAGGCTACCTCGAGGCCGGGAATGACACCGTTGGCGCCGAGGACGGAGGAGATGAGCTGGGCCGATCCACCCGGGGACAGCGCGACGGTCTCGGGCAGCAAGGACACCACGGTCGGCGTCGGGGCCGTCGTGGTGATCGTGGCTTCGGCCGTCTTGCCGGCGCCGCTCGCCCGGATGGTCGTCTGTCCGCCCGAAACGCCTGTCACCCGCCCGGAGGCCGAGACCTTGGCGACTGTGGTTGCGGTGCTGGTCCAGCCAATGGCGGGATTCGATACCTGGACACCAGCACTGTTGCGACTCACCACGGAGAGTTGGACGGACTCGCCGACCGCGAGGGCCGCCGGGATGCCCTGGATCTCGAGCGTGGCAACGGTCGGTGGCGGCGGCGGTGGCGGCGGTGGTGGGGGTGTCGTGGTGCCGCCACCGTCGGTACCACAACTCACTGTCACCAGCGCCAGCGTGAGCACAGACAAGCCTCTGGTGCGGAACTGCATGGCGGAGCCTCTTATGGGATGATATGACGGATGATACACACCTCAAGCTCCGTGGGCGGGTCTTCCTTTCCCACGCATGAGCGTGTGCGTCAAGAGGGCAACCGCGCCATATGGCGCTGGTCCGCCCGACCGTCAGGTCGCGCCAGCATCGCCTTGAATCCACTCCTCGTCGCTCATCGCTGCACGGTTGGCGAGCGATGCCCGTGCATCGTCGCCGACCGGGAACCGGAACTGCTCGCCGGTGCCTGTGATGATGCCGAGGATCGTGTCGCCGACTTCGATCGGATCGGTGGCGGAGTCGAGTGCGTCGGTGAAGTACCTGGCCAGGCGACGTTCGGTCGGATATTCCGAGGTGCCGCGGTCGATCATGAGCGAACGCAGCATCGCGGTGTCGGTCGTGCCCGGCTGCACCACGGCCACGCGGATGCCGAACGGATGCACTTCCTGCGCGAGTGCCTCGCTCAGCGCCTCGACCGCGAACTTGGAGGCCGCGTAGGGACCGAGTGGCGAGGAGGCGAGCCGGCCCGAGACCGATGAGATGTTCACGATGTGGCCGCTTCCGCGGGCGCGCATGCCGGGCAGGACGGCCTTGATGCACCGGATCATCCCGAAGTAGTTGGTCTCCATCGTCGCCCGGAAGTCGGCGAGCGGCAGTTCCTCGATCGTGCCGCGCCGGACGATGCCGGCGTTGTTCACCAGGACGTCGATCGGGCCATGTGACGTGATGAGCGCGGCGACGCCATCCCGCACCGACGCATCGGAATCGATGTCGAGTTGGGCGAGGCTGATCGGCAGCGACTCAGCGTCGGCGTCGGTCTTGAGCTCCGTGCCGTTGGCTGTGTCGCGCATCGTGGCGATGACTCGATGACCCGCCCGTGCCAGCACGAGCGACGTGGCGAAACCGATGCCGCGATTGGCACCCGTGATCAGGACGGTGGACATGATTCGCCTCCCATGTGATTGCTGAGCTCGACGGCACTCTGGATCTCTTCGCGGACCCGCTCGAACTGCCCTGGCGTGTAGACGGGGTCCTTCACCATGCGCGGATCGATTGGGCGACCTTCGAACGGATCGCCGGGATAGCGCGGGAAGAGGTGCATGTGCAGGTGCGGCAGGATGTTGCCGTGCATCTCGTAGTTGAGTTTCACGGCGCCGGTTACGGCTTGCACCGCTCGGGATACCCGTCGCGCGTCGGCCATGAATGTCGCCGTTTGCATGTCATCAAGATCGTGCAGCTCGACCACGTGCACCCGCGACACAAGACAGACGTACCCCACCATCGGGGCATCGGCGTTCATCGTGAGCCAGGACGCGGGCAGTGTCGCGATGATGTCGAGCGGCTCACCGCGCACACAGATGGGACAACCGCTGCCATCGAGCAGGCCCTGCCAGCGCGGCGGATCATTCCAGTTCGTCATGGATCGGGACTCAGTTCTCAGGTCGGTTCTGTGTTGAGGTCGCAGAGATCAGTATCCGCTCCGCACCACCGGCAGCCATGCGCCAGCGTCGACGATCTTGCCGTTGCGGTATCCGTTCACACCGTCGCTGGCGCTGTGGATCAGCAGCAGGGCGCCCGGTTTGCCGTACTGCTGCATCAGGTCGAGCATCGTGTCGATCTCGCCATCCCATGGATAGCCGAACACCACGTCGAACTCATCCAGTGCCGTACCCAGAATCCGGTAGCCTGAAGGACCGGTACCGAGCGTGCCGGTCCGCAGGTCGCCATCAGGGCCACGCCAGGTGTAGCCATCGGGCAGGAAGCTCCCGACGGCGAACCGTGCCGATGCGCCGAAGTGATCGGCGAGTTCACGAGCGGTCGCCGTAAGTGCATCGTCGAGTTCGATCCCCACGGCGTCGTAGCCGAGCAGGTCGGCGAGGACGGTGATCACGCCAGTCGCCGATCCCCACTCCAGAAAGCGGAGCCCCTCACCCGAGTAGGGCCAAAGCGCCGTGGCGACGAGGTCATAGTCGGCGGCGACGAATGGATGGAAGGGTCGCTCGAGCGTCGTCGCATCGAATCGCTCCCAGAGCCGCCAGCCTTCGGCGCACAGTGCGGCGACGCGGGCTCGGAGTGCTTCATCCGTGTGTGGAATCCTGGGGACGATGTTCACGCGGCAAAGGTAGCCGGTCAACGCTCGGGCAGGGTCAGCGCAGAGTGGGCGGGTGATCCGGTCCGAACGCATCGCGCGCCACGCGCCAGGTGCCATCGTTGTCGTGATGATAGATGACGAGGCCCCATCCCGTGTCTTCGGTGGGCGTGCGGCCGTCGCGGGGCGTGTCGACCGATTTGTAGCTGTATCGCTCGAAGGCCCACTCGCCTGCCACTTCGAACTCCTCGGTCGTCTTGTCCCAGTGGGTCTCGAACGCCTCGACGTAGCCCTTGGCCCAGTCCATGACCGCCTTGCGGCCGACCAGCGGTGGGGCGTTGGGGACGAGGAAGACCACATCGTCAGTGAACATCGCGTTCAGCTGATCGAGGTTGTTCGAGTTGATGGCTGATGTGTACGCGTTGTGCGCGAGACGCGCGGTTGAGTCTGCCGCCGTGATCGCGATGGTGTCGCCAGCCGGGGCCGCGGTGTCATCGGTGGACGGGGTGCAGGCGCTGAGGGCGATGAGCATCGCCGTGACGAGGGTCGAACGCATCTGGTTCTCCAGTCTGGTGGAACGAGCGGACAAGGGGCTGAGGGCGGTGCGCGGCAGATCAATCGGTTTGTGCACGCTGTCTCGAGACGGGAGCGAGGATCAATTCCCAATATGCGACATCGATCCAGCGATCGAATTTGTAGCCGATTTCCCGAAAGTGGGCTACGTGCACGAAACCAAACCGTTCATGCAGGGCGACGCTCGCCGCGTTGGGGAGGGAGATGCCGCCGATCACGGCATGCACCCCGCATTCCATCAAGCGTGGCAGCAGGGACTGGTAGAGCGCCGAGCCCACGCCGATTCCCGTCCTCGCCGGTGCAAGGTACACGGCCACCTCGACGGTGAAGCGGTAGGCAGCGCGTTCCTTCCATGGCGTGGCGTGGGCGTATCCGAGGACTTCGGTGCCAGCGGCGGCCACGAGCCACGGGAGCGAGGCGCCTTGTGTCTCGCGCAGCCGGCGAGCCAGGTCGGCCTCGGCAACCTCCGATTCGGCGAAGGTTGCGATCGAGGTCCGAACGTAGTGGTTGTAAATGGCCGCGAGCGCGCCCACATCATCGAGGGTCGCGTCACGTATCGAGAGTGCCAGCGCCATGTTGTTCCGGGAAGGGAGGAGTTGCCCGAAGGATATCGACGTCCCGCCCTCACCTGAAGCCAGTGGCCCGCGGTGGCCAGGGTTGGACCAGTCCGGCGCTCAGTCCCCATCGACCATCCTGCGAGAGACCGCGCGCGAGATCGACGCGGAACTGCATGGCGGTGAGGTCCGGGGCGCCAAGTTGTAGCCCAATGCCGGTATCGACGAACCACTGTGATGCGGCAGGTGCGGTGGCGCGCTGCGTGAGGCGGGCCGCATCGACGAAGCCGCCGACTCCGATGGCCACGGGTCCCAGCGTTCCGAGCGGAAGGTCGGCGGCCATGCCGCCATGCACCACGGTACGAGCCGTTCGGTCGCTCGGGAGCAGGTCGTTGATGAGGAAGGGTCGAGAGCGGAGTGGAATCGCATGCGAGATGCCGCCGCCGACCACCGGCCAGAGTCCACGTGGCGTGGTACCGCTCGCATGCGAGACGCCCATTCTGGCGGAGAGCACCGGGGTGAAGGTCCGGGTCGTCGAGCGCCACGCGAGGTTGGCGTTGACGCGCTGATAGTCGCGGGCCGTGCCACGAGCGAAGGCTCGCTGGACGGCGCCGGTCAGGACCAGACGGTCCAGCGGATCGTGTAATCCCCCCCCCACTGTGACCGCAAGATACTGTTGACCGCCCCAGCGCTCGAGCTGCACCCCGCTCACGAGTTCGAGGCCCGGGGTCATCCAGCCCTGCAGATCGATGCCGCCACTGCGACGCTGTGCGGTCTCGGTGCCATCATCGAACCGGAAGCGTTCCCACCGGCCATTCACGCCAATGACGAGTGGCATACCGAGTCGGAGCGGCGCCTCGAGGCGAGCGGTGACACCCGGGTTCGATCGTCGCCAGCGCCACCCCAGCGCCAGCCGCTCTCCCCCCCCCGTCACGTTGGCGAGCTCGAACGCGGTCTCGTCCGCGGCCAGCGCTCTCGCGGCACTCAGGACCAGCAGGCGCGGGAGCGACGGCATCACCGGGAGCTCGGCGACGCGGGCATGGACCTCGACCCGGTCGCTGCCGACCGGGACATACTCGATCCGTGCCTCGGACACACCCGGCACATCGGCAAGTCGCCGCTCGGCGATGGCCAGGGCCGGGTTTGTGAGTGGCTGGCTCCGGTGGAGGTCGATGGCGTCGGCCAGGACGCCGAAACGGATCCGTCGGCTGCCGTCGATTCGGAGCAGGTCGAGCGTGGGGGTGCCGATCAGATTCCACGATGCGAGCGCCCCATCATGATCGCCGACGAGGTACTGATTGACCGCGAGCAATCGACGGGCGAGGGTGTCGTTCGGTACCTCGCTGAGATAGGTCATGGCCAAGTCGATGGCCGTATGGTGATCACCGCGGCGGAACGCGAGGCCCGCGCGCTCGCGAAGAACGAGTGGCTCCGCGGGACATGCTATCCCAGCCTGCGCAAGCTGGAGTTCGGCCTCGGCGAGATCGTTCCGGATCGCGGCGTCGACGGCACGATCCAGCCATGGTGGGCAGGGGAGCGGCGGCAGCGGATCCGGAGTGGCTGCCGGGGGACTCGAGTCGGGCCGGGCAGTTTCCCCTGGCGTCACGAGGAGTGCCCAGCGGTCGGCTCCGTCCCACTGTGCACTGAACGCGGCGCTGTCGAGTGACCGGTACGGCCCGACCGCTGGATCGTGGAAAACCACCATGCCGTCGTGCCAGGAGACGATGACGACGTAGTGATACCGTGTGGGAGACACCTGAATGAGCGCCACCACCGGCATGCTGTCCCGGAGCGCGGACTGGACGCGGGTGGCACTGCCCGCGAATGGCTCGACGTTCCATCCGCGTGCTCGCGTTGCAGCGGCCAAGTCGGTCGTGCGGATGCCGCCGAGCTCGGGATGGACGAGGGTGGCAAAGTCTTCGGCAAAGACGCCGCGACGGCCCCACCACCGCTCGACCATCGCGATGGCGGCACCGCCACAGAGCAGCCACGTTTGTGCCAGATACGGCACGTGGAGCGTGTCGGATCGTGCCGGAAGTTGCGCGGCGGCACTCGAACGTGCCGGCACCAGCAGGCACGCCGTGACCGTCAGGGCCCACCACCCTCGAGGCATGCTGGACCCGAGGCGATTCGCCTAGTTGGTGACCAGGATCAGGACGAGCAGGATGATGATGATCGCCGTGGTGCTGATCACGACATTGGCCCGCCCGCCTGCCAGCACGCGATCAGCAAGCCGCTCGGCTGCGGCATCATCGAGAACGGCGACACGGGCGGCCACAGCGTCGGGACTCAGGCCCACCTTGGCGATCGCCAACTTCCCCTGCTCCGTGGCGAACGTCCTGGTGAGCGTGGCGCGCGCATCGGTCGTGGGGGCGGTCACGGCACCGTCCATCGCCGAGACATCAATGGTGCTGCGGGATTGTGCGGTCAGGGGCACGATCGTGCCACCAATGGCGATGGCGGCAAACACAGCGAACGGAATCATCTTCGACATCATGGGCCTCCCTGAGGCATGAACGAGGCGGGCGGGGGTGGGTACGAGGTACCGAAAGCTAGTGACGGTCGGGCGGAATCCGCCCACACATGCCACTTCTCCGAGCCCGGGCGAGGTCGTAGCTTCCGATCATGCCTCATACCCAGATCCTCGGGACCGGACACGCCGTCCCCGCCCGCGTCGTGACGAACGACGAACTCGCGGCAATCATGGATACCTCGGACGAGTGGATCACCCAGCGAACAGGGATCCGACAACGCCACTGGGTGAGCGAAGGGGAGAGTGGTGTCTCGCTCGCCAAGACGGCAAGCGAGCGAGCGATCGAGTCGGCGGGTATCGCCGGTGACCAACTCGATGCGATCGTCTTCGCGACATCGTCGCCCGATCACTTCGCCCCCGGCAATGGTGTCTTCCTGCAGCACGAACTCGGTCTCGGCACGATCCCCGCGATTGACCTGCGCGCCCAGTGTTCAGGGTTCATCTACGCACTCGCGACCGCCAATGCGTACATCAAGGCGGGACTCTTCCGGAACATTCTGGTCGTCGGCCAGGAAGTGCAGAGCACCGCACTCGACAAATCGACACGCGGCCGCAATGTCTCGGTGATCTTCGCCGATGGCGCCGGCGCCGCGGTTGTCCGGGCCGTGGAGAACATCGATGGGTCGCAGATTCTCGGGATCGACCTGCACGGTGACGGCGGCCACGCGCGTAAACTCTGGGTCGACGCACCGGGGTCGATCTACCATCCCCGAAATCAGGCGGCGTTCCTCGAGGACAAGGTGTTCCTCGAGATGGACGGCCGAGACGTCTTTCGGCATGCCACCACCCGGATGCCAGAATCGGTCCGTGCCGCACTCGACGAGGCGCACGTCGACGCGAAGGAACTGACGCTTCTCATTCCGCACCAGGCCAACCTGCGCATCTCGGAGCTGGTGCAGAAGGACCTCGGCCTCCGAGACGACCAGGTCTACAACAACATCGAACGGTTCGGCAACACCACCGCGGCAACGATCCCGATCGCGCTCGACGAGTGCGTCCGGGCCGGGACGATTCGACGCGGCGACCTCGTCGCGTTGACCGCATTCGGCAGCGGGTTTCTGTGGGGGAGTATCGTGCTGCGGTTTTAGGAAAGCGAGAAAGAGAGAAAGAGAGAAAGAGAGAAAGAGAGAGCGGGGCCACGGCGCTCTCGGACTTGAAACCGCCACCAGCTGTGTTGCGTAGTGAAACAAGTTCTTATTCCGGGAGAGAAAATGCTTGGCGCACTTTGGGGGTTCCTGGGTTTTGCCGCGACACTGGTCGCGGGTATCGCTGCGTTCATGATTGCGCGGGAGTTTGTCCGCAACAAGTTGCGCTTTGTTGAGGCCGTGAAGCATCCGGCCGCGCCGTGGCTGGCTGGCGCCGGGGTCTTGTTGATTGGCCTGCCGATCGCTGGCCTCCTTCCGCTGATCACGGCGGGCACCGCCGCCGTCGCCGGGATTGCGGCCGGGTTCGGGACCGCCAGCGGGGTCAAGGCCCTCAAGAGCGGCAACTGATCGGTTAGATTTTGGGGCATGGCGATTCTCACCTGCACCCGATGCGGCAAGGAGGGCGAGCAACAGGCCTTCAAGCCGTTCCCGAACGAGCTCGGCACTCGGATCTATGCCTCGATTTGCCGGATGTGCTGGGCGGACTGGCTTCAGACGCAGCAGCAGCTCATCAACCACTATGGTCTGGTGCCACATCAGCCCCAGGCGAAGGCGCTCCTGCTCAAGAATCTCGAGCAGTTCTGCTTCGGTGACGGGGCGCCAGACCAGATTCCCTGATTCGGGGCTGGTCTCGCGGCTAGGGGAATTCGACGTAGGTTCAAGGAGTCCGCATCCACCTGCTCCTCGCTCCACTCCGGAGGCCCGGTGCCCCACTCCTCGACCGACCACGAATCCCCCCCCCGTCCCGCCTCATCACTTGAAGGGGTCATCGTCGGGATGATCGGCGCCTCGGTGGTAGCCCTCTTCTTCCTAGGTGTGGACCTCATGCGAGGTACCCCGCTCCTCACCCCAAGCATCCTCGGCGAGGTGTTCGTCCTCCGGCGCCCGGAGGCGGTGACCAACAGTGTCGACATGAGCGCCGTTGTTGCCTACACCATGGCTCACCTGATGGTGTTCGTTGCCTTCGGACTCGTGCTCGCCGGTCTCAGCCGACGGAGTGAGGAGTCGAGTCTCGCTCGTTACGGCATGATCGCCGTCTTCGTCGCCTTTGAGTTGTTCTTCTACGGCCTGCTGGCAATCGCGTCCGAGACTACGCGGGGCATGTTCCCGACCTGGTCGGTGCTGGTGGCGAACGTGCTTGCTGCGGCGGCGATGGTGGTCTATCTCTGGCGCGCGCACCCTGCCCTGCGGCGGGTCGCAGGCCGCGCCCCATTGGGCGCTCCGGACCGCGCTACGGAATAGTGTCGGACCTCGACATTACCAGAGGACACCGATCCGCGCGGCGACATCGACCGCCGGGCCACGCGGAACGAGATCCTCGCTGAGCCCGAGTTGGATCGTGGGCCAACGACGACCGAACTTGAGCAACATCCCGGCATCGAGGGTCGCTTCGGCGCTCTCCATCGCGCTAAACCCGGTCTCCTTCCAGTTGGCCGACTGGAGCAGCGTGCTGGCATAGATCGCCTGTTGGCCGAGGACGCGCCACCAGAAGCCCGCCGACGCGCCGATGAAGGCGCTGCGCTGATATGCCGCAAGCGGACCGTGGGTCGGCGTGTAGCCGGCCATCACCGAACCATCCACATGGACACGGCCCGCGTCGACCAGCCGCACACCGAGGTCGAGCCCGACACTGATCGTCCCGCGTGACCATGCGCCGATATCGGTGGTGGCCGTCGGGAGTGTCGTTGTCAGGATCGCCTGCGCGGTGCCGAAGCGCCGACCGACGCCGAGTCGCACATCGCCGAGGAAGGGGCCGTGCGGGCGGGGGATGTCGAGGGACTGATCCGGCAGTTCGAAGGTCCAGCCGTACGTGTCCTTCGGGCGTCGGTTGCGAGCGGGGACGGGAAGCCCGATCAGGTCATGATAGCCATTCAGGAAGGCATCCAGCATCCCGTCATGGACCCCACGGATCGGCACATCCAGGATGCCGAACCACTCCGATCCGAGGTCCCGACCCAGCCATATGTCGAACTGGGACAGCTCGGCGTCGAGCTGATACGTGCGGTGATCAACCGCAGTAGCGCTCTCGATGGCGTTCGCGTAGTCGAGGACCAGCGCCACTCGCCACCCAGGGCCGGCCGGTACGAACGGCTGAACGTAGAGTGGGCTCCGCGAGGCGAGGACCGGGTTCGACGGGACGTAGGGTGGCAACGCCTGAGCGTTGAGTGACGTTGCGAGGAGAGTGAGCAGGGATGGGAGCATGGCGAGAGATCGCATCGCCAAAGGATAGCTAGATTCTGCCATGCGACCGATCTGGCGATTTGGACTTCTGGCGACCACCGCGATCGTGGTGGCACACCTGCTCGACGGTTGGGCGTGGCAGCACCTCGGCCGTGACGGTGTCTACGATCATGATTTCGGAAGGCTACTCCGGATCATCGGTTACTACCCGCTGTGGGTGGTGATGGGCGTGGCGGTATGGCTGGAGACTCGGAGTCGCCGCGAAGGACTGCTGCTGTCGTTGGTGCCCGGGATCGCGGGTCTGGCGGCAGAGGTACTCAAGATCCTGCTGCGCCGCGAGCGTCCCGCGCCGCATGACGGTGCGTATGTCTTCCGCGCCTTTACCGATCAACCGTGGTCGACCAAGATGATCGGCCTCCCGAGCAGTCACGCCCTGGTCGCGTTCGGTGGCGCGTGGATGCTCTGCAAGCTCTACCCCAGGGCACGAGTGGTCTGGCTGCTCCTCGCTGCAGGCTGTGCCCTCACCCGCGTCCAGGCACGGGCGCACTTCCTGAGCGACGTGACCGTTGCGGCGGTGGCGGCGTGGGTCGTGGTCGAACTCTGCTGGCGCCGATGGGGGCCAGCGCCTGCTCCAGCCGCTGCGGCGGCCTAGGGATCCTCGTCCCGGTGCAGATCGGGGTGGACGGCGAGATCGGCGGCCACGAAGGCCAGTCGCGCGAAGGGATAGAAGACGAGCGGTGAGACGACCGCGAGCAGCGGCGCGAGCCAGCCAAGCAGGTCCCACGGCGGGTCGGGCCAGGTACGGATGACGATCGTCAGCACCGTGATCATCACGACCGACTCTGCGAATCCAAGATTCAGGATGTAGGCACCCACCCGATTGCCTCGCACGAGCGAGATGCGGCAGTTCGGACAGTCGTCGGCGATGGCGAGCCAATAGCGGACGACGGGCCGATGGCCGCAATTGGGGCAGGCGAGGATGAATGCTCGGCGAAAGAGTTGGCCTCTGGTTGCGCTCATGGTCTCGGTGTCGGCGGAGTGAGTGTCACCACGCGGAGCCGACTCTGGCCGGTCCCGGTGGTGGAAATGTTGGCGGCTTGCTGCCGGAGGGGCGTGTCGGGTCGGACCGGCCGACTATCTCCGGGCCGCGGTAGACCACGCACCAATGCCTCGATGGCCAGCCGAGCCGGATTGACGCCGGCTGGGAGTGGCGGCAGGAACGGGGTGAAGGTGTGCCGCCAAATGGCGCGCTCCACCACGGTGGCGGCGAGCGCCCTCGCCGTTCCCTCGATCTCGATCAGCGGGAATTCACCCTGCTCGATGCCATGCCGGATTGCGCGTTCGATGGCGAGGCACCCAGGTTCTAGTAGTTGTGATGCATACCTCTCTACAATCCGTGGAAACGGTCCGGCCTCTCGAACGATCAGGACCAGCAGCGCCGCGCTGGTCGGTTGCTCCAGGTGGTCGGCCCAGCGGTGCAGCAGCAGCTCGACGATCTCGCGAGCGGTCATGGTCGCGTAGGCCTCCGAGATCTCCCGGCCTCGACTCCAGCTCGCATCGACGTGCCGGACGAGGAGCGCCTCGACCAGGGCCTCCTTGTTCTCGAAATATCGATAGATCGTGCCGGCGGTGACCCCGGCTCGATCGGCGATATCCTCCATCTTCGCCTGGGCGAAGCCCACCGCAACGAAGCGCTCGAGGGCGGCATCGAGGATCTCGTCAGGGCGTGCACCGGGGCGCCGTTTGAACTTGGTCATGAAGTAAAGTAGTGTTCATTTTCCGAGAAGCGAGAATGTCATCCCGAGCGTAGGCGGCGCAGCCGCCGGAGTTGAGGGATCTGCACTTGCTAGATGGACGTACAGATCCCTCCACGCGCGCCTTTGGCGCTTGGTCGGGATGACACAGCACAAAAGGGCCCCCGACTCGCGCCGAGGACCCTTCTGTGTCTGCCCTGAGGAGAGGGTTCAGGGCAGTCGTGCACTCACAGTTTGCGTCTTCTTGTCGCGGACCAGTCCGATCGAGATCCGGTCGCCCGTCTCGTAGCTGCGGAGAACCCGGCCCAGCTCGTTGGGATTCTCGATCGATCGACCATCGATCGATCGAATCACGTCACCTGCCTCGAGGCCGAGGGCGTTCTGGCTGTCGGTGTCGATGATCAGGACGCCTGATTCGGTGCCGAAGTAGCGACCGAGCTTCTCGTTCATCGGTGCCAGCTCGGTGGAGCCGAGTACGTTGCTGAAGGCGTATCCGAATCCGACTGGACGACCAGGCACGGTGGCCATGAGACCCGGTTCATTTCCGAAGTGGGGCGCCGCCGACCACATGGAGTCCGCTGCGGGTGCCGAGCGTCGGAGGAATGTCACGGCATCGTTGAACGGGCGGAGCGTGCTCATCGCGAACAACTGCTCATCGTCGCGGGGGGTGACCTTGGTGCTGAGGTTGGCGTCACCGCGCCGGTATTCCAGCGTGATCTCCTTGCCGGCATCGAGCGTGGCCATCACCTCAATGAGTCGGACGTAGGGCCGGGATTCCTCGGAGCTCACCGCTCGCTTGGTGGCACCCGATGTAACCGACTGTCCAGCGATCCTGGTAATGATGTCAGCGGAGCGGAGCCCAGCCTTGTCGGCCGGCCCCGATGGAGTGACCGCCACGATGTAGGCGCCGTAGCGGTCGGTGTCACGGGAACGCGTATCCACGGTGACCCCGATGACTGGTCGTGCGGTCATCAGCGAGTCGAAGCCGCCGAAGAGATTCAATCCCTCCGACTGAGCGACCAAATCACGAGCCATCATGGCCTGGGAGCGGGCGAGTGCCGCCTGAGAGCGGGCCAGCCCCGCGAGCGCCATCGCCGAGTCGCCCATCATGAAGCGCAGGACCCGTCCGGTCGAGTCGAGGTTCTGGCCGAGCTGCCCCGCGAAGCCGTTGCTCCAGGTGATCGAACGCTGCCTGGTCTCGCAAATCGGCTTCGCCTCGCGCTCGGCGAGAGCCTTGCCATTGACCTCGACGCGGCAGCTGTTCTCAGCGCCGCGTGCGATGGTGACGGAGGTGTCGTTGCTCAGGATCGAGATCTTCTGGTTCACCTGAGCCGAAATGGGCATGGCGAACATACCGAGGATCAGGGAGCAGAGAACTACAGGATGACGCATTGGGACGCACTCCTTCGATTCGGACCGTTAAAGGTCCACGTTGGTGGCCTTGGTGATATGCACGTTGACCAGAGCATTCATCAGGCCGACCCTCTCCTGCCAGAGCGCGGCTTCATGGCTGCGCCGTTCGGGCGCCTGAAGCCGGATGGTTCCCTGCAGCCGGTGGTCGACATCGGCGATCCGATCCTCGAGCTCGAGCACGATCTCGACGGTGTGACCGTCAAGCACGCGGGCCTCCGGCCGCCAGGCACGGAGCGTCTGTTCGAGCCGCTCCGAGCGCGACATGAGCGAATCGATCTGCTGCTCGGCGTCGAGTGCGGGGGGATGAGCGAGGTCATTGCCAATGAGGGCCACGGCCAGGATGGCGGCCGCCGCGACCCCGAGTCCCCCGATCCGACGGGTCCACCGCTGGCGGCGCTCCCAGTGCAGCCGGGCTCGAATCGCCGGGAACTGGTCGGTCTGGGACTCAAGCGTGGCGAGCGCCCTGAGGCGCGCGGTCAGCTGATGGAGTCGCTCCACCTCGCGGCGGCATGGCTCACAGTGGGCGGCGTGCTGATGGGCGAGGACAAAACCGGGTTCGCTCCGGTCGTTGTCGCGGACCGCGAGCAGCTCCCCCATGCCGAGATGACGATCGGTCATGCCATGGCCCCCTCGTCGAGCCAGAGTCGCATCCGTTGGTGCGCCCGGGCAAGCTGGGACTTGGAGAACGAGGCGGTCTTCCCCATTTGCCGACCGATCTCCTCGTGGGTGTAGCCCTCGACATCGTGCAACCAGACGACCGCTCGGGCGGTGTCTCCGAGTCGATCCAGCGCCGATTCGAGATCCATCCGGAGCGCGTGGGAGGTCGACTTGGCCGGGGCAAACTCGTCGTTCAGCTCATCGGTATCGCGGTACTTGTTGCGCCTGAGCCGCATGAGGGCCTTGCTCGACGCGACGGTCCTGATCCAGCCCCAGAGGGAGCCATCACCACGGTAGTTGCCAATACTACGACACACCTCGAAGAAGGTCTCCTGGAGCACATCTTCGGCGTCCTCGGTGGTCCGGCAGATCCGGCGTGCGAGGTTGAAGGTCGCCGGGCTGTAGGCGCGGTAGAGCGCCTCGAGCGCGCTCGGGTCGCCGCGCTTGGCGCGGGCGATCACGGCATCGGCGTTGGGCAGGGACATGGCGTCCAGGGTCGTGGTATTGGTCATCACGCTGTAAAGATGCCGGCCATGTCCGGAGGGTCGCAAGCCTTGAGGAGCCGCGTCCTCGCTTTCACTTTAGATTCAGGGCTCACACCAGATGACAGGATATCGACGTGCTTTCACAGAAGATTCAGGACGCGCTCAATGCGCAGATCAACCTTGAGCTCGCCTCGTCCTACGCCTACCTCGCGATGGCGGCCTTTTTTGAATCGACGGCTTTGCCCGGGATGGCGCAGTGGATGCGCGTGCAGACCGAGGAGGAGCAGCTCCACGCAATGAAGCTGTTCGATCACATGAACGACCGGGGCGGCACGGTGGTGCTCCAGCCAATCGAGCAGCCCGCGCTCAAGTTCGACACGCCACTCTCGGCGTTCGAGGCGTCGCTGGCTCACGAGCAGCTGGTCACCCGCGCGATCAACACCCTCTATGCGCTGGCCCAGGAGGAGCAGGACTATCCCTCCCAGGTCCTCCTGCAGTGGTTCATCACCGAGCAGGTCGAGGAAGAAAAGACCGCGCAACACGCGATCGATCAGCTCCGGATGGCCGGCAAGGACCCGAGCGCCCTCTTGATGCTCGATCAGCTGTTCGGCCAGCGAGCGGCCGCGACGCCCGTCGCCTGATTCCTCCTCACCCTTTCCTACGAGGCCCCGGATGCTCAAGTGGATCCTGATCCTGTGCGGCGTGATCATGCTCGCGGTGCTCGGCACCTGCTTCTGGGGCTACAAGCAGATCACCTCCGGTGGTCCAACGGCCGCGGTGATGGTGGCCATGACCCCCGAGCGGGCATGGAGTTGGCTCAGCTCGCGGGATTCACTCCAGGCAGTTGCCGACACAGGGCATACCGTCGTGGTGAGTGGCAATGGGATGCTTGAGGTCGGTGATTCCCTCACCGTCAGGTCGTCGACCAGGGTGTCCACTGGTGCCAGCACCGACATCGTGTGGGTCGTCTCGAAGGTCGACGCACCGCGGATGCGGACTTTCACCACGCGGGAGGACCCGACGAAGCCTGGCTCAATGGAACGGATCGACTCGGTGGCACAGGTCGGCGACTCGGTGCGGATCAGCAGCACGTTCGTCATTGGGTCACTCACTGGGACCGCAGGCGACTCGATGGGCAAGGTCAGCGGCGCCATGCTCGGCAGTGCGGCGAAAGTGATGGTCGGGGCGATGCGCCATCTGGCCCAGGATGATCTCAACCGCCTCAAGGATCGGTTCGAGCGCCCCTAGAAGAGCCGACCGCCGAGCGGGACGTCCCGTGTCGGTTGCAGGAGAACCACCGCGCCGTCCTCGTCCGGAACCCCCAGGACGAGGACGGCGCTTTTGACCCCGGCCACGCGCTTCGGCTCGAAGTTCATCACCGCCACCACCAGTCGTCCGACCAGGTCATCGGCCGTGTAGTGCACGGTGAGTTGGGCGCTTGATGTCTTGACGCCGAACTCGGGGCCAAAGTCGACCGTCAGGACAAAGGCAGGCTTGCGCGCCGTGGCATTCAACTCGGCCGTGAGGATACGGCCGACGCGGATATCGGTGGCGAGGAATTGATCGAAGGAGATGGTCACTCGTTGATCGTCACAAAATTGAGCAGTCGTCCCGGCACCCAGATCACCTTCTGCACCGTCTTGCCCTCGAGATGCCGCGCCACCGAATTCTCGGCGCGCGCGGCGGCTTCGGCCTGCTCGGGCGTGGCGTCGATTGCGAGCGTCACGGTGCCGCGGGTCTTGCCGCCGACCTGCACCCCGATGGTGACGGTGTCGTCGGTGGTGAGTTCCGGGTCCCACACGGGCCATGTCGAGTCGAAGATCGTCGTGGTATGGCCCAGCCGCTCCCAGCACTCTTCGGCGAAGTGCGGCGCGAACGGTGCGAGCATCTGCACCAGCTCACTCACGACTTCGCGACTCGCGCACGTCGTGTCACGGAGTACGTTGAGCAGTTCCATGAGGGCCGCGACCGCGGTGTTGTAATGAAGCCCCTCGAGTCCCTCACTCACGCGCTGCTTGCTCTGATGCCACTTGATCAGGACGTCGTGGTGGATCTCGGCGTTCGCTGCATCGGGATGACATGCCTCCTCGACCAGGTCCCAAATCTTGTCGAGGAACCGCCGCGGGCCACTGATCCCTGCATCGCGGAAGTCGCCACCTTCCTGGAACGGTCCCAGGAACATCAGGTACATCCGGAAAGTGTCGGCGCCCCACTTCTCGATGTACTCGTCTGGCACGACCACATTGCCGCGCGACTTCGACATCTTCGACCCGTCCTTCACGATCAGGCCGTGCGCCCGGAACTTCCGGAACGGCTCCTCGAAGTCGAGCATCCCCGCATCGTGCAGCACCATCGTGATGAAGCGCGAGTAGAGCAGATGCAACACGGCGTGCTCGTTGCCGCCGATGTAGCTGGTGACCGGGAGCCACTTGCGCGTGCGCGCGAGGTCGAACGGCACATCATCCCGATCGCTCGACGGGTAGCGAAGAAAGTACCACGCCGAGTCGAGGAAGGTGTCCGAGACGTCGGTCTCGCGACGCGCCTTGGCGCCACAGGTCGGGCAGGGGACAAAGTACCAGTCCGCGTGACGCGCCAGCGGCGACACACCTGAATCGTCGGGACGGAAGTCGTCAATGAGCGGCAGCTCGACCGGGAGCTGATCCTCGGGCACCGGTACGGTGCCACATGCGTCACAGTAGATGATCGGGATCGGTGGACCCCAGTAGCGCTGACGCGAGATGCACCAGTCATACAACCGGTACTGTACCTTGGTGTTGCCGTGGTCTTCGGCCGCGAGCCACGCGGTGATCTGCGCCCCCCCCGCTCTGGTGGTGAGCCGGTCGAACCGTCCGGAGTTCACGAGCATGCCGCCGGCGTTGTCGACGAAGGCTTCGCTGAGCGGCGTCGCGGCCGTGTCGTCTGGTCCCGCCACCACGCGCACGATCTCCAGCCCATACGTCGTGGCGAATGCGAAGTCGCGCTCGTCGTGGCCGGGGACCGCCATGATGGCGCCGGTGCCGTAGTCCATCAGGACATAGTCGGCGATCCAGACCGGGATCTCCTCACCGGTCGCCGGATTGACGACGGTTCCACCCGTCGCCACGCCCGTCTTCGCCTTGTCGCCGGTCTTTCGGGCGACGAGATCCTTTGCCGCTGCCGCCTGTCGGTAGACAGCGACCGCATCGCGCTGTGCCGCATTGGTGAGCTCGTCGACCATCGGGTGTTCGGGAGCGAGCACCATGAAGGTCGCGCCGAAGATGGTGTCGGGCCGCGTGGTGTAGACGCGGACCGATGCATCGCTCGATGGCACATCGAACGAGATTTCAGCGCCCTCCGAACGGCCGAGCCAGTTCTTCTGTGCCAGCACGGTGCTCGGCGACCAATCCATCTTGTCTGGGTCGTCGAGGTTGGTGAGCAGCCGTTCGGCGTAGTCGGTAATCCGGAAGTACCACTGTTCGAGCACGCGTTGCTCGACCATGCTGCCGCAGCGTTCGCATGCGCCGGCAATCACCTGCTCGTTGGCGAGGACAGTCTTGTCGGTCGGGCACCAGTTGACAGCGCCCTTCTTCTTGTAGGCGAGACCGCGCTTGAAGAGCTGCAGAAAGACCCACTGGGTCCACTTGTAGTAGCTCGGATCAGTGGTCGAGAGGACATGCTCCCACGAAAACATGCCCCCGACGCGGGTGAGCTGTCGGGTGAAGTTCCGGATGTTGCTCGGGATCAGCTCGGCCGGATGCTGGCCGGTCTTGATGGCATGGTTCTCGGAGTGGATCCCGAATGCATCGAAGCCGATCGGTTCGAAGACCTGGTGTCCCTGCATCCGCTTGAAGCGGCCGTAGACGTCCGCGCCCGTGAACGCGAAGAGGTTCCCCACGTGCAAGCCCTCTGCCGAGGGATAGGGGAACATCATCAGATTGTAGAATGGTGATGTGGCGTGGTCGAGATCGGGCTCGTTGGTACGCAGCTCGCGCCAGCGAGCCTGCCATTTGGCCTCGACGGCAGTCGGCTCGTAGCCTGCGGATTCAGCTGGATCGGTCATGGGCCCAATAATAAGGCGAGAAGCGAGAGGCGAGAAACACCTGTCATTGCGAGGACCCTACGGGCCCGAAGCAATCTCGCGGCCATCATGAGGAGCGACGCACACTCCGCTGCCTGCGAACCCAACCGCGGCCAAATGGCCGAGCCGCGGGCGTGAGCCCGCGGTTTGGTTCGTCGACAGCGACGTGCGTTGCCTCGCTTTCGCTATCCCTGCACTGTCGCTCGCGTCACACGCCACGTGCCGTTCGCTGCTTGGCTGAGCTGCAGGGTGAACCGCGCACTCTTGCGCTTGGAGGAACCAAAGGCGGAACGCAGCTCGACCTCGCTGGTCACGGTTGCGGTGGCCTCCGATCCGTTGATGCTCACGGATGGCGTCCCTGGTTGGCCAAGGCCGAGGCGCTTCTCGCGAATCAGACGATCGGCCGGTTGGCCATCGACGGTGCCGACGAGACCGGTGGCATTTCCGGCCTGGAACCAGCTTCTGACCGCGGTCGTGGCAGCCCGCTGTGCGTCCTTCGCGGCCGCGTTGGCATCCTCGGTTCGTTCGGCCGACGACTGGGGCGGCGCCGCCGGCTTCTTCTCGGGTGCGGGTGCGGGAGCGGGCGCGGGCGCGGGTGGGGGAGTTGGAGCCGGAGCGCGCGGGGGGGTCTTCCGACCCGGCTCCGGCTTCGCGACAACAACCGGCGGTGGTGGGATGACCTGGCCACCGACAGGCGCCGATGGTCGAGGCGGGACACCGGATCCCAGAACACCCGGGGAGGTGGCTGGATCGGTCGCTGGTGGCCCGATCTCGACCGGCGGCGGGGTGTCGGGCGTCACCGCAGGGCCCTTGCCCGTCCCGCTTCGCAGCACGACACCGAGGGCGAGCGCGAGCATCGCGACGGTCGCCCACGTCCGCCAATCGAACCAGATGCCGTGATTCGCCGGCGCGATCGCCTGATCGGCGGTTTCGGTAGCGGTGGCGACGGACGCCGTGCCCCTGATCGGATCGGGAATTGCGATCCTCTGTGGCGGCGCCGAGTGAGGCGCGCTGGCGATCCGGGTCGCAGGAGCGGCTCCACGCGTCGCGTGGGCCTCGGTGACGACGCTCGCCGCCGCCTCCATCAGCGCGTTCCGCATGGCGGCCGCGGTCGCGAACCGATCCGCCGGCTGCTTGGACATCGCTCGGAGCACGGTGCGGTCGACGATGGCCGGCAACTCCGGATTACTCGCGCTGGGTGGCATTGGCGGGTCGTTGAGCTGCCGCATCATCAGCTTGTAGTCGCTGTCGGCCTCGAACGCGACCTTCCCCGTCACCAGTTCGTAGAAGACGGCGCCCAGCGCGTAGAGGTCGGTGCGCCCGTCGCACTCCTCCCCGCGCAGCTGCTCCGGCGCCATGTACGCTGGTGTGCCGACCGAGTGGCCGTGGCGCGTCTGCCGGCTGCTCCCCGCCATCCGAGCTATGCCGAAGTCCATCACCTTGGTGGCATCGCCCGGTCCGATCATGATGTTGGCCGGCTTGATGTCCCGATGTACCACGCCGTGATCATGGGCATGGTCAAGCGCTTCGGCCACTTGCGCGCAGATCTGGGCCGCACGCCGCCAGGAGATGCGTCCCTCACGAGCGACGAGCGCTTCGAGGGTCTCGCCGCGCAGGAACTCCATCACCATGTAGAACTCATCGCCGTCGCGCTCGAGACCGTAGAGCGTCGCGATGCGCGGGTGGGCCAGCCGTGCCAACGCAACGGCTTCGGTGCGAAATCGTTCGACCAGTGCGGTTTGCCGGACCAGATCCGGACGGAGCACCTTGATGGCGACTTCGCGGTCGAGCATCTCGTCGCGAGCGCGATAGACCGTGCCCATGCCGCCCTCACCGAGTCGGTCGAGGACCTGGTACTTGCCGAGCGTCGTGCCGCGACGATCGGTCATGACAGGATCTGCGCGGTCTGGGTGACGCCGATCGCCTCAGGTTCCGACAGCGGCAGGCCGAGGATCACGACACTCACATTGTCGGGGGCGCCGGCGGCACGCGTGAGCTTCACGAGTTCATGACACGCCAGATGCGGTGGCAGGGTGTCGACCACCCGGAGGATCTCGGCTTCGGTGATGACATCGTGCAGTCCATCGGACGACAGCAGGAAGCGGTCGCCGGGGCGCACCACGAACGGACGCGGCCAGGTGGCCACCTCGATCTCGGCATGACTGCCGAGCGCGCGAGAAATCACATTCTTGTCGGGATGCTCGCGCGCTTCTTCGCGTGAGATACTGCCCTCCCGGACCAACTCCATGACCGCGCTGTGGTCCTCGGTCATGACGAAGATCTCGTTGGCCCGGATGAGGTAGCAGCGCGAATCGCCAACATGTGCGCACCACGCGAGCCCGCCGCGGAGGACGATGGCGGTGCAGGTCGTGCCCATGCCGCGGAGCGTGCTGTCGGCGGCCGCGGTGTCGTAGACCTCGCGGTTGGCTCGACGCACGGCCTGGGCGAGGACTTCGCCGGGATCGCCATCCTCCTGATATCGCTGTGCAATGACCTCGGCGGCAATTCGACTTGCCTGTTCGCCCGCCGCGTGGCCACCCATGCCATCACAGACCACGGCGAGGAGGGGACCGTTCTCATCCGGTGGGCGCACCACGCGAACCGTGTCCTCGTTATTGGTACGCAGGCACCCGGGGTCGCTGGCCGTTCCGACAACCACACGCGATTCGACACTCAGCCCCCCCCCATGGAATGCCGGACGATCGGTGGTTTCCATCGGGTGACGCTCAGGCGCGCGCTTGCGACGCCACGGCAATCCAAACCAGGCGAAGCCGAGCAGGAGCGGGGCGAGCGGGGGGCGGCTCGATTGGGGCCGGTTGGTGAGCGGAAGGAGCACGAAGGAATACTCGGACCGTCCCTCGGTGACGCTGAAACGGACATCCTCGTCGTGGTAGCCTGTTCGCCTGAGGATCACATGCACCTCGCCACCGATCGCCCTGCGGAGGCGGTACGGCGTCTCGCCTACCTTCTGACCGTCTTGCCAGACATTGGCGGTGCCATTGAGTGAGTTGACGGTGACCTCGCGCAGCTGTCCGGTGGGTATGACCACGGTAGTGGCCGTCGATTCGCGACCGCTCGCGAGTCCGGTGGAATCCCGCCTCCCCCCCCCCCCACGCGACCAGAGTCCGCTGAACGCGAACGCGATCGCGAGTATCGCGAGCGTGGCCGCGACCAGGAGTGGGGCGTGACGACGCACGGTGGCAGGGAGCACTGGTACGCGAATCCTGATCGGCAGCCGCTCCGGGGCGAGCAGGCGTTCGAAGTCCGACCGCAGGGCCGCGCACGATGCATATCGCGCCCGCGGATCGACCCGGAGGCATCGGCCGATGACGCCGTCGACGGCCGGTGGGAGTCCGGGCCTGGTGATGGTTGGCGCCGGATAGCGTGCAGTGCGGATCCGACCGGTGATGCCCTCGATGCCGTCCCCGGCGAACGGGTGGCGTGCGGTGACCATTTCATAGAAGAGCACGCCGAGTGCCCAGATCTCGCTCTGCATATCGGCCGGTGCGCCGACAAGTTGTTCGGGGGCGAGCGACTGGAGTGTCCCGATCACGCTGCCATCGGCGGTGAGGGCGGGAGAATCGGGTCCCTTGGCGATCCCGAAGTCGAGCAGCTTCACGTGACCCGACCGCGTGATCTTGACGTTGCTCGACTTGATGTCCCGGTGCACCGTGCCCCGCTGGTGAAGGTAGTCAATGGCGGAGACGAGTTCCTGCATGCTGTCGATTGCCCGCGCCAGAGGCATCGGACCGTGCGAGGCGAGCCATGACTCGATGGTCTCGCCATCGACATACTCCATCACAATCGCTGGAGTGCCTTCATGTGACGCGAAGGCGATCATCCTGGCAATCGCGGGGTGGGACAGGGAGGAGTGGATCCGGGCCTCGTTCGCAAACCTGGCGCGGAGTGATTCGGAGCCCCGCACGGCTGTGAGCACCTTCACCGCAACCTCCTGTCCCGACTGCGAATCCACACCGCGATAGACCTCTCCCATGCCACCGGCGCCGAGGAACTCGACGAGACGCCAGGTCCCGAACTGGGCTTGGAGCCAAGTGCCGGTGGTCATGAGATGGGCCTCGAATCAGTTCGAGGTAGGTGCGACGGACATCAGTTCGAGTCCGTAGCGGATGGGCAAGGCGAAGGTGACCCCTGCGTCGCCGCTCTGCGCGCTGGCGAAGAAGATGCCGATCGCGCGGCCGAAACTGTCGAACATCGGACCGCCGCTGTTGCCGGCACCAGTCGAGTTGATGGTCAGCTGGTAGATGTCCCCTCCGGAGAACTCGAGTTGCGATTGGCTCACCGGACCATCGGCGGCCCGCACGATCTTGCCGACGTTGCCGACCGATACGGTCGGGTCGGGCACCACCCGTTGTTGCGCGTCGCGATTGAACATGTCCCGCGACCGGAGCACGGCGACCACATAGTTGGAGATGGATGGGTAGCCCATGACGGTGATCTGATCGCCCACCTTGGTGACGTCGTAGGAGTCATAGAGCTCGATCTTGGGGACCGATCCCGGGGCCGAAACCTTGATGAGCGCCACGTCGTGCTGGTCACTGACGCGTTGAGTGGCAGCCTCGAGGGGCGTGGTGTTCTTCCGGAAGCGCACCATCAGGTATTCCTGACGACCGCGGAATACGTCAAACTCATCCTTGGGACCAGCCTGCTTGGTCTCAGACGGGATCCAGCGCATCGGCGGGCGCACCAGCATGGGGTTGTCGGAGGCATCGAGGAGCACATCGCCATCGCCATTGATGAGCACGCCCATCTGGCTCTGGTCGAAACGATACGGGGCACGCCAGTTCGCGGCAATGTGCCGGTTGGTGAGAATGAACCCATCGCTGGTGACCACGAAACCGGACCCACCCGAGGTGACGGCGATCGGCGCACCGCTCCCGCCGTCGATCGTCAGGGCCGGCTCGAGGACGTTGCCGTCGAGCATGTAGTACGCCGGGACCGCGTCGCCGGCACCCGCAATGATCGGGACGGTACGGCTGCCGACGATGATGCCATTCGGCACGTACCGGTGGAACACCTGCGCGCCGGTCGGAGCATACACCAGATTCCATGAGAAATCGATCTGGACCACGGCGGCGGCGCTGGCATCGGCGATCTCAGCTGGGGTCATCATCGTTCCCAGCGCTTGGGCGCGCTCGCCGGCCTTGCCGATCGAGTCGGTCTTGGCCTGGGCCAGAGCGGCAGCCGACTCCGCATCGCGGCGGACCTGATCGGTGGTCGAGTCGCTATTGCTCTTGAGCCAGACGCCACCGGCCACCGCGAGCAGCACGACGGCGGCGACCGCCAGCATCGTGGTGCGCTTCCCCTCGTTGCGGGTCTGACCGATCATCCGCTCGACGGTGGCCTTGCCGACGCTGCCGGCTGGCCGTGCGGCGGCGGCCGTGGCCGAGTCGGTCACGGCGGATCCCGCGGTGCGGGTTTCACCCAGACCGGCAGCGGCGGGCGCGGCGAGTCCACCCAGCCGGGTCGCCTTGACGTAGGCGGCCGGAAGCGGGTCGATCTCGAACTGGACCTCCGGTCCGCCGGCGCCGAGCTGGATCACATCACCCGGGGCCAGCGGGACACTGCCGACGATCCGCACCTTGTTGAGGAAGGTACCGTTCCGGCTGTTGAGGTCGGTGAGCGAGAACCGCATCGGATCCTTCGGATCACGCAGGATGCGGGCATGCTG